>NZ_JAUOSO010000002.1:0-380518 GCF_030548905.1 Shewanella sp. 2_MG-2023
TCCCGAGTGGCCAAAGGGATCAGACTGTAAATCTGACGGCTCAGCCTTCGAAGGTTCGAATCCTTCTCCCTCCACCACTTCTTATGCTTTAAAATGAAATCTCATTTTATTCTTTATTTCTTGATTAAGTCTGCTCCGTTTTTAAACTGATATTTTTTGTTTGATCTTGTTCACATTAATCAGAACGCCTTCTATTACCTAACTGTAAATTAATGATTTTTACCTTTCATCAGCTAAAACATCCTTTAAGCAAAATATAAATAAGACTATGATATTGATCTCTTTTCATTTAAAGGTTCCATTATGTCTAAACAATGGGTTAAACAGGCAATCGCCAAAATCGAAGCGGACTTTCAGAGAAGCGCTGACACGCACTTAATCAAATTAGACCTTCCGCAACTTGATGGCATCGATATTTACCTTAAAGATGAAAGCACTCATCCAACAGGCAGTCTCAAACACCGATTAGCTCGCTCATTGTTCTTATATGCCATATCCAACGGTTGGGTAAACGAACACACCAGTATCATAGAGTCATCATCAGGCAGCACTGCCGTATCAGAAGCATATTTTTCACGTTTATTAGGTCTACCTTTTATTGCCGTCATGCCTTCATCGACCGCAAAAACCAAAATTGAGCAAATCGAATTTTATGGCGGCCAATGCCACTTTGTTGATCATAGCAGTAAGATATATGCAGAATCGCAACGTTTAGCAGAGGAATTAAATGGTCACTATATGGATCAATTTACTTATGCTGAACGTGCGACCGATTGGCGTGGTAATAACAACATCGCTGATTCTATATTTAATCAAATGCAAAAAGAGCCCTATCCAATACCTGAATGGATTGTGATGAGTCCAGGCACTGGTGGCACATCCGCTACCATAGGCCGTTATTTGAACTATCAGCAATTATCGACCAAGTTATGTGTTGTTGACCCAGAAAACTCGGTCTTTTACGACTACTATCATCAAGGCGATCAATTAATCACCTGTGAAAATGGCAGTAAAATTGAGGGTATTGGTCGACCAAGAGTTGAGCCTTCATTTATTGCAGGTGTTGTAGATGACATGAAAAAAATCCCAGACGCTGCTTCTCTTGCAACCATGAATTGGCTTGCCAAGTTGATTGGAAGAAAAGTCGGTCCCTCTACAGGAACTAATTTATACGGTGTGCTGGAACTTGCCTGCGCAATGAAACAGGCAGGCCAAACGGGTTCGCTAGTGACGCTATTATGTGATTCAGGTGAACGTTATCTTGATACTTATTACAATGCACAATGGATTGATAACAATATCGGCTCAACAGCGCAGTATGATGCATTGTTAGAAAAGTTTAATACGTCTGGTTCACTTAAATAGTCTCGCTTACTCAAATAGTCTAGCTTACTCAAATAGTCTAGCTTACTCAAATAGCCTATTTAATGACTAACTAGTTTGCATAAAAAAAACCGCTTAATAGCGGTTTTTTTTATAATCAGAATGCTGAGTAACTTAACGTGAAGTTCTCTTGTACAACTTATTAATCAATATCTAAATACTTATGTGTTTGGATTGATAATCGCCAGTTACGTGCAATACAGGTTTTCATCGCAAGTTCAGTCGCTCTTGGCTTTTGACTGATTGGTTGTAAACAAATGGTTTTACCTGTGGTATCTATTGGGTTTAACAATTCATCCAATTCATCGATATGTTTTTGAGTTGCTATAGGATGTTTTATTTCATTTGCACGCATTAATGCTTGATCAAGTACGGCATACCCACCCTTCATGTTCACTTTTGGCGATACGGTAACCCAAACGTCTTTATGACAAACCACATCAAATGTGCCACTGGTTTCAATTTGTATATCGTAACCTGCGTCAATCAATTCATTGGTTAATGCTGATAAATCATATAAACATGGTTCACCGCCCGTTAGAACAATATGCTTTGCGGTAAAACCTTTCGCTTTAAAGGCATTAATAAGGCTTGATGCATTATGTTCTGACCAGCGGCCGATAGTGCCATCAACTTGAATAACTTGTTCTTGTGAGACGTTGTTTTCAGCTAGCACTTCCCAGGTTTGCTTAGTATCACACCAAGAACACCCTACAGGACAGCCTTGTAGACGAACAAAAATCGCTGGTACGCCAGTAAACGTTCCCTCGCCTTGGATTGTTTCAAACACTTCGTTTACTGGATAATTCATGTAAATGCCTTACTTTTAAAAAGTGCAGATAATCATCTGCTATATAAAGAGTATGTTTTGTTTCGAGGGCGCATTTATAGATGATTTTCAATGTAGCTGCAAGTTTTTGCTATCGCTTGCTGCAATAAGATAAAATAGCTGGATAATGTATTTTTCAAACTCATACCGAGTCATTCTTAAACAACTGAGGTTCAGTTTGTTTAATAACAAGCCGATATGAGTTTTACAGTGAGATTTTATGTCAAAAGCAATCGTTGTTTTTAGTGGTGGTCAAGATTCCACAACGTGCCTAATACAGGCAATGACAGAATATGATGAAGTTCATGCAATAACCTTTGACTATGGTCAACGTCATAGTCAAGAGATTGAAATAGCTCAATCATTAGCTAAACAGCTTAATATCGCCAGTCACAAGGTCATGGATGTCAGCTTATTGAACGAGCTCGCTATTTCAGCGTTAACTCGAGATGCAATTCCTGTCTCACATGAACTGATGGAAAACGGTCTACCAAGTACGTTTGTCCCAGGTAGAAATATTTTGTTCTTAACTCTTACTGGTATTTATGCGTATCAGCTAGGTTGCGACGCTATTATCACGGGCGTTTGTGAAACCGATTTCTCGGGTTACCCAGATTGTCGCGATGAATTTATTAAGTCCATGCAACAATCACTAGCATTAGGTATGGATAAGCCACTTAAAATTGTGACGCCATTAATGTGGCTAAACAAAGCTGAGACTTGGGCACTGGCAGATAAGTACCACTCGTTATCATTAGTAACTGAAGAAACGCTCACTTGTTACAACGGCATTAAAGGCAGTGGCTGCGGAGACTGCCCTGCGTGTTTATTACGTCAACGTGGGTTGGATGATTATCTTAGTAATAAATCTACTGTGATGGCGTCTTTAGAGTCTAAGCAATAACGTTATTCGAATTATTTGATTCTAATCAGAATCGTTATCAAAGATTAAAATTTATTCTTAGCTACAATTAACACTATGACTCGATTTAAATGGATTTTACTATGCCAAGAAGCCGCAACAGCAGTGCAGGAACCTACTATTTCGCACTAGTAATCAGTGTCATTTGCACTGTGTTATTTGTCTCAACGATGACACCAATGGCAAACATAAACATGGATGCTTTACTCAGTTATCGTTACGACAATATCGCTGCTGGTGAACTATGGCGGATTGCGACTGGCAACTTACTCCATACTAACCTATGGCATTTGCTAATGAACTTAGCTGGTTTTTGGGTCATTTTGTTTTTACATGAGATGCACTACAAAGGTCATGCTAGCAAGTTTATGGGATTGTTTTTCAGTTTATGTATTCTTGAAGGCCTAGGTTTGTACTTCTTTTATCCAGAACTTAAAGGATACGTCGGTTTAAGTGGTCTACTGCACGGCTTATTTACCTTTGGCGCGTTATTAGACATCCGAAAAGGGTATATTTCAGGCTACTTATTACTCGTCGGAGTCTGTCTTAAAGTGGCTTATGAAATGTACTTTGGCGCGAGTGAAAGTGTTAGCTCACTGATTAACGCAAGAGTCGCCACTGAGTCACACTTCATTGGTGTACTTAGCGGATTACTTTGTGGTCTTGTTTGGTTGCCTCTTATTAGATTTTTCAAACATCAGAAATTGGTTTCAGGTTAGAGCGAATAAATTAAATGGGTGCAATTGAGCCCATTTTTGTTTGATACTTTAACCACAAATTAAGTAGATGCAAAAGATCATCGGTTGAGTGATGTTTGATATACATTAGGCCGCCACACTTGCATTAGAATTTCTGGATTATCTATAGGTAAATAACCAAACTGGGCATAAAGGCCATGTGCATCTCGTGTGGCTAACATCATTCTACGAAAATCTTTAATCTGTTCATGATTCATAATGGTATCGATAAGCCATTTACTTAATCCCTTGCCCCTGTGTTCATCAACAACAAACACATCTGCTAAATAACCAAAAGTTGCATGGTCCGTAATTAATCTTGCAAAACCGACTTGTTGATTTGATTCAGTTAACACACTAAAACAACTTGAATGCTCTATCGCTTTTTGCAACACGGCCATCGGAATATCTTTAGCCCAATAAGAGTGAGTGATAAATTGATGAACGATATTGATATCAATATCATTTTTATCTGTGCTAATTTTAAACCCTTTCACTTGGAGGTCTTTTCTATCACTGCCGCTTTTATCCATGCCATCACGCCTTACACAATTAGTCATTAGGTTTTATTTACAGAATGTTCAATCAGGCTCTTTGTATAAGCAAGTAAGGCTTTATCATCCATCCTTGACGACTTTGCTAAGCCATTTAATACACCTTGTTGATCAGCCTCTGAGCGATGCTGGCCTAGTTTCAGTTTTCCCTCAGCATGGGTAATTTCAATTTTAAAACCCACGATGGCTTTAGCGAGTTTTTGCTTATATTCCTCAGGAATAAAACCGCCACTTTCAGTTAATGACGGCTCATAATATTGAATCGTGTCTGAAAGTATTTGTAAGGTATCTTCGCTGCTCGTAAGACTTATATGCCCTTTTACATGCACAGCAGCATAATTCCAGGTCGGCACCGCTGGATAACTGTCATACCATGTGGGAGAAATATAGCCATGAGGGCCAGAAAACACCGCTAAAATAGCTTGGGTATCAAAAGCTTTCCAATGACTATTCGCTTTAGCAAGATGACCATATAAAGTGCCTAGTTCTCCTTCATCACGTTTTAATAATAAAGGGAGATGTGAAGCCGTTAAGTCTTGAGTGGTTAAAATGGCAAAGCTGAATTCATCTATAAAGTCATGGATCTGTTCAAGTGATTCCATTTGTAAGTTCTTAGGTATATACATATTGCTCCCTGCTATATAAAAAGCTTATATAAAAGCTTATATAAACTCCCTATGCTACTTGTTTAGGTTAACTCTTTATCTTAATACTTATCCTTTGGATAAATAATCTTACCTAACTAAGTTCAAGTTATTTAGTCTCTAAGTAATAAGCTAAACGCTGTTGTAATGGCAAAATGGCATCTTTGTCATTCATATATTCTTCAATCGACATTAATTGCCAATATTGACCTTCATCTCCAAAGTGAATCGACTCAATCTCTAGCTGTGTCGCCTGTGCAACAAAGAAGAATGAAATACCATCAGATGTTTGATTAATGGCTTGTTGTTTGTATATCAACCTCTCAGTAGGTAATGCAATAGAAAATTCTTCATGCAATTCACGTAACACACATTGTTCAGGCGTTTCATTTCCTTCTCTACCGCCGCCAGGGAAATCCCATAAGTTAGGAAAAGGGATGCTGTCTATATTATCTCTTCGATATACGAGTAGTTGAGCATCAAATATCAATGCTAATTTACACCCTGTAAAAGCGTGATTAGCTGAATCTATCTTGTTCATTTAATACTCCATTTGAGACGTTATAATCTTTGCCGATATAAAAAAACCAGTGCAAGCACTGGTTTTAGTCTCTGTTTTTACATTCGTTGCTAATACATTATGCAATGATGATAAAACCTATAAAGGTAATTGTTGCTGCGATTAGTGTATAAGGTAGCTGAGTAACAGCATGACTCACCAAGTTACACCCTGCACCTTGCGCTGCAAGTACAGTCGAATCACTATAAAAACAAGCCTGGCTACCAAAAGATGAAGCTGATAATAATGCGCCAATCACCAAAGGAATATCAGCATTAACAGCTTGTGCTAATGGCATAACAATCGGTATAGATACCGCAAATATTCCCCAACTAGAACCTGTAGCAAACGCGAGTATTGCCATTGCAATAAATACCACAGCCGGTAACAGCTGCGCTGTCATATATGGGCTTAAGCTTTCAATGACAAATTGCGGTAGCAATAATTGATCGCATACATCTTTGAAAATAAAAGCTGCGATAACGGTGCCGATTGCAGGCAGCATACTTTTAAAGCCATCAATCATTTGCTCCATCATCTCTGCAAATGGCATCAGCTTTTGTACTGCGTAATAAGGTATAGTTATCAACATTGTTGCTAATAAACCTAACCAGACATCAATGTCAAAATACACAGTGAAGCCTACCAACATGATTATCGGCACTAGAAAATTATGTAGTTTCCCTTGGTGATCAGCAGTTTTAAATTCATCTTCCATCGCTTTAACAGCGTAATCATTACTGGTTTGGATATCCGCAGATTCATCGACAGGGATCCCAATACCTTGGCGTGCTTTTAACTCAGCTTTTTTCATCGGCCCAATTAAAGGAATAATACCTAAAATAACCAGCGGCACCATAATGACAGCAACCCAGGCATACAACATATAAGGTATCGCTGACATATATACACTGATTGCTTGCCCCGTTTCTGCAATGCCATTGTCTACCAACAAGCCGCCAAAAAATACCGCCCAAGTTGACAATGGCACTAATACACAGATCGGCGCAGCAGTTGAATCAACAACATACGCTAGCATTTCACGAGAAATTCGAAACTTGTCAGTCACTCGCTTCATGGTTTCACCCACTGTAAGCGCATTCAAATAATCATCAATGAATATGGCAACACCCAATACAAACGTCATCATCAAAGACGATTTAGGGCCTTTGGCGACTTTCAGTGCATTTTTACCAAAGGCAAATGCACCGCCTGTTCTAACCAATAAAGCAATCAAAGCACCAAAAGTACCACACACTAAAATAAGCCAGCCGATGGTTTCATCTGCCATGACTTTAAGTGATATTTCTGAAAAGTTATTTAATGCTTCTGTTGGCTCAAGCATCAATAAACCCACAACAGCACCTATCACCAAAGCGAGAATAGGCCTTCTTAATAAAATTGCTAATATCAAAACAACCACAGGCGGGATCAAGCTGATCGCAGATGGCTCTGTCATGACGTCTTTCCTTGTTTAAATTTGATTTTGAAAAATGGAGATGCAAAATAATGTCGTTATGTCTTGGAGTCAACAAAAATAAAACATAAACAGCAAATAAAATAAGAATTTTTGACAAAGAAATCAACTATGAATAATTCATCATGACTGAATAAGCAGTCACCATATCGCAGGTAACTGAATAAACAGTCAAGGTTATAGGTTTATTCTAATTAAAAAGTGGAATTTAACGAGCAATAAACGTCACATCAAAGCGCCCTAAACCGCCGTATTCGAGTTTAAGAGGTACATCTAATGCCATTTTAACCACACCATAATACGAACCAGTAATGATTGCTTGGCCAGCTTGCAAACTAATCCCTCTTTCACTTAAATGATTTACTAACCAATACAAAGGGTTTTGTGGCAAATCACATGGGTGCCCTCCCACTACATTTTGTTGTTGTTCACCTTGTTGAAGTGACAAAGCAATATTAGACGCACTATAAGCTAAAGATTTTTCAATTTCAGGCCCCAAATATAGCCCCTGATTGCTTAAGCCATCTGCCAAGCGTTCAAAGTGATTAGCTGGATAGTCCTTTGTAAACCTTGGTTGTATAAGCTCTAAAGCCATTCTAGTTTCACCAACAGCCTTATCGATTTCCGCTTCTGAGTATACTTTACCGCTGGGTAAATCTTCAGTTAAAACAAAAGCAATTTCAGGCTCAATAAGAGCCTGATTGTTCACTGGCGCTATTGGGCATATTGTTTGTTCAACAACACTTTCACCAAGTAACGGCGCCACAATAAGACTGCCATCGTCACGTGGGGTTAAGCACTTCCAGCCAACCACAGGATGTTGATGCATTTCAGCCATAATCTGCTGCACTGTTAGCGCTTCAGATAACGAATCAGGTGCAGTAGTCTGTGACGTTTCAGCAACAGGCTTAGCAGCACCTCGTTGCAATAATAAATGTTTGGCATACCCAACTAGTTTGTCTGAAACCGTTAGTTTGTTTGTAAGATTGTTTGAGTCAGAATGAGCCACACTGGATCCTTGTGTAATAGTTAACTTGAATCATCTTTTGATTTTAAATAGTGCGTTGACTATTTAACTATGAAATAGCGATTAATAGTTGGAATCTGTTCTATAAAGTTAAACATATGATGTTTAACTGTGCAATGTGAATTTTTTCAAGGACAGTTATTAAAATCGCAAATCAGCTGACTTAATTTAGATACTCAGAATGTTACTGAAACAGAAACACAAATAGCATGGATATAGAGGCTAAACATAAGGAATAGACTTAGCGGAGCGAAATAACCTAATCAAATAGCTGTATCAAAGATCATTATTCATCATAAATAACATCAAAATAAAAAACGGCTCAATCAATGATTGAACCGTTTCTTTGAATACTCAAGCTTTAAAGACTCATTTTACAACACTGCTGTTTATGCCATTAATGCAACCAAACGAGCTTTAGCATCGCTTAATAAGGTTTCTGTTAATGATTGTGCTAATGCACCATCTTTAGCTTTAATTGCATCAAATACTTCTTGGTGAAATGGAATCGATGTTTTGTTTTCAGCATCATTTTGGTTAGTAACCCGAATACTGACTAACAAGGCTGAAAAAATCACGCACTCCATCGAAATGAATAACTCATTATGAGACGCTTTTAAAATAGCACTGTGAAAGTGCGCATCTGCAATCACAAAACGACCCACATCGCTTGTAGACGCTTCCATTTCAGCGAGCGCTTCAGTAATTGCTTGAATATCTTCATCCGTGGCATTTAATGCTGCGAGACTGGCAGCTTTAGGCTCAAATGCGAGTCTAAACTCCATCAATTGAGTTAAAAAGTCAGGATTAAGTGGTGCAGAAAGGTGCCAAGCTAAAACATCATCGTCAAGTAAAGCCCAGTTATTTCTAGGTTTAACACGAGTACCTATTCCTCGGCGTACATCTAATAAGCCTTTACCAACGAGAATTTTTACCGCATCACGAACGACAACTCGACTGACTTGATAGCGTTCAGCCAGTTTATTTTCATCATCAATAAGCGTACCAGGCACAAACGTGCCAGCAACAATCCTACGACCTAACTCTTTTGCTACTTGAACAGGCAAACTCGGTGACATCGAGTTCGTTCTTCTTAAATCGTAGTATGTTAATTCACTCATTAAATATTTTTCCAAAAAGATAACTACATACTATTTATCTGATTTTTGGACAATAGACAACCGTGAATTGTTAATTATTGTTACTTTGAGTTAAAGAAAGGCGAATACTGGCATCATTTAACAGTTTCTCGGTTAATTTTTCAGCTTTATCACCATCTTTAGCTGCAATCGCTTCAAAGACTTCACGATGAAAAGGAACAGAAGCGCCATTATCACGAGGGTCTTTATTGGTGACTTTAATACTGACCAATAAAGCTGAATATATCACTCCTTCCATAGAAGCGAGAAAACTATTGTTAGCTGCTTTCATCACCGATTTATGAAACAAAGAGTCGGCAATAATAAAGTCTTCCGCTGTACCGTCAGCTTTTGCCATACGTTCTACCGCTGATTCGATTTCAGCGAGGTTTTCTTCAGTTGCACGTTCTGCAGCCCATCTTGCTGCTTTTGGCTCAAATGCTAACCTAACGTCCATCAACTGTTTTAAAAACACAAGGTTTGGCGGTGCAGATAAATGCCAAGCTAAAATATCATCATCTAGCATGTTCCATTTATCGCGTGACTGAACACGTGTACCAATACCGCGTCTGACTTCTAGTAAACCTTTGCTTACTAGAATTTTAACGGCATCACGGACGACAACACGACTGACTTGATAACGAGATGCCAAGGCATTTTCATCATCAATAAGACTGTGGGCTTCGAATGCACCAGAAACAATGCGACGACCGAGTTCTTTAGCAACTTGTACTGAAAGACTAGGCGACATTCCTTGGGTGCATTTTAAATCGTAATATATTAATTCACTCATAGGTTAAATATAAACATAGTATGTTTAAGGTGTCAATTGAAACAATCTATGATTGAGACTTAATAATATATTGACTTCACATTAGATAAATTGATGCTTTGGGTGATAAGCAGAAGTAACTAAAAAAATAGCAGCCTTTCGGCTGCTAAAGCTACAACAGATACTTACTAGGAATAAGTATAAAGGAAAGCAAAACAACACTATTTGTATATAGCGACAACAGACAAGTTCGAAATCATCTCTGAAATGACTGAACTAATACAACTCACTGAACTCAGTTTACGGCATTATTGAACTCTAAAGATTTGGCTTAGTGAACTGTTAAGGTACTTTTATAACCTTGGACATATGCCATAGCGTTATGCTTAACTTGCTCAACACTCATCCCAGCTTTATATAAGCCGCTTCCTAAACCAAACCCACTGGCACCTGCATCAATAAATGCTTGCATAGTGTCAGGTGAAACGCCACCTACGGGTAAAATTTGGATGTCAGGCAATACAACTGACATCGCTTTTAACCCTTTGGGGCCAAGAGTATCAGCAGGAAATAACTTTAAAGAATCCGCACCTGCATGAATGGCTGCATAAGCTTCAGTAGGATTAAAAAAACCTGGAACACAATAAAGATTCTTAGCTTTACTGTACTTAATAATTTCAACGTCAGCATGAGGCGATATAATTATCCGACCGCCAGCAAGTTCGACTTGATCAACTTGCTCTTTGGACACCACCGTACCGGCACCGATCACAAGATTTTCACCGTACTTATCACTTAATAACTTAATGCTTTCGTAAGGTCGTGGCGAGTTGAGCGGTACCTCAATCACTTTATAGCCTTGTTCTACTAGCACATCTGCAATAGCGATAACTTCTTCAGGTGTCACACCACGTAAGATGGCAACTAAAGGTAATTCATTTAATGCATCTTTTAACGAAATAGCCATTAACTTGCTTCCTTAGATATAATTAAATTCGCCTGTTTAGCAATCGACAACATGCCAAGGGCTGATGCTTTAGCACTGCTCACTGTAGTCGACAAATACCCCAACTCTTTTAACGCTTCGCTATATAGGTTGTTTAGTTGAGAGCTGCCAATGAGATAAATATGTTCTAGGTTTGGCGATGAGGCTAAAACCGAACAAAGTTCTGATCCAATAAGTAAACCTGAAAGATAGCTAGTCACATCATCATCGGCTAAACGCTGCTCTAGCCTCAGTGTTCTGGCACTAAAAAGGTGATGCAGTAAGCCACCTTCACGCTGGCTTGTATGCACCCCTTGTAAAAAACCGTCCATATCTATTTCTTCAATATGCGATTCAGCACTTTTATCTAAACCTTTACCCAAAATGCTATGCTCAAGCACGATGTTGAACATCTCACCCGTCATATGCGTTGATAAATCATCTATCAAGGTATGGCCATGGTCGCTTTTCGCCATTCTTATCCATTTGGAGTGAGTGCCGGGTAAGCAAAACACTAATTTTTCAAGCTGGGCGTTATTTAAAAGGCCTAACTCATGTTCAATCAATGACACCGCGCCAAACACTTGCACTTCTTCACCGCGCATAACATCTGGTTGTAAATTAGATGTTTGGCATTTGAAACCTGGAACAATATGTAACTGTAACCCTGCTTGATTGTTCACTGCCTGTAATTGAGTTGCTGCTTGTTTAGCATCAGCAGGACACTCGACATAGCCTGCATCACACCAACCTTGTGCACTGCCGACCATGCCAGCCATTAATACAGGTACAACATTTTTCTGCGCACTAATGTCATTCAACCAAGGTTGAATTTGTTCAAGTAAAGCAGGTTCAAATTGCGCTTTTTCAAGGCACAACATACCTTGTGGTGACGTCACTTCGGACAAAATATGGCCACTTTTATCCAATAAGAAGGATCTAAAGTTACTACTACCCCAATCAACCGCTATAAGTGCAGGTTGAGGCGATGATGCATCTATCATGGGAGAATTCTCTAGAAAGGTTAATTAATGACTTCGTAATGTTTAATAAAGTCAGGATCAGGTTCAACACCAATCCCTGGACCTTGAGGTAAGGCAACACTGCCGCCACTGTCTTTTACTTGCTTTAAGATATTAAGCGGCTCTTTAAGTAAGTCTTCACGAAAACGATTCGGTGTAGTGTCATATTCAAGCATGGGTTGTACTGGATGCGCTGCCCCCGGTAAATCAGGTAATGCAGCTAGTAAATGAAGATTTGTACCGACGGCAATTGCTGAGCCCCAAACATGATTAATCACTGGGATAAAATGAGCATGAGCCATCGCTAAAACTTTTTGGTATTCAGTAATGCCGCCAAGTGCGCACACCTCAGGTTGCAGTAAGTCTACACAACGGTTTTCAATTAAGTCTCTAAAGCCCCAACGGGTAAACTCAGCTTCGCCACCTGCGATGGTCATATCCAACGCTTCACATAAATCACGATAACCTTGCTTATCTTCAGGAGCGACAGGTTCTTCAAACCAGTGAACACCTAAATTTTGTAGCTCACGCCCCAATGGAATCGCTTCTCTAGCAGTATAAGCATGATTCGCATCAACCATTAGACGCATATCGTTACCGATGCCTTTTCGTACAGCTTCTACGAGTTTAATGTCCCTATCAGGACTTAGACCGATTTTCATCTTAGTCGCAGTAAAACCCATTTCTTTAATACGAGCACTTTCATCGGTAAATCGAGCTTCTAAGTCATCAAAACGTTGTAGCATCATGCCGTAACCGTAGGCTGGAATACGCTCTCTAAATGCCCCGCCAAGTAGTTTATACACCGGCTGCCCATGAAACTTGCCTGCAATATCCCACAAAGCGATATCTACACCCGACAATGATTGGATAGGCATTCCCTTTTGGCCATGATCACGCATCAGGTTGTAGACCTTGTGCCAAATTACTTCCCTATCCAGTGGATCCATGCCTAGAATCATCGGCTGTATTACTTTTTCAACAATAGTTTTATTGGCAAAAGCAATACCGCCACCGCCAAAACATTCCCCCCAACCTGTAATACCTACATCAGTAATGACTTCAACTAAATGGGTCGTTCTTTGGGCGTAGTATTGCTGCGAATAACCTAATTCTTCTTCAAGATCGTATTGCAATACGTGGCTTTTTATTTCAATAATTTTCATCGAATAACTTCCTGGTAATACCGAATCAGCGATACTGAGACTTTTGCTAAGTAACTAATAAAGAACTATTGCTAAAAACTAAACGGCACGAGAGACTCGTTTGTAAGCAAGGTAATCGTCCAGCGCTAGCAAGGAACAATCGACTCCAACTCCAGATTGCTTAATACCAAAATGAGGCAAATTAATCGCATATTTAATGCCATTCACTTGTACTTCTGCAAATCGTAGCTCATCAGCAAACCGCGTAACTCTGGCTTCATTAGTCGTGAAAATAAATGATGACAGGCCTGCCTCAGTGTTATTAGCTTCAGCTAAAACCTCATCATCTTTACTGAAAGTCATGATACTGATAACAGGTCCAAACACTTCCTCTTTAGCAATATCCATCTCAGGAGTGACACCACACAAGACAGTTGGGCTATAAAAATAGCCTGTTTCATGTCCTTCGGGCTTACCGCCACCCGTTAGTAACGTGGCACCTTTAACAATCGCATCTTGTACCAGTGCATCGATTCGGTGCCATGATGAAGCATCCATAACAGGTCCCATATCAATATCAGCTGTTTTATCAAAACCTACTTTGACAGAATGAGCACGGGTCAAAATCATTTCAATAAACTCATCTGCAATGGATTGTTCAACAAGCACCCGATTTGGTGTGACACAAATCTGACCTGCGTTCGCGAATTTCACGCCACAAATCACGTCTGCAGCATTGTTTAAATCAGCATCAGCAAAGACTATTGCAGGGGCATTACCGCCTAATTCCATTGAGTAGCGTTTAATGGATGTGGCGCCCGTTGCGATAACATGTTTACCGACATTGGTAGAACCAATTAAAGTTAACACTGAAGGGATAGTTGATGCTGAAATTGCATCGCCCACTTTATGATCCGGACCAGAAATAATGTTCACCACACCAGCTGGTAAGCCTATTTTTGCGCATAATTCACCAACGGCGTAAGCAGATAAAGGAGTTTTAACTGAAGGTTTAATGACAATCGGACAGCCCGCAGCCATTGCGGGGCCAATCTTGTAGGCAAGGTTTAGTAGTGGAAAATTCCAAGCTAAAAATGCTGCTGCCACACCCACAGGCTCACGTCTAAGTTCATGAGTATGAGTGCCCTCTTTATCTTCAAGTGTTTCTTGCTCAAGGTTCAACATAGCGTCGGCGTAAAAATTTAAGCTATCCACCAACATTTGGTAATCATCTTTTGTTGATGACCAAGGTTTTGCCATTTCAAGATGGATGCACTCTCTAAGATGTTGTTCGTTTTCAATCACAGCATCACGCAATTTGTACATCCAATCGGTTCTTTGCTTAATCGAGGTTTTAGACCAAATTGGAAATGCTTTATTTGCAGCCGCTAATGCTTGTTCAGCCTGGGCAATATCTGCTGCTGCAATACTGCCAACAGGGGTTAGAGTTGCAGGGTTGATAACTTCAGTTGTCAATCCACTAGAAACCAACTCACCACCGATATATAGTTGTTTTATAAGCATTAGCACAGCTCCATTTGTATATTTCTAATACGCTATTCGTTAAAACCTGTTACATAAACATCATAAAGTCATGGTGAGTAAAACCCTCTTTACTCACAGATAACACATCTAATGACTAGGCAGTTAACCAATAAAAGAATAAATCGCATAACATGATAAGTATTTAAACATATGATGTTTAAGAGTGCAATATACAAAGCCTAAATGTTTACAAAAATGTTAACAAAACATTTACCTTTGAGGATACAAGTAGGATGTTAAGGATTGCGACTTTGCTGGCGAAGATAAATAACTGGCAGAACTTAGGAAGGAATATTTAAAAAGCGGCAATATTTTAGCTAGCCGATAACAAGCTTCTATAAGGTCTTGCTATCGTTTTATATTAAGGTGCTGAATTAGGCTATATAATGATATGTTTGAAAAGATAGTAATGCTATTAGTATTTATTTGGACTTACCTTTGGCATCATTTTGACTGCTCACTAAGCGACCTAAATACTCCGACAAACCAACACCTTTGCGAACGGTTTCGGCCCAGTGACTACCTAAGATAAAACCAATAGCTGTGCAAACAGGTAATATCACACCTGTTAACTCTCCAGTTAGATATAGGCTTAATACTGCGCCAATACCTGCACATAATAACGTTGGAGACAGTGCGATTGAAAGCCACAATAATGATTTTACAAACAGTTCTATTATAAGCATTGAAGTTCCTTTTCAAATTAAATACAAGATTTAAACTATCATAAATTCAATCAATTAAGAATAGAATAAGCATGAGACTATGAAAGAAAGGTCCATAGCAGGATAAATTGTTAACGTTAGCATATAGGTGCTGTTAAATAGTAAAAAAGAAATGACCTTAATGAATGTCTCCGTAATAGTGATTGCTTTTCATGTTTAACTTGCGACACAAAGCGAAAGAGATAGGTCTGAACAATTACCCTTTAATAAAGCACTCGATGGACCATTTACGACAACTGTTTGCAAGAAGAACTGCTACAGAATCTCGTTCAACAGCCTCTTTTAATGAATCCGCACTTCCTAAACAAGGCTCTAAGCCAATGACATAAGCGGGCGCTAAATCACTGCCTGACCAACCACAATAATTAAGCCATAAGCCAAAATGTGAAATCTCACCTCGATTAAAGCGAAAACCACACATCTGCTTGCGCTCTGGTTCAAAGAGCGCGACTTCAACCAGTTGATTACTATCTTCAGGTATTTGCCGAACTAACTCATTACTGAATAGTTTACTAGCAAATTGGCTAGATTCAGGCATTACGTCAGCAAGGCTAACCACTTTATCGGTTGATTCACCAAAATAAAGCCAGTTTATGTGTCGTTGTGAGGAATTAAAAAAGTCTTTAAAACCACTGTCAGCCCGGAATTGGTGGATAGATTCAGATAATTGAATAGTCATCCCCTCTTTAGCTGCGAATATAGGGTGCATAGACCAGACAAATGGTAAATCATCTGCTCCGTGATTAGTTACACAATACTCAATTGTAAAATAATCACTTTCAGTACTTAAACTGATGGTTCTCTCAAATGTATACGGTAATTGTTTACTTGTGCAAAGCAGAGTCACAGCTACATACCCATTAATTTCAGCGACTTTGCTAACTTGCCATGGCATACACCATAACTCACCATGATCGGGAATTTTGACGTGACTGTAGTTAGGGTGGGAATAGATTTCCTGGCTAATACTTGGGAAACACTCATCCCAGCCACCTATGTCATTACCATCAACAAACGAATCACCATATTGAGCTTTGCTAAGCTGGCCGTATGGCGTTTGTTGTAGCCATTCATGCTGCATGGTAACGGACTTAAGGGAAATGATTTTGCCCCCAAGTTGAGGCATGACAGTCATAGACACTTGGTTATTAGCTATTGTGATTGCTTCAAAGCCATCAATTTTAGAATAAATTAACTTTAACACTGCAGATTAACGCTAAACACTGTACAGCATGTGCCTATCAAAAAGCGCTCATCGACAATCGCCCAAAACAATGCGCTTTTAATCATGATAAATAACTGAGCGACCACCATCGACGACAAGGCTTTGACCTGTCATAAAACTTGAATCTTGACTGGCTAGAAATAAAGCCGGTTTTGCTATTTCACTGGTAGTGCCGTTACGCTTTAAAGGATGCACCTCAGCCATAGCTTGACGAGAGCTCTGCGGATCGTCAGTTGCGTCCCAAGATTTAAATGCCATTGGCGTTTCAATCATCCCAGGGCAAAGTGCATTCACGCGAATGTTACTGTCAGCAAATTCGACAGCTAAATTACGTGTCAGGCCTATGACTGCATGCTTGGTAACCGCATACGGGAAATAACCGGGTACAATTTTAAACGAGTGCACTGAACCAATATTAACAATACTGCCGCGGCCATTTTGTTTCATGTATGGATACACAGCTTTGCTGCAATACCACATTCCATCGACATTAACTGAAAAACTTTTCTTCCAAGCATCGACCGACACATCATCAATTTGGTTACCAGGACTAATTAAGGCGGCATTATTAATTAACACTGTAGGCTCACCTAACTCCTTAACTGTTTTTGCTACCATTGCATTGACCAAATCTTCATCTGCAATATCTACAAATGCGAAAATAGCCTGATGACCTTGAGCAACCAGTTTATCGACCACTTGTTGACCTAATGTTTGGTTCATATCTGCTACGCAAACTTTAGCCCCCTGCTGACAAAATTCTTCAGCAATGGTGCAGCCAATACCGTCAGCACCACCGGTAATAATGGCTACTTCACCCATTAAACGATCAGACATATTATTCTCTTTTTTTTTAATTAGTTAGGTTTTCACACTATGATTAAGAACTGTAAGCAAACCAGTTAACGAGACAGTAAACACCCTGTTAAAGTTAGTGTTAACGCTCGTGTACCAATTCACGCTCAATCGCTTCAATGGTCTTGCCTTTTGTTTCAGGCAAAATCAACGCCATGACAATACAACCGATAAACGCAACGCCGCCATAGTATAAAAAGGTATTCGCAGCGCCCATGTTTTCTAATTGCCACGGGAAAAACTGTTGAATACTCCAACTTGAAATACTTTGCACTAGTGCAGCAAAAGGCAGCGCCACACTTCTCACTCGGCTAGAAAATATTTCAGAGAATATGACCCACATAATTGGGCCAATTGACATATTAAATGCCGCTAAAAATGCGAATAAGCCAAATAAAACAAATGCTGGGTTGATGGTTATTGATTCGTTAATCACCACACCACTGATCAAAGGCAATTCTTTTTTAGTATACACACTGGCCAAATCTGCTTTTAATGCTACATCTGTGTCATAGGTTTTACCCAAAAATGGTAATAATTTGTCAGCATCGACCTGTTGCAGTGCCACTTTTTGAATAACAGGCTGGCTAATTTGATAACTCGCGTTATCAAAACCGTACCAAATTGATCCATGCGCTAACACAATCAATAAAAGGCCTGATACCGTAAGTACTTTCCTACCTAATTTTTCTACGGTAAAAATTGCGACTAAAGTAAACAGTACTGAAACTCCACCTAATACAATAGTTTGTAAAAAAGTATCTTCTACACTCATACCAATTTGCTCAAATACAGTTGGCGCATAAAACAGCACCGCATTCATCCCTGTCGCGCCTTGAACAACGGCATACACAACAGCAATAATAACTAAAAACCGCATTGGTTTGCTAAACAGTAATTTAAGCTGCTGTACGACAGTATTTGTACTGTCTTGTTTAATGGTTTGCTTAATATCAGTCATTAACTCACTGACTTCACCTTGTGCAGTGATTTGCTCAAATACAGCTTTAGCCTCATCATCTCGCTGCTTGCTCAGTAACCAACGTGGTGATTCCGGGATGGTAAGCAATAACGAAAACCAAATAATATTTGGCACAATCTCGAAGCCGAGCATTAAACGCCAAATATTCTCATCCGTTAATGATTCAATGCTGCCCATAGAGCTAACAAGAAAATAGTTAATAACAAATGCAATCAAACTGCCTAAAGTAATAAGCAGCTGATTAACAGAGACAAATTGACCGCGCTGTTTTGCAGGGGCTATTTCACCAATATACATGGCCGAAACAGTGATTGAAGCAAATGCCACACCACCAATAAACCGCCCTACTACTAGCATTTCATAACTGTTGGCGAATGAAGAAATAACAGTAGATAACGAGTACGTGAGTGCAATGCCAAGCAACACCTTTTTACGACCAAAACGCTGACATAAGCTACCAGTGAAGAACAAAGCTAGAATAACACCAACAATGGCACAACCTACGACGTTACCTGTTTGTAAACTGGTTAACTCAAATTGAGAGCTAACAAATCTTAGTGCTCCAGAAATATTCGCAGCATCTAAACCAAATACAAAGCCACCAAATGCGGCAATCATTGAAAATTTAATCGCTTGAAAGTGCTTATTTTTATCAGTCAGTTTGTTATCGGCCCGCTTATTACCAGTAGACGCCGTTTCTGACATTGTTGTTTCTAGCAAAGTGATATCCCCACATCTTGTTTCTTAATTACCCTGTCAGAAAACATCTTTATATATGCAATAACGCAAATTAAAAGCTGATATTTTCAAATACAAAATAAAGAATGAATCATTCCATTAACAAGATTTAAACATATGATGTTTCAATAGGCAACATGTTTGTTGACTATATTAACATTGGGATATTAACATTGGGATATTAAGTGGAGTGGATACAACTGAGAGCAATAAGGAATTCAAAATAGTTGAATCGACTATCAAATAATCTGACTAATGGTGATGGCAGAGTACAACGATAATTGATTGTAACTTACTTTACTTTTCAGGTTGTTACTACATTTATTTTTTACAAAATACACATTTTAAACGTATAAATAGCGGTGAAGAAATCAGTAAAGAAAAACGAAGTTAGGAAGGATAAATTACTCTGCAAATATCTATCGAGTGTATAAGCATAAGCGCAATACTGTTTAGCCGTGTCTTTCAATTGATTGTTATGAACAGGCTGGAGACGATTTTTGTGCTGAAACAACAAGTTTGTAGTCAGATAAAAGTGTTAACTCTGCATAACGTTACGCCTAGCCTATATCTGTCTGACTTCATTCAAAATTACTTATTCGTTTCACAAACACTTAAATCAAAATCATCTGGTATTTCGTGTGGCATTTGCTCTACTTGGAAATAACCCCAAACAGAAAATAATATAAATAAGCTAAGTATTAAAAGGTGAAATATTGACTTAGCACTTGCTTTCCAGCCTCGCAGAATTGGAGTGGGTTTATATACTTTTACCCCTTTAGGCGGAAACTGTTTATGAATAATGCCTTTATATCCAAGAGGTACAGTAACCAAACCGATTCTGACGGCACTGAATAGCGGTAAACCTACAAATAAAGCATGCCACATGACTGTGATCCCAGAGTAACCGAACAGAGTTCGGCAATGTACAGTATCAACATACTCATTAATAAAAGGGAGGTACCACTTTTCATTAATTATGAGTATCAGCACAGCCAATAGAAGAAATAAAAATATCCTCTTAAACTTTTCAGGTTTTGAGAACTCTTCTGCGTATTCGATAACGCTCTCCTTGTGTAAAGTGTAAAGTGTAAAGTGTAAAGTGCAAAAGCTTCAACACAGGGCTGATAATGCTAGTCCAAAATGTGTAGCGAAGCAAAACCAAGCTATAGCTAGCTGCTTGATTACGTTGAGTAGCATGCTTAGCTCAAATCGCTAATTTGAAGAAGTAGAGTGACCCACACGAGTGTGAAGATAACACTGTCAGTAATTTACCCCTTTATTAACTGACAGTCTTATTCCGTTAGGTTCACAGCAGGCTCAAATAGCCCTTTGACTTTAGTATCTAACAGGATTGTCGTGCCATGGATATTTGCGGTAACTGGCGCTTCCTCGAGTCCACATTGTGCTGAGGTAGTAAATAATTTATCCGCGAGTTCTCCGCCAAATGCCGGACAAGTTGGTCTTGATGTACCGGTATCTACCCTTTCGAGCTCTTTACCTTCTGGCGAAAGGCAAACTATACAACCACCATCCCATAATGACACCCAAACATTACCCTCTGCATCTACAATCGCACCATCTGGCGACACTGCTGAGTCTGAAAAGTCAAAGAATAGCCTTGCATCTCGACGTCTAAGCTCTGAATCAGAAAATTCATCAACAGGCCAACCTGTAACGGCATCTAAGCTAATCCAATACATTTTTTGCGCGGCCGAATCGGCGTAATATGCGCGCTGACGTGATTTATCAAAGCACATGCCATTGGGAATGGTTAAATCGGTAATTATGGTCTTAAGTTGACCTTGGTAATAGCGATAAAAACAGCCTTTGTTTGGCGTTGCGTCATTATCCATAGTGCCAATCCAAAAACCGCCCCAAGGATCGGCTCTGCCGTCATTACTGCGATTCGAGCTAACTTGATGCTCAACATGCACTATTAACTGCGTTTGTTTCGTATCGAGATTGAATCTATACAAGCCCGTTTCAGTGGCTATGACTAAGTGGTTTTGATCGACCCAACCTATTGCCGTCACCATTTGATCAAACGTATGCTGGCTAGTCTGTTCACCTTTTCTACTCATCAACTGCTTATTAGGGAAGTCGACCCAATATAAAGTGTCAGTTAAAGGGTGCCACAGTGGGCTCTCGCCAACATAATTAACTCTACTATCAAAAACCTGACTGCTCATGTTATTCCTTTGATTCGCCTGTGGTATTTTGCGCCACTTTCAGAATAATTCTGATTACCAATTAGTATGTGAACCATCACGTTTACTTAAATGTGGGGCTTCTGTCTCTATGGGGGTTGCTTGTCTAAATGCCGCTTCATTTACTTCTACACCCAAACCTGGAACATCTGGCAACATAAAAACGTTACCTTCAAGTTCGTGCTGTAATGGGAATAAATTAGTGTCATGGGCTCCGAATGGACTGAATGGTCCTTGATGGGTTTCCATTAAACTAAAATTAGCTAAAGCTGCGGCAAAGTGATTTGTTGCAGCTGTACAGACCGGCCCTAATGGGTTGTGAGGCATCACATCTATATAATGCGCTTCAGCCCACCCTGCGACTTTCATCGCTTCAGTTAGGCCACCAATATTACAAACATCGACACGTAGATATTGAGTTAACCCTTGTTCAATATAAGGTTTGGCCGCCCATTTCGAACTAAACTCTTCACCAATAGCAAACGGAATATTTGTCATGGTGCGCAGTGTTTTATAAGCATCAGGTGATTCATTGCGAATAGGTTCTTCGATAAAGTCCAGCGTATCTGGTGCTAATCGCTGACAAAATGAAGCCGTTTCCGCCACACTTAGTCTATGGT
Source organism: Shewanella sp. 2_MG-2023 (assembly GCF_030548905.1). NCBI lineage: Bacteria > Pseudomonadati > Pseudomonadota > Gammaproteobacteria > Alteromonadales > Shewanellaceae > Shewanella > Shewanella sp. 2_MG-2023. The sequence goes on from NZ_JAUOSO010000002.1 coordinate 22,096, forward strand.
GATAATCAATCCCCAAGGTAATATCTGGTCCAAGAATTTTGCGTAGCTCATTTAAACAACGTGCTGTGCGAGTAATAGACTCTTGTGGTTCAAATAATTTAGGATCGTCAAAGCGACTTGGGATCACACGAATTGTGGTCCAGCCTAGTTCTATTAGCGCTTTAGCTTCGTTCACGAGTTCATCTAAACGGTCAGGATCTGCCTCAGTATAGCAACAAGCAAAACAAGGAATATTGTCTCGCTGTTTACCCCCTAACAGTTGATAAACAGGTACATTTAGCTTTTTACCCAAAATATCGTAAAGCGCAATATCAATTGCTGATATGGCAGCTGTTATTACCCTGCCACCTTCAAAGTAGTGGCTTCGATAAAGCTCTTGCCAAATACGACCTATTTGTCTTGCATCTTTGCCTTTTAAAAACTGGGCAAAGTGTTTAACAGCGCCCATCACTGCATATTCACGGTTAGATAAACCAGACTCTCCCCAGCCGATAATTCCGCATTCTGTTACTACTTTTACAAGTAACTGATTACGACTACCAACACAGCCTAGCAGCGCTTCTACAGATTCAATTTTCATTTAAATGCACCATCTAATTATTATCATTATTTTTGCGGTTATTCTGTTCTTGCCGATGACTACACCGAAGCCAGTTAATCTACTTGCCAATAATTTAACTTTTTACGCTAGTTAACAGGCTCTTGGCTAAAGTAAAAGAACTTAGTTAAAGTAACTTAGCTTACTGCGTCGCTGGCAAACGATATTTATCCATTCTGTCCATATCGTATTTTTCAAACTTACGCTTTAATAACCAGCGCGGACGCTCTAAAGTGAGCTCCCAAGTAAACAAATCTTTGAACATCTTTTTAACGCGCTCAGGCTCTGCTGCTGCAAGATTGTGTTGCTCGCCAATATCATCAGCTAAGTTATATAACTCTGCAGGTCTATCAGGAAAACGAATAAGCTTCCAATCTTGATCGCGAATCACAGCGCGCGTTTCTTTTTTCCAGAACATCTGTTGATGCGGTCGACTTACATTGTCGCCGTTTATATAAGGCAGCAAATCAACGCCGTCAGTATCTGTTACTTTATCAGCACCACCTGCGGCTGCAACAAAAGTAGGTAATAAATCTAAGGTACTAACTGGATAGTCATAACGTTGATTAGATTTAATTTTTGCTGGCCAGCTCATGATAAATGGCACACGGATCCCACCTTCTAAATGATTAGATTTCGTGCCTGCTAATGGTGCATTGTTCGATGCGTTTTTATCGGTTGGACCACCATTATCATTGGTAAATACCACGATAGTATTATCAGCTAAATCGAGTGCTTCAAGTTTGTTCATCACTATGCCGGTTGCTCTATCCATGGCTAAGGTCATGGCGGCTAACTCTTGTTGTTTTCCCGATAATTTTGGGAATTTAAGTAGATCATCAGGCTTTGACTCCATCGGAGTGTGCACAGCATTAAAGGCAAGATAGATGAAAAATGGATCGTGTTTATTTTGCTCAATAAAGTCTGCAGCGGCTTGGCCAAGAATGTCCGTTAAGTAGCCTTCTCTTTCTTCAAAATGGCCTATTCCGCGTTCTAGTTGTTTGTCATACATAGTGCTGTTAGGGTCATTTTCAATTTGTTTTGGGTATTTAAAGTAACTGCGATCGCCACCTCTAAAACCTAAAAACTCGTCAAAACCGCGGTTTAATGGATGGAACCGTTCGGCGCTGCCTAAATGCCACTTACCCAATACGGCAGTTTTATAACCTTGTTCTTTTAAGTAGTCTGCCATGGTTGTTTGATCAACTGGCAAGCCCATTTCAGGCCCTAATAACGCTGAGTTATCACTCATAAAACCCGGTACGTTGATTTCTTCGTAGCCAAATCTTTGCTGATATTTACCTGTCATTAATCCAGCTCTCGATGGACCACAGGTTGCATCACTCACATAGCCTTGACTAAAAATAACCCCTTGCTCTGCAATATTGTCTAAATGCGGGGTTTGCATGATTTGACTGCCTTGAAAGCCAAAGTCGCCATAGCCGGCATCATCGGCAAAAATGAGAATGATATTTGGTTTGTCAGTCGCAGTAGTGAGCTTCGCTTCAGACTGTTTCTGTGTTTGTTGTCTCGTCTCACCTTGCGCATAGACGTTAAGGGTTAACAGGCTAGACAATATCACTACGCTTTTGATTATTCTTACTTTCATTTAGAAACTGCTCCATGTATTCACAACGACTGTCATCGTTAATATTGTTTGTTCGCGCAAAGCTGTCTAATGAAGCGTTGGCTCATAATGACTAGCCATGTTTGGCACTTCTACAAACGGTGCCAAACTTCAACTATCAAAATCAGTGACAAATCACGCCAGGTAAGCAGCTAAACCTCGTCTAAAGTATTAGACCAAGTTTGCCTCACATTAACTTAACAATTAACAAACAGTAAAACGTTACAAATATTTAAACATATGATGTTTACACTTGTAAACAGTATGTTGTACCAACCAATCATTTATGGCACAACAAATGGAGACTAAAGAGCATACATTTGGTGCGATCAATACTTTTTACCCTGTAATTATAGAAACTTAAATTTATTTTCTCGGAATATATATCAAACAAAAATATTAACTAAAAGCCTATTACCTTTGTTGATACAGCAAACATTTCATACAAAAATCGCCAAAATTTTAACGAATTCCTATTCGATTGAAGAAGTATTTTTAACAAATTTCATTTACAAAACCACCACAAAACCCGACAATTTCTCTGATAAATGATAATAAATCAATGCTATAGCACCGTAATAACAACAAATATTTAACATGTTGCACATTTAAACATCATATGTTTAAATACTTCATATGAACTGTATTGCCTGTTTTTTATACATATACTAACAAGCTTATTTAAATACGCTGTAAACATTAAGTCGTGGTTTACCAAGTTCTGATTTGTATGGGGGGGGAATTTATTTCCCGCAATAAGACATAAATAATAAATACACGGAGTAAGAAAATGCCTAAATATAGTAAATTGCATAAAGCAATATTGCTGGCTGGTTGTTCTTTTGCAGCCTTCTCAAGCAACCTATATGCTGCGGAAGTTGTAGATGCGCCTAATGAAGAAGCGGTTTCAACTAAAGACATTGAAGTCATCATGGTAAGCGCTCAAAAACGTGAGCAGGCACTAAAAGATGTTCCCGTCTCTATTGAAGTTTTGGATGGTGATTTAGTCGAAAAAATGGGTGTCCAAGACGGTTTCGACCTCGTTAAATACCTACCGGGCTTTGGTATCGATGACAGTACTGAAATTAGAACAACAACATTAAAAACCCGTGGTATTGGTACTTTTACTAACTCTATCGGTTTGCAATCTTCAAACCTTGTGGTTATTGATGGTGAAGTATTACCCCGTCAATCTATGCTAAACCTTGCGGTTGCCGATGTTGAACGTGTTGAAGCGTTACGTGGTCCTCAAGGCACCTTATTTGGTCAAAACACCTCAACCGGTATGCTGCATTATGTGACCAAAAAGCCTAATTTAAATGGCGTTAGCGGTAAAGTTAGAACCGAACTCACCCAAGACAATGGTATAAATGTTAGTGGCGTAGTGAATGTGCCCTTCTCTGACAATTGGGCGTTTCGAATGAACGCACAGTGGAGCGAAGTTGACGGTTGGATTGACAATACAATGCCTGGTCATGAAGATTATAAAATTGGTGAAAAAGATCAATCAGGTTTACGTGGTCAACTTCTTTATGATGATGGCGAGCAATTTAATATCTTATTCCGTGCTGAATATGCAGAAACTGACAGTAACTGTTGTTCAATGACACAGATTGGTCCGGTTAATCCAGATTACGGCCCTAAACCTATCATCAACATTAAAGATGATGGCATCATTGAAGGCACAACTTATAACCGTATCAATTCTTCAAAATCTTTTGATGATACAGGTAAACCTGTTACTGCTCGTAACCCCGAAGCAAACTATGGTTCAACTGAAAACCTCGGTTTTTCTATTGCTGCTGACTATTACCTTAATGATGACTTAACCCTTTCATATAATGGTAGCTACCGAGACTTCGACCTATATAACAGTTCAGGTTTTTTCACTTTAAACTTCCCACTAGAGCGCTCAGCATTTGGCGGTAATGAATCTGTTATCGTGAACCAACAAGAAATTCGTTTAAGCTCATTCGATAATGAAAAATTTGATTGGATTGTAGGTTTGTTTTATCACAACACTGAAGGTCAACGTTCAGAAAACCGAGATGGTTGTATCGCTGGTAACTTCGGCTTTATCAATGGCGGCGAGTTATCTGGTTGTTACGATCGCCAGTCTACAAGAAACTTCTTAAGCATGTACGAAGGTCAACAGTTTGACGAAAGCATGATGGCCGACCTAAATCCAGGTCGTTTGCTCTCTGGTGGTAACTTCACCACTAACTTCGAAAACTTTGCCATCTTCGGTCAATTTGAATACCAAATTACAGATCAACTAGATGCCACTTTCGGATTCCGTGCTCTGCATGAAGAAGGTGAAGCAACGTTCGAGCGTACTGATTTGTTTGCACCATCAGATGGGATCGGTATGGATACATACGCTGATGTGTTAGCAATGTCTCAAACAGATCCTTCATTGATTAAGCGTCAAACTGAAAAAACCAAGTTCTCAGATTCTGATGATGCATTTATTTACAAGGCTGTTGTGGGTTACGACTTTACCAATTCAATTCGTGCTTACGTCAATTACTCAACGGGTTATAAAGGTTCTTCGTATTTTGTTACTACAAATACTAACCCATTAGATGCTGATCAATTCCCAACAAAACCTGAGCAATCAAGTAACTTTGAAGTTGGTTTACGTACTGGCTTTTTTGATAATGACGTACTATTCAACATCACTTACTTTGATATGACAGTTGAAGATTATCAAGTACGCGCAACACGTGTGATTGATGAAGAAGAGAATATCGTTTTCGCAGGCTACGTGAATGCAAAAGAAGCACGCTCAACGGGTTTCGAAGCTGATGCGATAGTTGATATCACAGAAGATTTACGTTGGACCGCAAGTTACGCCATTTTTGATGCGCGTTACGAAGATTTCTCAGATACACCAATTAACTGTCCTGCAGGTGATGGTGGCGAATTAGCAGATCGTTGTAACACTGATCCTGTAACCGGTCGTCAAACATTTGATCAAACAGGCCTTTCTTTCCCGAATAATGCTGAGCAGCAAGTATTTAGTACATTGAAATACTCAACTGAATTCGGTAACACGGGCTGGAATGGTAACGTACAAGCAGCTTGGCGTTATAACGGTGCGCATACACAAACTATTAATGAGCTAGCGCTTGATCAAAATGCTAATCCTTCTTCAAGTATTTGGGATTTATACTTTAACTTTGGGCAAGACAATTTACGTTTCAGCCTATATGTGAAGAACTTATTCGACAAGCCATATACCACACGTCAAAACACCAACCAAGAAGGTTATGGACAAGCCTTCTACCCTCGTGATTGGAACCGTTTCTTTGGCGGCAGCGTGCAATATGCTTTCTAAGCTCGTTTAATCCATGTTGCCTTACTGTCATTGCCCCAACAGTGATAGTAAGGCTTAAAGCAATACAGCACGTAGCTAACAAGTACGTTGCTAACCAGTTCAATAAGGGCGAATGAGATATCCCCTTTCCTGTCTCATTCGCCCTACATTGAATTTGCGATTTTTAGCACAGTGATTGCTAAACATGATGAAAGTATCAAAAACACCTTCGGGTGTTTTTTTATGTCTACAGCATAAGAAGTCGTTACTTCACACGTCATGAGGATTATAATTCTATGTAATTTTTTATCTTGCTTGCTAAGTTATCTGTAATTGTCGGATTGCCAATTATCGAGAACCTTACTAGGAGCACCATGACACAACTCACCTTAGACAAAATTGATTTCGCGATTCTCTCAGCGCTACAACGCCATGGGCGCTTATCCAATCAAGAATTAGCAATCAATGTGGGGTTATCGCCTTCTCCGTGTTCTCGTAGAGTTAAAGCTTTAGAGGATGCTGGTTTTATTGCAGGTTACGCAACACTATTAAATGCAGAACAATTCAACCTAGCCTTAACGGTGTACATTCAAATCCGCTTAGAAAAACACGCCAGTGACATATTAGAGGCATTTGAAGCCGATATTATTAATTATGAAGAAGTTCAAGAATGCAGTTTAATCACCGGCAATGAAGCTGACTATCACCTTAAAGTGTTAGTCAAAGACATGCAGCATTACAAAGTATTCTTACTGGATAAACTCACGACAAACCCAAATATAGCGGGGATCCATTCAAGCTTTGTACTTAAAAAAGTGAAAAGTAGCACAGCCATTCCCATCAGTTAATGTGCGCTATATCAACTTTGTGCCAATCTGTATAAATATATTAAATTGCGCCAGCAAACCTTCTTGGTTGCTATGGCGAAAACATATTTCAAACAATGTAAAAATATCACATTAATTTTCTGCACACCCTCTATATACAGCAATTAAATATCGCCACAGGTATTAATCTAGCAATATAAAACCATTGCACCACGTCAATAAAACACTATCATGCGCGCTCTTTATATTTTCATCCTCATCAGAGAGTCATCATGAGTGCACAAGCAAACGGACATTTTAGTTCAAGAATCGGTTTTATTATGGCCGCAGCAGGTTCTGCTGTCGGTGTGGGTAATATTTGGGGATTCCCAACACAAGCAGCAACCCACGGTGGTGGTGCATTTTTACTCGTATATGTGTTGCTCATTATCCTACTGGGATACCCAATGCTGATGGCTGAGCTAATGGTGGGTCGTCATGGGCAAACTAACCCTGCAGATGCCATGGCAAAACTGGGCAACTCTGCAATATCAAAGCAGATCGGTAAAACGATCGGTATGATTTCGATTATCACAGCAACACTGATTTGTACCTTTTACAGTATTCTTTCTGGCTGGTTTGTCAGTTTTGCGCTAGCACCCATTGCACAAATGGCAGACCAACCTGATATTGCAAACTGGTTTACCGAGTTTTCAGTTTCAAGGAACTTAGTCTTTTCTTTAGTGTTTATCGCGTTAGTTGTTCTAGTGATCCGACAAGGGATCCAAAAAGGTATCGAGCGTTGGTCTAAGCGTTTAATGCCATTGTTGCTGATAATGCTGGTGTTAGGGGCGGTTTATATCTTAACTCAGCCAGGGGCAATGCAAGGTTTAAAGGTATTATTAGTTCCTGACTTTTCAATGATATTTAATGCTGATGTGTTAATTGGTGCCTTAGGACAAACCTTCTTCTCATTAACTGTGGGAACAGGAGCGATGATGGTTTATGGCGCCTATCTAAATAAACAAGAGAACATCGGCCAATTAACTGCTTACGTCACGTTAACTGACACTATGGTAGCTTTTCTTGCTGCGCTAATGATTATTCCAGCAATGTACGTGGCGCAACATAATGGCGTTCAAATATTTGCAGACGATGGCAGTTTACTCAACTCAGATACGCTTGTGTTTAGTGTTCTACCTGCATTATTCGACTCTATTGGTGGCATCAGTCAATATATTATCGCTATCGTGTTTTTTACGTTAATGACCATTGCCGGATTAACTTCTGCTATGTCGATTGTTGAAGTGCCCACCAGCTATATCGTCGAAAAGACATCATTAAACCGCAACAAAGCTACGTTAGTTGTCGGCGTCTTTATCGCCATCATGGCCAGCATCATTGTGTTTAACTTTAGTGCATTATTCGGACTTATCATTACCTTAACAACAGAGCGAGCACAGCCTTTAATTGCTTTAGGTATTGCGATATTCATGGGTTGGGTTTGGCATAGAAATAAGTTAATGGAAGATATTGCGCAGCAGGATTCTGTTAACCCAGATAGCTTTTTTTGGCGCTTATGGCCTGTCTACGTTAAGTATATTTGTCCGCTATTAATAACAGTGATAATTCTACAATTATTTATTGGTTAGCTAGAAGCTTATCTGTAAGCGAAGGGTTCATCTGCAAAGTCGTTATTAAACATTGAGTCTCTAAAGGGATCTTTTTAAAACAATAATCAATCACACAAAGGCCATGACGACATGGCCTTTTTTATCACTGTAAAATATAAGCGATTTACACTTCCCATTTCACATCTACAAATCAGGTTACATCTACAAATCAGGTTACAAACAATACTGTATAAATAAACAGTATTATGATAAATTAAACTATCCCAGTATAGTAATAATGTCATTAGTTTACATAAGGCATTGAATTATTAATAAAAACAAAAGAGAATCATCTAATGAATGTGATGGGCATCATGCTTAAAGCTAATGAAATGCGAATAGTAACTTTAACGGGCAGCAGAACCTGTCATGAAATGGTTAATGCTAAATTCAATAAGCTCGCTTTGAATAAGCACCCTGAGCAAAAAGATGTGAAAGAACTAGTACAACAAATTATGGACTATTGTAACGCCAACAACATCAATAAAGCGGTGATTAATCGACGCTCTACCACAGGTCAAGGAGCTGGTGGTGCGGGAACTTTTTTATTAGAAGGCGCCATATTAGCTACATTAAATTGTGAAATAGATTTTGTGCATCCAGCAACGTTAAGAGCTACCGATAAGCGTGAAGCAGATCATAAGTCAACCAAACCTAAAACAGTCGACTTGGGCAAAGCTTATGATCTGGCTTATGAAGCACTAGCCCTCAATTAAGCTATGTAAAAAGCGCTCTGAACGTGGAATGTAGTAATTATCATAGTCAAATGACATTACTACACTGGATGTTTTGGCTATGATTTCATCTCTAGGTACAAAACCAATCACTCGAGAATCAGAACTATGATCACGGTTATCGCCTAGTGCTAGGTAATGACCTTCTGGTACGGTAACCTCAGAAAAATTTGAAAGCCTAGAGCCACTGTTACTGGTGCGAACGAAATGGTTAACCGTGCTAGTTTCAGAAAATAATTGCTCAATTTTGTCCTCGGATGAATCAGTTGAACTTATTGGTTGATAGGCTAATGTATTTCCATTAATGCTGAGCACATTATCCGTTAATGCAATGACATCACCTGGGACGCCAATGACACGTTTAACCAGTCTATTATCAGCAGCTGTAGATTCGAAAATAATAATATCGCCGCGCTGAGGATCTGCAATCTTATAAAGCGAAATGTGCGTAAACGGTACTCGTAAATCATAAGCCATTTTATCAGCATATAACCTATCACCTTCGATGATTGTCGGTTTCATTGAACCTGACGGCACTGTATACCAATCTGCAACGGCACTTCTAAAAACACTCATTAAGATAATAAATAACAATATCGATTTATTAGCTTTAATCGCTTTTATAATCCTGTTCGTCATATAAACTCCATTTTATTAAATAACAAATTCACTTGTAGATTAGCAAAATGGAATGCAATACAACAGTGAGTTTAAATGATGTTTAATCTTCAATATGATGTGCGAATTTAATTAAGCAGAAGTGTGGCATTATTATGCCTGATATAGAAATGCTTAAAGGGAAGCTAAGTACTTCCCTTTCTATGCATTTATTTGACCCGCGTGCTGATCCATTTAGCTAATATATTTGCTGACGCGCCATGGGCAATAAGACTGATAAAAACAGTACAAATAACTGTCATCGCAATAAAGTCACCCCCCGGCAAATCACGATCAAGCATAATGATAACAAACACAATGGATGCTAAACCGCGGGGTCCAAACCAGCCTAAAAATAATCTTGAAGGGACATTCTCACCTCTTCGCCCCAAAGATATGAAGATAGGTATCATTCTAACAACAGTTAAACTTAGTAGAGCATACAGAAGCATCGTCCAAGTAAACGTTTCAATAGCATTGCCAATGACAATGGCACCAAATAACATCCAAGTCAGTAATGCGAGAATTTCGCCAATACCTTCTGTGGGTAATATCAATTTATGTTTGACGTCTTTCATCAAGTATCCAAACAACAACCCACCAGAAAACGCCGCAATATAACCACTCCCCTCCAATTGTTGAGAAATAGCAAAACAACATAGCGCTAGACTTAAGACAATGTTTTGGCTCCAAGCCTCAGTGATCCAATTTTTCTTATAACTGTATCTGATTAACTTTGATGCGATAAAGCTTGCTGATAACCCCACCGCTAAACCAATGCCTAATTCTTCAGCTAAATAGGTCATTGCTAAATGGGATACTTGCCCTTCTGCAATACTGCCACCAGCAAGCGCAAGAAATACAAATAAAATAGGTACACAAATCCCATCATTTAAGCCACTTTCAATATTGAGACCTTCACGAATTTTTGCAGGCACTACAGGACTGGAAACCACAGCTTTACCTAAGGCGGCATCGGTTGCAGCTAACATGGTTGCCAACGCAGCGAGTTCAAATAGAGATAAATTAGGAAACAGTAGATAACCAGCAATAAAACCTAACCCAATGGCACCTGGAAGCCCATATAGCAGCATCCGCGTCGGAATATTAATATGCTGTTTTAATATCGATAAATTACTGTTTGAGGCATCACAAAATAACACCACAGCCAAGGTTAAATCGGCAAACACCCGCATAGCTGAATTACCGAGTTCATTGCCCAACCAGCCAAAAGCTGACGGTCCCAGTATGAAACCCACGACAACAAACACCATAGGGCCAGATATCATCGATCGCTCGACTCGGCCTGCAATTAAACTGTAGCTAAAAGCGAAAACAGCTAATATCGCTAATTCTAAATACATGACTCAATCTCCCTATCGAGGCGCTAACGCAATTCATTGCATCATCTAAATTTAAGCATTATTAAAAACACCTAGATTACATCACCCAATGATTATGACCTATTTATTATCCTGCACGACAAGTTTTAGTAGGCAAGCCCAAATATCCACCATAAAAAAGCCTCGAGATATATCGAGGCCAGTTAGTTAATCTACTTAATGCTAGAATTAATTGATATATATATCCCTTAAAATCAATAGCTAAATTTATCTTAAACAGTTAAAGAATACAATTTCACATTAACGATTACAGATAGTGTTAGCGTCGTGACAAAAGTCATCATAATAAATTAATCTGATTAGGGTTAATGTCTTTAAATGTCGACGTTTCGCCATTAGTCCAAATGACCTCAACTGAATCAATTTGCTGACATTCGCCCAACCCAAAATGGATTTGTTGATTATAAGATTGCGTGTAAGGCGCACCAGATGCGCCGACTCGCCTAATTTGACTACTGCCACAAGCACTAAGTTTTACCAAAGCCCCTTGTGCAGTTGCTTTATCCTTTGGTGAGTTATTAACTGTTACTACAGTGAAGTTCGCATTCCCCGTATCGCGATTGACCGCTTGGTTTTTGTAAACATGCCATTGACCGCGCTCATTTGCGTAAACAAGATCATTAAATCCATCTCTGTTGTAATCAACCACATCACTGCCAGAGCCTGCTGCGCCGAGCTCCAGTGATTTAATGCCATGGTGCGCTTGAACTGTAAATGTACCATCACCATTATTAAGCCAAAGTAGCTGTTCTGTTGCCTGAGACAAATCTCCTTGCTTAACCACAAACACATCTTGATACCCTGAATTGTTAAAGTCTGCCACCGCGACACTTGAAGTATGCTCATTCATCACTAGATTAGCCTTAGCCGTGACATTGACAAATTTTCCATGTCGATTCTCAAGTAACATGTCTTTAGGCGCAGGCAATTGCTCTGTTGCGTCATATTGCTCAACACCTTTAACTACCCCAGTCGTTGGCGAGAAGGTATTTCCTGCGATCCGCCAGGTATCATTACCTACGTAACCAACATATAGCCCTTTATTAGGTAGTTTGTCAGGCCAGCCTAATGCATTACTGCTAACCAACTTGATGTTTTGTCCACTATGACGCTCACCTTCAAATTGGTACTTATATGCTCCCTCTCCTATAAACACATCTTGATTTGGATAAGGTGACTGGTAATTTTCTAATTCAAAAGTGTCACCAATGATTAAGTCCTCAAAGCGGAACTTGCCACGTTTAGTATAAAAGGCAAAAGTATTACTGGCTTTATCAAAGAAGGTGTCACCCGCTTCAAATGGTCTTGCTCTGGTAAGATAGAGGTCAAAGTCACCATCATTATCATAATCAATTTCAGCTATACCAGTGACATGTTTTATATCTTGAGCAAACACACCATTAGTCACTTCTGTGTAAGTTAAATCACCATTTCCCTTTAAAGCGATTAGCCGGCCATGACCGTATATAAGTAAGTCATCAATTTTGTCATTGTTAAAGTCAGTAATTAGTACTTTTTGCCCATCCTGATAAGTTTGCGGTAAATCTGTCGCATAACTGAGATTGCCTTTGCCGTCATTTTGATAAATAAAGTTTTCAGTCGTACTTTTGGGTTTTGGCCCCTTAGCCCGCGAAGGAAAACCCATTAATATTAAATCTAATTCACCATTGTTATTTGCATCAAAAAACTTACTGGTTCTGCCACGTAAGTTTTGTAATGGCGGGTTAAATTCATTACCTTCAATGATCGTTCGGCCATCAAAATGATATAGCTTGGCATTACGTGCATTGGAGCCTGAACCGCCTCCACGAGAAATTAAAATATCAACTTTTCCGTCTTGATTAAAATCTGCAACACCAATGCCATGCATGTCACCCACAATCAAATCATGACCTTTCGAATATGTGCCTTCATTGTTCCAATAAAGCTTTACTGAATATCCGTGATCGGTCAGCAAAAGGTCTGGATAACCATCCTGGTCAAAATCGGCTATCACCGGATTATCCCATTTACGGCGATTAACACTTTCCAGTTTGATATCTTGGTGCTGGTCTGAGAATAATATGCGTTGATTGGTCACTGTGTCTGCTGAACCAGAGTCTTCAGTTGTAGTTTCACAACCTAACAAACTGGCAATAGCTAAACTGACAGCGAGCGCCGTCGATAATTTTTTAAACTGTAACATGAGTGCTTCCTGCATGAAGGGCCATGGTATTAACTCAATTAGATTGATGAGTTAATACCGATGAGCTTTAAAAGTGCATAACTAATGATATAAACACAATCAATTAAGATGAGTGAGAGTCAAATCTACTTGCTGGTAGAAAAGGTTTGATCGAAACGCGGCATGCCTTTTAAACGCCAATCAGCGCCTTCATAGGCTTCATGGAACCAAAGCGGTTGTTTATTATCCCAACTCCACTTTTCCATCTCTCTTACCATGTCAATCAACATTGTTTTATGCTTTTTACTTAAATCATTGGTTTCATTTAAGTCCACTTCAACATTAAACAATTGCCAAGGCTTGTCACCCTGCTTTACCGCTTTCCATTGATTGCGGCGAACAGATGCATCGCTATAGCCTTTACGGTGACGTAAAACATAAAAGAGCTCATCTTTATGCGGATCTTCTCCGGCACTAAATGCAGGCCAAATATCTTTACCGTCTAACCTTTTTTGACTCGGAATTGTTATGCCAGCTAACGCTGCAAATGTCGGATATAAATCTAACGCTAACACGGGGTGTTCGAAGCGCTGACCAGCAGCAACTTGTTTAGGCCAGTGAAACAACATTGGCGATCTAAATCCGCCTTCATATACGCTTCCTTTGCCTTCCTTTAACGGGTAATTACTGGCACCTTTGCTTAGCTTGCCTCCGTTATCACTTAAAAAAACAATCAAGGTGTTATCTAATTGATTAGTCTTTTCTAACGAGTCAACAACGCGCCCAATACCGCGATCTACCGCATAGACCATTCCTGCGTAGGTTTTACGTTTTTCATCGGTAATGTTAGGAAACATATCCATGTCAGATTGTTTCGCCTCTAAAGGAACATGAGGTGCGTTGTAGGCTAAATATAAAAAGAATGGTTTGTCATCGGTCGCTGCATCTTCAACGAAACGACTGGCTTCGCGAGAAAGCGCATCAGTGATGTATTCGTTTTCATCAACTTCTTTACCATTATGTTCCAAAGGCAAAATGTAATGATTGATATTGGTATTGCCCAGTTTTACTTGGTTAGCATATTGCGCTTTAAACTGTTCAGGGAAGTAATTATGCCCACCGCCAGTAAAACCATAAAAATCATCAAAGCCACGCGCATTGGGATGGAACTCAGGCGCTTCACCTAAGTGCCACTTACCGATTGCTCCAGTGTTGTAGCCGTTATTTTGCAGTAGCTTACTGATAAATTGCTCATTGGTTGGAACGCCAACAAATGAACCTTTGGTAGGTAAATTAAACTGAGAACCAATTTTATGTGGGTAACGCCCTGTCATTAACGCCGCTCGGCTGGGACCACAAAATGGATGCGCCACATAAGCTTGTGAGAATGAAGTCCCATTTGCAGCTAACTCGTCTAAGTTTGGTGTTGTAATATCAGTCGAGCCATTAAATCCAACGTCGTTATAGCCAAGATCGTCAGTCAAAATAAGCAGTATATTCGGCTGTTGCTGACTGGTATGCGCAGTTTCTGCAGCGATAGCTGGTACAGCTGTGACCGAGGTTGACACTAGCATGGCTAATGATGATAAAACGCCCAAAACATTAGCCTTGACCTTAGCTGTCCTTTTTAAATTCAAGTGCTGATACGGGCTTAATGTTGAACTTGTAGTAAGTAATCTATTCATAACATCCATTTCTCTAATTACTGCAATTATCATTAATCATGCTTTATTAACTGAGCGAGTATTAATTTAGCGTGTATTAACTTATTACGCATTAAACGCTCAAAGCCTTTACCGTCACTAAAGTAAATTATCACTACTAGAACTAAGTTACTTAATTCATTTAATAAAATATGATAATTTATTTTGCTTAACGCGATACAAACGGCATTATAAATGCCGTTTTCCTGTACAATTTTATGTAGCAAATCTAGCTACTGAGATGTGAAAACTCTCACATTAAAACTCCTGCAAAATCTCATACACATGCTCAAAGTTTTATACCGGCTGCAACCATATACTTGCCGACTAAACATGTATCGAATTAGCCTTATGCATATACCCCTGATTCGAATAGCCCCTGATTCGAATAGCACCTGAGTCAAATAGCACCTGAGTCAAATAGCGCCTGATTCAAATAGCGCCTGATTCAAAAAGAATGTGCTCTACCATGTCACGCTGCTGCGCAGTATTTAATTGATCGGTTCTTTGGTAATGCAATTCTTCTAATGCACTGAGTAATTGCGGATCGGTTAATTGTCTTTTTCCTATGACATCTAAAGCCATATCAATGACTGCATCTGAGGGATCTGATAGCGCATCCGTTAATAACATCACTTCATCGTCCCTTGAAACCACACCAATCACTCCAATGGCTGCAGCACGAACATTGTCATAAGGGGAATAATAAAATTGCTGATACGCTTGATTGAATTGCTGCTTTTTCTCTTCAGCCATGTAACTGACTTGGCTAGTCAGCTTTATGCTGTCAGTTAATATATTAGGATCTGTTATATTGACTAAATTCTGTCTTAATTGTTGTCGCTGTTCTGGCAATAACTTATGTGAATAATTTTGTTGGTATAGTTGATTCGCAATAACATCATTTGGATTTTCAATTAAAAACTCAAATATCCCCTCTTCTAAACCTTCATCCTCAACAGACGTTATCGACAACATGGCTGTTATCGCCATTTGTTTAATCGCTGAATCTTGCAGTGAATTAATATCACTCATCAACTGGTAAAATTCAGTATTAGAAGATAAATCCCATTGTTGATCATACAATGATGAAATCAGCTGGCATTGCTCAAATGTCATTGCCTCACTGGATACAGCATCTAGATTATCGATAATCATTGGCTGCGGTTTGTTATTTGTTACCCTAATCAAGTTTGAGTCATCAGTAAACTGAGCTGGGTTCTCTTGGTTTGGGTTTGAGTTTTGTAATTGGCCTTGGTTTTGGTCACGTTCTTGATATTCACTTGCATATCTAGATGAAGCGCTATTAGTTAAATCATTAAAGAAGAACCCAAACAGAAAACCAATAAACATCATGCATACTGAAAATAACAAGGCTGCTGCGATTTGTTTATTAGTTCTAATATTAAACACTAAATTTGTTTGATGATTTAACACTGCATTCCCCTTTTCATGACCCACTCAACAATATGACTATTAATGTTTATAGTGTTTGAGCGGCGAATCACTCACTGCTCAAACACTTTTATTAACGTAATGACCAAGCTAAGGCTTAATCTAAACTTATTTGTTAATCCACACTGTCGCGGCTTTGCCATTTAGTTTGACGGCATCTTCACGGTAAAAGACTTTCGTTGCACGTTCGTAATTGCCCGTTTTTGTAATATTGGCATTTGAAATATCAATACCAAAACGCCCTTTTACAGCTGTGCCAACATTGTTTTTGTTAAGCGCAGAAGCCAACAATACTGGTGCAATTGGCTTGGTATGCCAGCGACGACCAGAAGGATCGTTCGGGAAATCAGCAATCTTAGTTCTGCCCGCACTTTCACTTGGTTCGACAAAGTATTGTGACGACGCGCCAATATCAGCTAACGGCGTGTTTTTAGTTTTAGTCAGAGATATGCGGCCAGTGAACTTAGTGCGCTCAAAATAACCACGGCTAAAGGTGCTAGAGTCACTTGAGTTGCTCATTATGGTAAATGCACTGTTTACACCACGGATATTGGTGCCGGTGATATCAGAACAAATCTTTTGATGCGGTTTTAGAAACAAAGCAGCCATACCTTCAGTGTTTTCAATATCAATCATTTTGATATCTGCAATATTACCGACGCGGGGACCTGCTTGGTTTAAGTAATCTGATGGTCTGCCACTACCAGGCTCTAAACGAATGGTTAAACCCCCTTCAGCATCTAAGTTCTTTAGACGCATCTGCTTACCGCTGAATAGTTGGATCAATGCGTAACCTGCTGCCACCTTTGTAGCAGAGATATTTTCGACAACACCCTTTTGCGGAATCCGACCATAAGTCGCATTGTTAGCCACTGTTCTAGCGTCACTATCAGCAACCATAAATAGTGATGGGAAAATAGAATAGTTATCCTTGATATCAAAATTTGATAACGCAAAGTTCTTCACATAACCCACACGTACCGGAATTGCATTTAAAAAAATGGCATTTTTATTGACGTCAATTTTAAAACGAGCATTACCGGTTGAGGTAATCTCCACATTTTGCATTAAAGGCGCACGAGGACCTTGACCATTACGGTTGAGGTTAAATAAAACTTTATCAGCCATTTTAATGGTTTTACCTGACTGAATTTCTAATCGAACATTTGCTTTTAAATCAACTTGCGCCAATTTCAAATCATTACCCATCACTTTTACCACGCCGCCATTTGGCTTATTAGTAGCGCGATCGATAGCGGCTTGAAGTGCTCGCGTTTGCACTGCTGCACTACCCGATAATGTGACGGTTTCAGTTGCTCCGGTCACTTTGTTAGTAAAATAACGGCCTTGATTACCAATACTTGCAGCTGCTGTTGGCGCGACATAAGTCATTGATGCCATTGAAAGCGTTAGCATACTTCCGAGTAAACATGTCTGGGCAGTTTTCCCGATGCTGGTGTTAAAAACGTTGTTCATAATTTCTCCTAATTCACATTATTTTTACTGCTTTGCCAACATTGGAGCCGCAAAAACCCCGCTCTTGGCTATACAGCCAAAAGTGGTTTCCAATCTAAAACAGGGATTGTTGGCGCTTGTGTTATTGACACATTCAGTTGTTAACAAAAGCTTTAGTTAACATATGCTTTAGTTAACATGAGCTTTCATTAATACTGATGCTGTAATCACAGCGCCGATATGTCATCACAACAATTTTTGTTTAGTTCATGATTGTTGTGACAAGTTACTGTTACCTATTTTTACCATTACGCCTTGAGTAATATTCGCAAGGTAAATATAAGTCTACAAAAGGCCTTTCATATGTTGACGAAACTTAACGATAGAAGGATCTTCTAAGCGCACCAGTTCGTCATGCATATATTTAACCATCTGTTTTAGTTGTTTTTTGTACTTGGGATCTTTGATTGAATTGGTCATTTCGTAAGGATCGTTGTTCAAGTCATATAACTCATCACGACTATCACCTGGGTTCCATACAAATTTCATTTCTGGGGTACGGATAGCTCTTATTCCAAACCAGCCACCGTTGTACCATTCGTAGGCATATAGCGCGATATCATCTTTACCTTTATCAGCCACATCACCTTGTTCCATCAGTGGTACCAATGAACGGCCATCCACATCACCATCGTCAGCAAGCGTCATCCAATCTGCTAATGTGGGAGCAATGTCCAACATAGAAACTTGACGTTGGATAATCTTCGGTTCAACACTTGGGTCACGAATAATTAATGGCATTCTCATTAATTCATCGTAAGCATATGGCCCTTTATCATAAAGGTTATGTTCCCCTAGCATACTGCCCTGATCGCCAATGATAATGATGCGTAAATCATCATACATCCCGACTTCTTTAGCCGTTGCAATCAGTTCACCGACAGCATGATCGATCATGGCGATCGCTCCATAATAAAAGGTCCGAGACTTACGCCAATCTTCATCTGTCATATGGCTTACATCGTGCCAAGGCCACCAAATATCATCTTGAGCCATCGGCTTATGAATACGTTCAATCCCATGATTCTTAGGTAGCTCAACAGTTTTCGGATCAAACATACTCGCGTATGGCTCAGGAACGCGATAAGGCGGATGCGGTTGCTCAAAACTTACGATACCAAAGAAAGGCTCGTCTTTTTTAGCGGCTGCGCGCAACATTTTCTGACCTTCACGAACCTCTTTACCCGCTTTAGTGTCTTCAAAAGTGCCTGGCATAGTACGGTAATATTCGTGCTTTTCACCATTAGCATCACGCTCACCACGATTAAATTTTTCGATATTGGCCTGTGTTTCATAAGGTGTCCATTGACGGCCATGACGCTCTACGTCTTTATCGTGACCATATATAAACTCAGCTCCTCGTAATGCTGGGCCTTGAGCGCCAATATGCCACTTACCGACGTAGCCAACCTTGTAACCCACATCAACGGCGCGGCGAATAACGCCTCCTTCTTCTGGGTTTAATTCATCAACCCGTGAATGATATAAGCCGACATTGTCATCTAAGCCTGTTTTATGACCCCAGCGTCCAGTAAACATTGCAGCTCGAGATGGAGAACATAAACCGGTACTGGTCATTGCATTATCAAATCGAACACCTTCATGAGCTAACGCATCAATGTTAGGCGTATTAACTGGGCCATCACGGTAAGAAAAAGTATCGAAACGCATGTCATCAAACATCAAGATCAATACATTAGGCTGAACTTGTTGTGCTGATTTTAAATTGGTGTCGTTTGCTTCATTAGCATGCACAACTTGACTTACTAATGTGCTTATTCCAACACAGGTTAATGTCAGCAATGTTTTCAGATTATTGTTTATCATTATTTTGTCTCTTGTTTGGTCTTTCTCTACTCATTTAAAACAATTACTTAAAATCATGTTTTACAACAGTTACTTACAAAACCTCTTAGAACAATGATGCTAGATTGTGCTCTTCTTTATCAGTAAGTGATTATGAGTAAGTGTTTATAAGTAAATTGTTCTACGAGTAAAGACTGCGCGAGCTCTTAAGAATGTAAATGGATCATTGACACTCTTCCCCAAATTGCCCGCACAACAGTCTTACTAGCTTTTAGCTATGTTGATATCTCTAAGTCGTACCCTTTACTGTTTAACCACCGAAATATCATCGATATAAAACAAAGCTGACTCTTTAGCTATAAGAGAAGGGTCAATTGCGATTGTCAGTTTGGCATCCGCTGGAACTGCTTGGGTTAAGTAAATTTCTTGACTGACGGTTATCCATTGCGCTTTATGTGCATGATCAATATGACTTAAATTAATCGGCTTTAAATTAAAACCAACATCAGTATTCGCATCGTTAGTGACTGTGACATCAAACTCTTTGAGCGAATTACTGGTATCAACCCATAGGCGCATAGAAAAAACATACTTACCAGCATCTAATTTAACTGCAGCTTCAGGAGAGCTGATAATAATTGGTTGCGTAGCATCTGCAGCCAATGCTGACACTTTTAAGCTACGCAAACCTGTAATGCGTTGCTCTTTAGTTATCTCGGCATATTTAGCTGACTCAGTACTGATATCCCAGAACTTTTGGTAATCATTATTTGCTGAGTTTTCAGGTACCAACTTAAGTGGACGCTTATTTTCTTGGAATAAAATAGGCCCTTCAAAACCAAAGAATGCTCTATCTAATAACTGCGGGTTAGGCTTTTGCCACACACGCATATAATCAACTTCGAAATCTGCTGGTAGTTCATCTTTATTTGGCATGCCAAGCCATGCAAAGATTTCTGAATCTAACCAAATTTCTAGTGGATTATTCAATACCCAACGATCGCCTAATTCTTTTTGAGTAAAACGTTCCAGTAATTTGCCGTCTAAATACAGGTTTAAGTAATCTTCACCCCACTCAGCTGCATAAATATGAAATTCATCAGCTACGCGATATGGCAAGTTTTCTTTATGATGAAAAACACGTGTGGGACGTTTTGCTGGTGGGCTCCAATCATGAACGGTTGATTTAGATTGATCAGGTTTAATATCACCAATGATTTTTGGATTACCAATTTGCTCATAAATATCAAGCTCAGACTGGTAACCAATAGCCCAAAAGGCGCTAGTCATGGATGCGTTAACCGCTTTAGAGCGTATTTCCATATAACCGTTAAGAAAACGTTTATTACTCACAATAGCAGCAGTAGTAATAGGCATAAACTCGCCACTTTCTGCAGTGCCATATTTGGCTTTAATTTTTCCATCTGCGTAAGCTTCGTCAGCAAAATCAAAGTCGGGTTCCCACTGACTGCGAAGTTTGAGTAAACCATCTTCTAAAATAACGTTATGAGGCGCAAACTGCGATGGTGCGCGCCCTTTCCAAATGTAGTATTCATCATTTGCACCTTGAACAAACCATTTTTCTTGATCAATAACATCTGCGTTAAACTCATCACTGATTTCAGTATTTAATACCCAGCCACCTTCATTGTTCGGATCTGAGTACGGCATAACTTGATCAAGTGCCACTGAAGATTGACTGCTTTGTTGACTTACCAACTCAGTTTCAGGCGCTTTTTCATTATTTTGACAAGCCATTAAGCTTTGAGAAATAAGTAACACCAAAGCACTTTGTGCAAATATCGTCTTAGCGAAATTTGACTTGGCAACGATAGGCTTCATTTACGGACGTCCTTTTAATAATCAAATCCCATGATGACAATCACATCCAACAAGATTTGTACTTACTGAAATCAACCCCACATTGTCCAGTTAAAACGTTCAAAACACGCTTTACAGATTTGTGAAATTTGTTAAATTGAAACTCAATATAAACATATGATGTTTGCATTTGCAATATCTATTTGTTGCTTTGCATTACTTTACATTAGCCATATTCGATATATTTAACATCACTATCATTCAAGCGAGCACACGCAACACTAGCAGACCTAACCAGTTAATATAATTGCCTTTAAAAATATATCCATAAATAACAACACTTGTTCTACTCCCTCTACGTCACACAAAACAAATCACTACAATAAGGTTTTAATAATGACATTGTTCACCATGCAGGCAGGCTTTTCTGTTAACAATTAAGATTACTGGAGCTTTAAACCAATATTAAAAATTGTCGTATTTGTACAATCCCCTTTTGTTAGTTCTTGCTAAAATCTCTCCATCAATTTCGTCATCGCTTAAAACACGTTGATAATTTACAGCCCGTCTTCGAGCTAAATAACCATAAAGATTTGCAAGGTCTTCAATATGAACCCACAAACATCATTAGCACAACTTGGCTGGCGACCATTTTTTCAACAACAATTGTCGCTCAATGAACTTGAGTTATTGTCTGTAGAAAACCTTGATGAAAAGCTATATGCAGGACGTGTCATTGAACACCATCGAAATGGGGTTGTGGTAATGAATGACTCAGGCCAATTTTCATTAACCCAAACAGTCCTTCAAGCAACACAGACTGACAGACTGTGTGTCGGAGATTGGCTGTTATTCAATACTCAACTTCAGTTTGAACGCTTACTAGAAAGACAATCATTGTTTCAGCGAAAAGCACCGGGCAGTAAAATCGATACTCAGCTAATTTCCTCTAACGTGGATAGCTTATTTATTGTTTGTTCGCTGAACCAAGACTTTAATTTAAGCCGAATTGAACGTTACCTTGCGTTAGCAAAAGAAGCGCAAGTAGAACCCATTATAATCCTGACGAAAGCCGATCAATGTGAAGATGCTGATGATAAGCGTCAGCAAGTACAGTCACTTGATCCATTTGTGATGGTTCATGCATTAAACGCTCTAGATAAAGACCATTTAATTGAACTCAGCGGTTATTGCAAACAAGGTAAAACTATCGCATTGCTTGGGTCATCTGGTGTGGGCAAGTCTACCTTAGTTAACGGCTTAATGGGTGTAGATACGCAGCTAACGAGTGATATCCGTGAAGATGACAGTAAAGGTCGCCATACGACAACTTCTAGAGCATTAAGATTATTACCACAAGGTGGATTAATTCTAGATACTCCCGGTATGCGAGAATTACAACTCAGTGCTTGTGAGCAAGGGGTAAGTGAAACCTTTAGTGAAATCACTGAACTGGCAACACAATGCCGTTTTGCAGATTGTCAGCACAACTCAGAACCTGGTTGCGCGATTCAAAATGCATTAGATAAAGGGGATATTGATCAAAGACGATTGATTAGCTACCAGAAACTAATGCGAGAACAAGCCATGAATAGCGCGACGTTAGCGCAAAAAAGAGCAAAAGATAAAGCGCTCGGAAAAATGATTAATTCAGTGCAAACAGCCTCGCGTTCTTTTAAAAAAGGCACTTATTAACGCTGTGGTAATTAAGTTTTTAGCTCAATAAATTAATCTATCAGTTCTGTTAAAAACCATTGCTGGCCAAATAGTATTTTAATTCATTTAACCAGCGAGTTTCCCTTTACTATTCATAACGTTTAAATAGGAAATACTGTTCGGGGCAGCCGTCAAAACCAGGCGCTGTTCCAATAACCTCGAAACCACATTTCTGGTAAAAGTTTGGGGCTTGAAATGCCAACGTATCGACTTGCGCAGCTTTGCAACCTTGCTGTTTGGCTTCCTGTTCAGCTAACTTCATCAACTGATATCCGAGTCTTTGACCACGGTATTCATCACTGACCCACACCACGTTGATTAAAAATTTATGGTATATCGTTCGCCCAGATATGCCAGCAACGATTGTGTTATTGCTATCTCGCATAATTACAGTCAAGGGTTTGGACGTTTCATTACCCATGTGGCTAAAATTAAACTCCCTAACACCATCAACAAGTTGATCAACAATTTTCGACTCTTCTGAGTGTAAAACTTCTATATTCACATCCTTTCCTCTTACATGTTTCGTCACATTCAAACTTATGATTATATTAATTTTATCATTAATACCAATCTATAACTGCTATAAATGCAAAAGCCATTTGTTTACACAAATGGCTTAATTAACATTTCAGTCATTTAAGAGATAAACGTTATAGATATGCTTTCAAAAAGACCAAGTATTTGTTCGAAGCACTGACGCGATTTTCTTTTTTACTAAAGCCATGACCTTCGTCATCAAAAACTAAGTAATCAACATGAGTACCACCGGAGCGAATAGACTCGACCATTTCATCACTTTCGATTTTTAGCACTCTTGGATCATTAGCACCTTGCACAACAAGTACTGGACTTTTAACTTGATGACCAAAAAATACTGGTGAAATGTTATGTAAGCGCTCTTTATCAGTAGCAGGGTCTCCAAGCTCGTCATAAAGACTTTTTCTAAATGCTTCCCAATAAGGCGGAATACTTTCTAGGGTTCTTACCCAATTGGTGACACCAAAAATATTAATGCCGACTTTAAATTCATCGGTAAATGCCATTGCAGCCATAGTTAAATAACCGCCATAACTGCCACCCATCACGCCAATTTTTTCAGCATCAACCCAATCTAGGGTTTGTAGGTACTTTTTGTTGTAAACCACATCCTGTAAATCGTCTTCACCGTGACGTTTATCATCTAAATGGAAGAAGGTTTTGCCATAGCCACTTGAACCACGATTATTTATTTTTACAATAGCATAGCCATTATTCACTAAGTGCTGAACTGTAGCTGAGTAGCCTTTACGCGATTGCCCTCCAGGACCACCGTGTATATAAATTAATGCAGGAACCTTGGAAAATTCAGCTTGTTTTGGCTTATACAAAATAGCCGGAATTTCGACGCCATCGAAGCTTTTGAATCTAATAACTTCGCCAGCGACTAAGTTTTGCTCTTTAATGGCTGGATTGCCTGAGTTCGTCAGACGCAATACCTTATCAGTACCAACTTTATGGCTGTATAAATTTGATGGCGATGTATCTGAATTGATATAGAACACCATTGATTTAGAATCTTGTGAAAAGTTAACGCCACGGAGATCGCCACTTGGTAATGTAGGCAAAGAGAGTTCACGATTATTGTTGTGATCGGTTATCGTTAATTGAGTTTGAGCATCAGCATTGATACCTGTGATTTGATAACGACCATCTTTAGAGAAGTAACTGAAACTTACATCCCAATCGGCTTTATAATTTAACTCACTTTCACTGGTAGCAATATCATAGGTCCATGCTTGGTTAAATTCCCCAAACTCATTTGTCGCATATAACAGCTGCTTGTTGTCTTTGGTGAAGGTGTAAGCATAATAAGACACATCACCTTCATGCTCTGTAATTAAGCGAGGTTTGTTCATTTTTAGTCGTAAATCAACCAAATATAAATCAGTATTACTATTAGAGTGGTTCTTACTTAAGGCAATAAAACGACCATTGGGACTCATGCTTTCAACTGTAAATCCTGACTCATTTTTATAAATTAAATTACGACTATAGTCTGCAGTACTGTATTGATAAACGTCAAAATATTTAGCATCACGCTCATTGGTCATAACAAAAAACGAATCATCATCTTCATGCCATGACAACATCATGGCCTTCAAGCCTTCACCTGGAGTTAAATCTACTTCATTGCCTTCGAGGTCTTTAACAAATAGATGGTTTAATTCATCTCCCCCTTTGTCAGCACTATAAAGAAAGCGATCATCTTTAGGGAACCAAGATTCAACAAAAATTGATTCTTCTGTAGAAAACGTTAATTGAGTTGTTTTGGAGCCATCTACTGGCACTTTGTATGCGTTGAAGATGCCTGAATCATCATTACTTACCAAAACCGCACTTCCGGAATGATTAATAGATGAGCCAAACACACTGGTCGTTTTATAAAACTCTTCAGCTGTGTAGGTTTCAAAGTTGATTTGAGCTTGAGGGGATATCTGTGGAGCCGGCGCAGCTTGTTTATTTGCGGTAGAGCAACCTGTCAATACTAACGCGATGACAGCAGTACTCATCAATGTCTTAAGCATAATATATCCTTATTTAGCTTGAAATTGGTTTTCTCAATAAATCGACAACTCAACAGCTTACTAAGAAATTGAACACAAATTAAACTAACACTAACCTGTATTTTTGGCCAATTAGTTTACCTTGAACTGCGGCTAATCATCTCAACACAAACGTGTCAGGCACAGAAATTCCTTTTACACTATCTTAAGAACATGGTTTACACATTGATGCTTTTATTTTTCACAAAAGTACCTGGAAAAATAGCATTAATGAATGAAGGAAAGCATATAATCCAAATTCCAATTAATAAAAACCAATTCATTTTGAAACTAGTCGTTTGAAAATTATAAATTTTTGATTTCATATAGGTATAAGGTAAAACAATACGATTTTTGTGCGCAATTTGGTATACCAGGCCTTGCTCATGCCATAGGGATATTTCTGTTTGCTCTTGAGCTTCAGCCTCATTTATTGAAACAGATATTGTCTTTGCTATTTTTTGACATAATGCTCGACTAATACCAAGCGCAGCAAATGTTTCAGGGTATGACTGAAGATAAAGATCATAATAACGAGTAGTTTTATCTAACTCCTCGTCGTAAACTGTTTCTGTTTTACACTTCACTTTGTCTACTAAGGTTCGAAACTCGTGGACTTCAGATAATGGAGCCACATGATATTTAGGTACAGCCCAGCACAGAAAAACGATATTAATCAGAAGAAAAGCCAGTAAGAATAAAGCTCTTTTATATTCATCACCTCTAGCTTCAAACTCAAAGTATTCAAGTCTATATCCATAGTTTGAATTATATGCGTCCTCTAATTCATTTTCAGATTGAACTTGCTTTTGTTCTAATAACTGTTCTTCAGGGCTATTAGCCCGATTGTCTATTTCTGCTAATAGATCTTGATATCGTTGTGGGTACTTAGCTGCATTAATATTTTCTTTAACGTCTAATAACTCTTCCAATGAGTATTTTGAATAATCAATTGTCATTATCTTCCTTAATAATTATCTCTATTTTGCTTATTTCACTATCGGTTAACGCTTTATACCCTCTCGGATAAGGCCAGCCATACCCCCATCGATAAGTTGTGGGAAAATATGGACTGCCACCGACTCGAACTCCTGCCAACATTATATTGGCAATATGAGGCTCACCCACTTTTGCTACACACTGTTTTAATCGTCTGTCCGATTCAAGACGTTGCTTAAAAGTGCCGCCTTGCCAATAGTCGTAATCATGAGCAGTACAGCATGATAACCACAATTCATTTTGGCTAAAGGTTCCATCAGGAAATACACTACATCCATCTGAAGTGAACGGTTTGATTTGCTCAGCATGGACAGTGAAAGACGAAATTAATATGATAATAACAAACAAGCCGCTCATAAATAGTTCCAATGTTACTTCTAATTTACAACTGTTTTTAAACATCCGTTTAGGTTTAGGTTTTCAGCATTATTAATAATACGTCTTCAGCCAAATCACAACTAGCTAATTGAGATGAAATAAAATCACTCATTAAAATATTGAATTATATATTTAATTGCTAAAACAAACTACAAAACACCATTTACAACGCTTTTTATTCATCCTTAGAAGATTAAGAATAGGAATAACGTGTAAACAACTTAATCGTGATAAATGAGCATAGTGTAATACCCAAAGCATCGGCTAGGAGATCGCTTAAATCAAATGTCCTCGTACTAATAAACGCTTGGCTTATTTCTTCGACTAACACAAAGATACTGACGACTAGAACAGCATAGTAAATGCGAATATTTCTGAAGCTAAAGTGTGCTAAACGACTGGCCAGTAATCCCATTGTTGTCAACAAACCAAATAAGCAAAAATGGCCAATTTTATCACCATAGGGAATAGTGCGAACTAAATCGAAAAAGACATTACTTCCACCCGTATTGGCTTGGTAAATAATCCAGCCTATAAAACTGCTAAACGACACAGCTAAAAAAATGAGCGCTTTATACATTATTCCGTTAACCCCTTATCCATTATGTGTATAAAGATGAATGAATAAGAGGTACGAAACAACATCAAAGTAACAGTAATTATATTAAATAAGGTTAACGTTATGTTCGGAGTTACTGTTCATAACGCTGCTGATACATAGTAGAAGTCACTTGTTTTACTGCTTTTATCATTTCAGGATAAGGAACGTCTGTAATAGTTACAAAGCCTATGTTGGCATTTTCACCATCAAATGCACGCCCTGAAATTGGTTCATCAATATATTGAAACCAATGTGCTCCAACCATGTAAGGTTTCTCAAGCACGCTTTGCATATAATCGGTATACATTCTGGCTCTATCTTCTTGGTTCGCCGCATGAACGATACCTGGGTTATATAAGCCCGAATCAGTTGCTGTACCGATATGGAACTCACCCACTACTACGGGTAAATCAACTTCTTCTAAGAATTGCCAGTAATCGGTTTGCATTCCCTCTTCATAGATATTAAAGCTCAACACATCTGAATACTTAAGTGATGCCTTAATAATTTCATCAGGCATCCCCCAATTTGCCATCCGCGCGCCCATATACAAGTGATTTGGCAGAGCTTGAGCTAATGTATCGTGCACCACAGTGAAATATTGCTCGCCTAACAATTTTAATAACATCGATAAATCACTTATAACTTGATCGTTATAGCTTTCAAACACCAAGCCATCAGCAAACTCTTGCCAACTGCTAAGTTTAATTTCCCAAGCCGTATTTAGTGCCTCAACGGTTTTGTACTGCGTTTGGATACGTTGCATAAATGCATTTTTCGCCGGGCTATCTTGACTGTTTTTTGATATTGCATCTAAGATCACACCGTACCTTGCAGCAACTGAGCCGGTTCTTTCACCCCAGCTTTTTTCATTATCAATAAATATCCCTACACACCAAGGTGATGACTGAATATTATTGGCTATCGCATCTATCGTAATTTTTGCTCGCTGTGCAAAGACAGGATCAAATGGATCTGGCATTAACCCCCAATGGTTTGTTTCACCAGATAGGGTTTTAAAGTCACCAATGATCCAACCATTGGCAAAATACGGTACTTGTTCTGATTGATAAAAAGCAGGATCTACCCAATTACCAAAAGATGTAAAACCCCAATCTTGCATGCGCTGTGCAGTCACTTTGTGCCATTGCTTAATGTAGTCAGTCTCAGGAGTTAACTCGCCATAACGACGCTCAAGGTTAGCGCGATAAAAGCTATAAGTTTCTCCATGAGGAATGGGACCTTTATGGGTCGTTCGACGATAACTGTAATGTTTAGCTAATGGGTCTGAATATTCAGGTAACCACTCAAACATTTGGTGACGAGTGGGCGAAATAACATAACGCTTTGCTTTAACTTCATCACTCACCTTAACGATTCCCATTGAATCTTCAGGCGTGATTTCGTCATTGTGTCTAACCCGAATAGTGGGATCATCATAATCGACACCCGTTAAAGTCGTCATATTGGCCATACGGACATTCGCCGGCCCATGGGAAAAGAAGATATTGCCTTCAGGATCTACCATCCACCACTTACCATTAACCTTCTCTGTTCTAAAATAGCCTGTGGCGGTTAACTTTGATCCTTCAGTATAACCACCATATTTAGAACGCGATGCCATTCCAGTAGAAGCATTAAGTGTTGCGAGCTCCTTTGCTGCAATATCTACCAGTGCTTGCTCTGTTTCTACTGTTAGAGGTGTTTTGACTTTGGCATTTTGGCCAAACTTATCGACAACATTAACCATCCATTCTTTATCAGAAGGTGGGTTTTTTCGCAGTCTAATATTATCGATTTCAACAGATTTAGGTTCTAAAATACCGATAGTAAAGAACTTAAGGCTCGCAATTTGATCAAATTTTTCACCCGATTGACGCCAAGAGCGCCAAATCATTAAATCATCTTGGGTTTTCCAAGGCCTAACATCCCCCCAAAGCCCCATATCTGTTTCAGCCTCGATGCCATCAAGTGGGATATATACCGTGCCGTTATAACCTGATGCTAAACTAATTGAACGGCTCTGATATTGTCCCTGAGTGTTAATAACATTGAGGTATAACTGGATAGATACTCCATCTTTATTTTGTACATCAAACGCTAAATTAAAATCAGATTCAGTTGAAAAATCCCAAGGCTGTTCAGGGGTGATAGTAAGCGAAGAAATATTCGCTTTGTTAGAGAAATCGATGCTCAAATGATGATTCAAATTGCCAGAATCTTTTGATTGAATAACCTTATATTCACTTCCGTCTTGAGTTAACCATTGTTGATTTTTGTCATCCTCAAAATCAATTAAGTTAGCTAACTTAACTTCATTTTTAAACGGATCGTTCTCCACTTTTGAAGTGCTTTTTTCTTGAGGATTAATTTGTTGAAAACTGTTTTGTTTACTACTGCTAATTTCATTCTCTGTGTTTGACTGACTACAACCTTGCAGCAAATAAATCAGACCCCAAAATAGAATTGAATACTGTCTCATTTAAAACTCCCTTTATAATTATCAAGGCATTACTTAACATTTAGCCCATGGTCAGTGCTAAAAAAATGCATAATCAAATGCATAGTCATTGCTATTGTTAACGCCAAAGTGATTGCTTTATTTGTTACGCTATTGGATATCAAAAGCTAATAACTGATGATGAGCCGTAACGTAAACTGTGGAAAAATCTGTATTAAAGGCTAAGTTCGCGGCAATGCTGTCTAAATGGATTTTGGCTAAAAGTTTTCCCTGTGGATTAAATAGCCAAATGCCTTGTGGTCCAGTGGCAAATATCACCCCTGAAGGATGAACTTTTAATCCATCAGGTAAGCCTTTATGTTCGGGGTCTAAATCAGCAACTTCATATAAGACCCTTTTATGATTTACAGGCTTTTCGACATTTAACGAATATTGATACCACGCTGGCCTATCAGGATCAGATGCCGCTACATACAAGGTATTTTCGTCAGGAGACAGCGCAATGCCATTTGGCAATTTAATTGCATCGTCAATCAACCTCAGTTCATTGCCAACAGTTAACTGATATACACCTTGAAATGCTAATTCCTTGTTAGGATCATCTAGCTGTTGAGGTAAACCATAAGGTGGATCGGTAAAAAATATATCTCCAAAACTTGTGAGCACGCCATCATTGGGACTATTAAGGCGTTTCCCCTCATATTGCGACACCAGAATACGATAATCACTTTGAGGGTCATTCAATTGCGTATTCATCACAGCAATCTGACGTGAGCGAGATTGCAGTAATACCAACCTATCGAGCTTTGATTTTACAGCAGTAGAGTTGACAGCAGTTGAGTTAATAGGATCAGAATTTGAGCGAAAACTTGAATTTGCCCCAAGAACGAGCCCATTGGAATAACCGCTATTAGACAGATAAATACTCAAACCATGCTTGGGGTCGTATTTAAACACTTTGTTAGCAGGTATATCTGAAAACAACAGGTATTCACCTTGCTTAACCCAAACCGGCCCTTCCGCCCATTCAAAGCCTGTAGCAAGTTGCTCAATGGGTTTATTAACATCCAATATAGCCAAAGCACTTTGATCGAATATTTCATAAACCCCATAGCGAGTGACATCTTCTTTTATCTCCACTCTTGTATCAACATTTCCCTTAACACCTGCATCAACTCTTGCATGACTGACGGATTCATCATCTTGACTAAGACCTAAATCAAATTTTTCTGATTGGAGTACAGGAACATCATCAATTAACGCATAAGCATTAACCGATAATAATGAAACACTAAATATCAGAAAAGCAGCAAGTTTCTTATAGCTATCAACAGTTTTTTTGCTGTTACTAGATTGAACGTCAGACTGATGCTGACGCTTGATAACAGCTCTAACTATACATTCAGCCTTTTGAATAGCTTGATGTTTACCCACTTGAGCCATTGGACTCTCAACCCAGCGTACGATTAGTCGATAAAGCTTTACATTACTGTGATTTAGCATCATAACGTCTCGTGTAAATTTGCTTATTCACTTCTGCTGCGGCATCCACCAGCGGTTGGTATGGAATATCTGTCACACTGACAAAGCCAACATTATAATTTTCGCCATCATAAGCTCGTCCTGTTAACGGAGAGTCAATATATTGAAACCAATGAGCTCCAACAAAGTAAGGATTATCAATCACACTTAACATGTAATCTTGGTATTTAAGGCCGCGATCCTGTTGCGATTCAGCATGAATTAGTCCAGGGTTAATTAAGCCAGAATCTAAAGCCCCGTTATGAAACTCACCAATAATGCTTGGCTTGTCGATGTCTTCAAGAAATGCCCAAAATGAATCATTAATCGACTCTTTGTAATAGTTATAACTCATGACATCTGCGTACTTGGCCGCCGCACTTCTCACTTCGGGTGTCATCCCCCAGTTCGCAAACCTGGCACCAAGATACATATGATTAGGAAGATATTGTTTTACAGCGCCGCTAACGACGGCAAAATATTCACTGGCATAATGTTCTAAAAGCGTGCTTAAATCTTTCACTACGGCATCATTAAAGTCTGATATAACAACACCTTTTGATAAGCTGTCCCATGAGTCTATTGCTGTGCCCCATTGGCTATTTAGCTCATCTATATTGGCATATTGATTTTTTAGTATTTTAACGAACTCGGCTTTTGTAGGGCTTTCACTCGCATCACGATTCAAGGTATTGATCGCAATGCCGTAGTGACTTTGTACATCACCTTCTACACCCCAACTTTTTTCATTATCAATAAACACCCCTACACACCAAGGGTTGTTTTGTACTTCTGCAGCAATTTGCTTAGCAGTGAACAATGCTCTTTGTTTAAATACAGGGTCGAAAGGATCGGGTAATGGGCTCCAGTAGTCATTACCACTACTCACCGTTTTAAAATCGCCGATAATCCAACCATTGGCAAAATATGGAATTCTATCCGCTTGATAAAAGCTGGCATCAACCCAGTTCCCAAATGAGGTGAATCCCCACGTTAACATCCGGTCGATTGTGGTATTTCGCCACTTTTCCATTATTTCATTAGTATCATCTGTCTGATATTTTCTAGCCAAATTCGCTTGGTAAAAACTAAAAGTTTCGCCTTTATCAACTGCGCCAGTATGTACTTCGCGTCGATAACCAAAATGAGAAGACATGGGCTCACCATATTCAGGTAACCATGTGAACATTTTTGCGCGTAATTCTGAGCTGACGTAACGAGACGACCAAGCCGCTTTAGGTGCTCTGTTAAGCCCTATTGAATCTTCTGGCGTAAAGTCACCTTTTGAGCGGGGTGTAATATACTGACTGTCAAAATCATAACCAGTAATAGTAGAGGTATTAGCCATTCTGATATTGGCTATACCCGTAGAAAAAAACAAATACCCCTCAGGATCAACAAGGCTCCATTTATCTTGATATTTCTCAACTCTAAAATAGCCAGTCGCTTTAAGTTTAGGGCCGTCTTTCCAACCATTAAACTTTGAACGCCCTGCTGGTGGCACATGAGATAATTTCGCTTGTTCTTGATTCGATATAGACACTAACTCTTCAGGGGAGCTGACTTTATTGACAAAATCTAGAGAGGTATTTTGGCCAAACTTATCAACGAGGTTAGCGAGATAATTTTGATTGACCTTATTTGGATCTATTAACCGAATATCATCAACAAGAATTTGTTTATCTTCAGGAACACCATGAACACTAAATTCAATTTGGGCAACTGAACTTAGATCAATATTTTTCACACCATGACGCCAAATGATTGGGGTATACGTTGAATCCCATTGAGTAGGATTAGCACGTAATCCAGTTTCAACATTAAGGTCTGGACCTCGTAACTCCATATAATAGGTATCGTGACTATTGGCTGGTAACACGAAACTACGGTGATGACCTTTTCCTTCACTGTCGGTTACGCTTACATATATATGAGTCGAGCGAGGTAATGGATTAGTTAAATTTAGTGCAAAAGCAAATTGTTCTTGCTCACTCCAATCCCAAGGGGTATTTGGTTTAAATGAAAAACCAGCATTATGATTATTTTTTGATTTTAGTTTGATATCTAACTGTGATTTACCATCAATTATTTTGGTAGAAGCAACGGCATTCTTAAGCTTTATCGATGCTAGTACACTATCCGAAAACGAATTCTTTACAGAGCTCGCCTTACTATTTTGCTGTGCTATTGAGTTAGTTTCTTTAGTGCTAGACTCTTTAATAATAGCAGTATCAGAACTTGTGATATGTGAATCGGGTTCCTTATCCACTGAACAGCCACCAATAACAGCACTAACCAGTAACGCTATCATCGATTTAGGTAGCAATTGGGTCACTCCACTCATTTCACAATCTCCTTATCCTACTTTAGCATTTCACTTTCACTGATAACCCCATTCCTCATTCACTTGCCATAACAAGCGATAAGGACAAACATCAAAAATAAGCATCTAAATATCACCAATAAGGTCTGATGCTCATTATTCTAAAATTGAGTAATCAATGGATAATTTAAAAATTCGTAGGTATAAACTGTAACAACTGCAACTTATTGTCAACAATTAACATTGAAATGTATTTAGTAAAAAACATGATGTGAGATTATTTGCAGCCAGTAATGAAAGGTATTTGCTTTATTAATTAACAGCATATGAAGCATCCAAGATGCTTGGAGTGATTGTAACCAGTGAAGATCGTTTATATTAAATCAACGCAAGTGAACTAGATTAACAATTTACTTAGCCAATTCTTTACCCATGAACATCAACCTAAGTTAGTGTTGCTTGATTATTGTTATCATGTCCGTTTTAAGTTTGTGATTCGCTTAGCGTCAAGGACTATTTACTAACTTATTTACTCAAACATCGACTCACTGCAGCAGCTGCATGAATGCTTGTTGTATCATAGAGTGGTATTTCTGTATCAGATTGATTAATCAGTAAAGCAATTTCAGTACAACCTAAGATGACTGCTTGAGCCCCTCGAGAGAATAAATCCTCGACAATTTGCAGATAACTGTCTTTAGAAGATGGCTTAAACTCCCCTAGACATAGTTCCTGATAAATTATGTCATGAACAACTTTTTGCTGTGCATCATGAGGGACGATAACATCAATACCATGCAAGGACTTTAAGCGTCCTTTGTAAAAATCTTGCTTCATAGTAAAGCCTGTTCCAAGTAAGCCAACGGTGTCAATATTATCAAGCTTAAGTCGGTCTGCGGTTGCATCTGCGATATGTAAAATGGGGACATTAATGGCGGCGTCGATATCGTCATAGACTTTATGCATGGTGTTAGTACATATCAACATAAAATCTGCGCCAGCCAGTTCTACTTTTTTAGCAGCTTCAGACAAGGTATTTGCTGTTTGCTGCCAGTTACCTTGATGTTGCAGCTTTTCAATTTCATCGAAATCAACACTAAACAAGCTAATTTTAGCGGAATGCAGACCACCCAATTGCTGATTAACGCCTTCATTGATCGCTTTATAATAGCTAGAAGTGGACTCCCAGCTCATCCCGCCTAACAAACCGATGGTCTTCATATTTTTTCCCTAATAAACCGAATTAACACGTCCTGTACTGGACCTAACGGTCAGCTGGATGGTTCACGCCATCATATAGTTTTACTTGATCAATTTTCAGCGGATTAATACCTGCTAAGCAAGCCACATTAAAGCCGAATTGATTCGGGTTTGAGCGTCGTTGATGATGGGTATAAATACCGCAATGACGGCAAAAATAATGTTTAGCTGTTTTGGTATTAAATTGATAGACGCTTAACTCGTGTTCACCTTGAATAAACTGAATATCATCTAAATTGATTGATGCAACAATAGCACCTCGGCGGCGACACATACTACAATCACAGCGCCTAACATCCTGTATTCCTTTTGGTAAAGAAAGCTCCATGACCACTAAACCACAATGACAACTGGCTCTATGCTTAGGCATAACCTCAACACCATTGACCTCAGTTAAATTTACCATGTCCCTTCCTTGTGAGTTCGAACTAGCTTTACGTTACCACGCTTAGTTAGAAGAATGATTTAAATTAAGATTAATAAAATATGCTAATAAGAAAGGAGCCTAAGCTCCTTTTTTATTAAATGATGTATGAATTGTTTATTCAATCACTTTTGCTATCAATTGAACCAAAGATAATGATTACTGCTGCTTATACACCACACCATCTTTCATCA
This sequence comes from Shewanella sp. 2_MG-2023, assembly GCF_030548905.1. Lineage (NCBI taxonomy): Bacteria > Pseudomonadati > Pseudomonadota > Gammaproteobacteria > Alteromonadales > Shewanellaceae > Shewanella > Shewanella sp. 2_MG-2023. The sequence continues at coordinate 57,839 of NZ_JAUOSO010000002.1, forward strand.
CAAAACCAATATCTAATAAGGCTTCAATATTATCAAGTGGACTGGTATCAATTGCGATAATGTCGGCATACTTACCTACTTCAATAGTGCCAAGCTTATCTGACATATCAATAAGGTCTGCAGCATTTACAGTCGCTGATTTTAAAATGTCACTGGTTGGCATTCCCGCTTGATGCATCAATACTGCTTCTTGAGCGTTTATTCCGTGCTTAGAAACGCCACTGTCTGTACCAAAAGCGATTTTGACTCCCGCTTTATATGATTTTTCAAAGTTAGCTAGCATGTCAGGTCCAACCCTAATGGCTTTGGCTTTAATAGGTGTAGACATAAAATCTGACGTTTCAGCCATCTCAACAACCGTTGCACCAGCTAGCAAAGTAGGAACCAAATAAGCACCCGTTTGTTTAAACAGTTTAATGGTTTCTTTATCGGCATAGCTGCCGTGCTCAACACTATCTACGCCAGCACGAAGCGCTGCATTAATGCCTGCTGTTGCATGAGCATGGCTTGCCACTTTACGCCCTAAACCGTGAGCCGTTTCTACAATTTCTTTTAATTCTAAATCAGTCATTTGCTGACCAGTACCAGTATCGGTATCTGATAATACCCCACCAGTTGAGGCCACTTTAATGGCATCCGCACCATATTTTATGGCTTCACGCGTCGCCTTTCGACATTCATATGGGCCATCACAAATCGTTTTAGGGGATTTCATCGCTAAAATATCAGGTGCCATGCCATCAGCATCTAAATGGCCACCTGTTATAGTGACACCCGCCGCGGCAATAATACGTGGGCCTTCAATCCAGCCCTTTTCTACACCATCGCGCAGTGCATACATTTGCTCTGGCTCACTTAATAAATCACGTACTGTAGTAAACCCAGACAATAAGGTGGTTTTGGCATAGTGAACGCTTTTCATTGCGACATCGGCATCAGATAGTTTTACAGTATCTGACACATTATTCGGTCCTAACTCCATTTGTAAATGAACATGCATGTCCATCAAGCCCGGCATAACAAACTTATCTGATAAATCTATCAAGGTGGCATCAGCTGAAATTTTATTTACCTCAACGAAACCTTTTTTAACCGCAATGATGTCACCATCTTTAATGACCACAGTTTGCTTTGTTAAAGGGGCCTTACCTGGTACAGCAAGCAACTCACCTGCATGAATGACTTTTGTATCAGCCATTACCGAGTGAGACATTAAACAACCAAAAACCAACGCGCTAAGCGAAAAGGCTTTTTTATCATTCTTAAGGATTTGGATATTGTTAGAGTTTGAATCTGTAGTAGAGATGAACGATTTGAACTCAGTTATTCTATGTTTTGTTGAAAATGGAAATAAAGTCATGGCATTACAGCTTATTGTTATTAATCTTGTTCATTAATATACCTAAGCTTTGATTAATGTAAATATCAATTCACATAACTTTGTGTTTTATTAAGCTTATGGTAATTTATTCAATAAATATCAATAATTCTCTAGCTGACTCATCTCCAATAACTCAGTTAGGGTTACTAATAACAAATATTCATCGTTCAATTTAAGGTCAAGGATTACTCATGAACAAAGGTATTTATCTGGTATGCATGATATCGCCACTCGTTGCGGCTATAACATCGACAATGGCATATGCTCAAAATGATGTCGATAACAGCCAAGTCCATAATACGCTGCAGCTCGAAGATGTGTTTTCTTTAGAATATGCATCTGGTTTAGCCATTACCGCTGAAGGCGATGAAGTGTATTTTGTACGTAATTACATGGATATTCAGACGGATAAAAAGCTAGGTAACATTTGGAAAGTCGATAAAAACAAGCGCCTTACCCCTGTTACCAATGGCCTGCATGTTGATTTCTCACCAAGCCTATCACCTGACAACAGTAAACTAGCTTATATCTCAACAGCCAGTGGCTCAGCTCAAATCCATATGAAATGGCTAGAAACCGGTGAAAGCAGCCAAATGAGTCACTTTAGCCAATCTCCATCTAATTTAAGTTGGTCACCAGACAGCAAGTACATCGCATTTAATCGCTTCGTAAACAGTAAACCTAAATCTGTTGTTTCACTGCCTGGTAAGCCACAAAATGCCCAATGGGCAAAACCTGCCGTTTATATTGATGACATGTATTATCGTTTTGATGGCGCAGGTTTTAGCCAAGCAGGTAATAGTCAGATTTTTGTGATGTCCTCAAATGGCGGCGCAGCAAGACAAGTCACCCACGAGAAATTTGATCATCGTAGTAATATCAGTTGGACTAAAGATGGTAAGCAGCTCATTTACTCGAGCAATAAGCGCGCAGAGAAAGATTTAGAATGGACAGACACCAATATCTACGCCGTTAATATTAATGATCAACAAGTCACCCAACTTACTGATCGAGTCGGACCAGATAACTCCCCTATCGTGTCACCTAATGGCAAAATGATTGCGTACTTAGGCTACGATCAAAACTTCAAAAACTATGAAAATACTGAACTGTTTATCATGGATATTAATGGTAGTAATAAACGTTCTATCACTGCCGACTTAGATCGCTCGATTAACAGCATAAAATGGGCTGATAACAGTAAAGCCATATACATGAGTTATCATGATAAAGGTGAAACTTATGTGGCGTATCAGTCATTAAAAGGTAAGCGTGAAATTGCCGCTAAAAACCTTGGTGGCCTTTCATTTGGTCGACCTTACACGGGCAGCCAATTCGATGTCGCTGAAGATGGCACTATCGCATTTACCTATTCAGACCCTCAACGTCCCGCAGATATTGCCATTACCCGTAAAGGAAGAACTAACCAACTTACCGATTTAAATAATGATGCGTTGAGTTATAAAACCTTAGCTTCAATAAAAGAGTTGAACGTGAAATCCTCTTTTGATGATAGAGATATTCAAGCATGGGTAGCCTATCCACCAGGTTATGAAGCGGATAAAAAAGCAGGCAAAACCTTCCCGCTAATTTTAGAGATTCATGGTGGTCCAGTAACGAACTACGGCCCTCATTTCTCTGCAGAAGTACAATTAATGGCAGCCAGTGGTTATGTCGTTGTCTATGCTAACCCACGTGGAAGCGACAGTTACGGTAAAGAGTTCGCACAAACCATTTATAACAATTACCCTAGCCAAGATTATGATGATTTAATGTCGGTAGTCGATGGTGTTATTGCCAAAGAAGCAATTAACGAAGAGGCATTATTTGTCACCGGTGGATCAGGCGGCGGCGTACTGACAGCTTGGATTGTCGGCCATACAGATAGATTTGCAGCAGCCGTAGTCGCCAAACCTGTGATCAATTGGTATAGCTTTGTGCTAACGACAGATATTTATCCCTTCGTAATTAAGAACTGGTTTGAGAAAATGCCTTGGGAAGATAGCGAGCATTATATGAAGTTATCACCAATCAGTTATGTAGGTAATGTCACAACACCTACCATGCTATTAACGGGAGAAGCGGATCAACGTACCCCTATTGCTGAAACTGAGCAATTTTATCAAGCCCTTAAATTACGCAATATTGATACCGCTATGGTCAGGATCCCAGATGCGCCCCATGGTATATACAAACGACCAAGTAACTTAATGTCAAAAGTTGCCCATATCTTATGGTGGTTTGAACAATACCAACCAGAGAAAACCAACTAACAGGTACAATACAAACAGCCAGCATATTTCGTTAAACGATATGCTGGCTTTTTTTATTGGAATTCAATAAGTGTCTATCGCACTCGTTATTCTTTTTTAATGACCAGCTTTTTATAAATGGCAGAGAGATAAAGCTTGGAGAGATAAACGATGGAGAGATAAAGTATAAAGCCTGAGAAATTCGTCAATATATAAGCTTTAAATATTAACTGGTTATGTGCTTTTTGTGCCCCACTTTCCTGAGACAATCATTACGAAAACACCGACAGTAATTATACCGAGCATTGATCCAATGTAAGGTGATGTACTTCCAACGAAAATAGACATACCAAGTGAAACACCTAAGCAGATGGTTAAAGCACCTAGTTTGGCTTGATTAAATTTATTAACTCTCATTTCGGGCTCCTCATCCTTGAATTTACTGCGAATCATCCTCAACACATAACGCCACTGTTTTATGAGCAAAATATTGTTGGCTAAAATGTTGAGGAACGAAAAAACCAACTATATTTTTTCTGGTTAAACAGCTTGTATGTCTACCTTACTCGACATTTGCTGTTTTCTCTTTTGCAACTTTAACCATTAAAGAATGAAATAGAGAAGCAAAGACGAAAGTCGTGAATAATAAAAGTAAGCAAAGTAACTTTATTCCGACTTCCTCATGCTCTATGAACGCATTTAACATTGCTGATAAAAGCATGAACCCAACTAAATAGTAACTATGTATGCTACCCATGAAAACTCCTTGTACACATAACGCCCAAATAACAAGCTAAGTAATGGTTGGCTAAAATTGTGTAGAGAAGCGTAGCCAACTGTTACGTGTCCTTGTTGATTTTCTTGTTGAACGAAGCCGCTCTGCGGCAGAAAAGATAAAAGCTCACCTTTATTCTCCCATCTTAAATACTTACTAGACCCTGCCTACCTTGGCAGTTATCTAGGAGTATCACTATGAACACTCACGAGCAACAACGCTTTGATTTTCTTTATGAACAACATCTTACCAACTTAACACTGCAAGGCAAGCGGCCTGCGACCATCGATGCCTACAGCCGCGCCGTTAGGCGTATTAGTGCTTATTTCGACACTTGTCCTGATAACCTTTCAACTAATGACCTAAAGCGCTACTTTTCCAGTTTGATTGATTCACATTCATGGAGCACCGTGAAACTCGACCGTAATGGGCTACAGTTTTTCTATCGACATGTGCTTAATCAACACTGGGAGTGGCTTAATATTGTTAAGCCACCACAAGTCCAAAGACTGCCTGATATTCTTACCCCTGCTGAAGTTTCTATCGTCATTAGCCTTACCCATAAGCTGCGATATCAAGTGTGTTTTCTCGCCTTATACAGTTTGGGGTTGCGCCTCGGTGAGGCTATTTCACTGCAGGTTGGTGATATCGATTCACAGATGATGCAAGTGCACATTCGTAACGCTAAAGGCGGTAAAGACAGGTTAGTTCCGCTGCCCAAACGGACCTGATTAGCACTGCGATATTACTGGTAAACTCATCGCCATCCTCGACTGATTTTTCCTGGTAAAGATAGCCAGCCTGATTCATTGATAGATAAAGGCGGCATTCAAAAAGCACTCAAGCGGGTTATTCGTGAGTGCAATATTCACAAATCCATTAGCCCACATAATTTACGCCACAGCTACGCCACCCATTTGTTAGAACAAGGGCTAGATTTGCGCTCAGTGCAAAGCCTGCTCGGTCACAACAGCCTTAATACCACCGCCCGCTATACCCGCCTCACCACTATCACTCGCAAAAATACCGCCCTATCCGTTAACCAGCTGACTGATAATTTGGTGCTCAAATGGGAGTGCGATTTATGATGTTCATTGAACTTTTACGCGACCACCTTGATGACTTTAATCAGGCTTATAATGGTCACATTACATCATCCATGCGCCAAGCGATTTTCGCCATGCTTAATTGTCGCAGTAACACTGAGCGAACCAGCCATTGGGCATGCCGAAGCTGCACGCATACTGCTGATTTCCCGTTGTCATGTGGTCATCGCAGTTGCCCGCAATGCCAGCACAACACCACGACAGACTGGCTCAACAAACAGCAAGCTAAACTCCTGCCCGTGGAGTATTACATGGTGACGTTCACCTTGCCTTATGAACTACGAAGCGTCACTAAACACCAACCTGAAATGATGTATCAAGCCATGTTCTCAGTGGCCGCCAGCGTGCTCAAAGACTTCGCTAAAAACTCAAAGCAAATCGGTGGTGAGATTGGTTTTACGGGCGTGCTGCATACCCATAACCGAAGGCGTGACTTTCATCCTCACATCCATTTCATTATCCCTGCGGGTAGCTTCGATAAAGCGAAAAAACAGTGGAAAAAACACAAGGGTAAATACCTGTTCAACGCCTTTAACCTGGCCAAAGTGTGGCGAGCAAGACTGCTGGCGCAACTGGCAAAACTGAGTCTAAAACTCCCTAGCTCAATACCCCAAAAGTGGGTGGAAGACTGCCAACATGTGGGTAAAGGACTGCCAGCGTTAAAGTACCTGTCGCGATACCTTTATCGCGGCGTGTTGCCCGATAAAAATATCGTCAGTAATATCGACGGACAAATTAGTTTTGCCTATCTTGAAAACCATGGGCAAAATAGCCAAACCAACACCACTGAAATACGTACATTACCTACTGTCGAATTTCTATGGTTGGTACTGCAACATGTGCTGCCGAAAGGCTTACGGCGAGTGAGAGACTCTTAACAATGAGAGTGGATTACTCAGAGGAGGTTCAGCCAGGCTGCGGCAACGAATACGCTTGATGCTAGCCGTTGCTGGCACCGTGTTTGCGCCGCTCGAAAACACCACTAAAACTCAAGCCATACGACCTTGCCCTTGTTGCCGACAACCGATGATATTTATGGGGGTGCATAGGAATAAGCATGCACGACTGACAAGCTTTCTTAGGCAAAAACCAACCACACCTAACGCCACTGTTTAAGCCGAGGAATTAGAAAGTGAACACTTAAGATGCAGAACAATAAAAGTATCAGGAGGTGCTAAGGTATTGATATGTTGAGGTAAAGAAATTAGCTGGCGATGCTAAGGGATCGATGCGGCTAGTAAAAAATGTAACTGCTCAGCACACATCGAAAAAGCGTAAGATCTTACGCCGATATTTACACTATAAAGGTATCACTCGGGCTTGTTCAACACTTGGGATAAGGACGCGGCTACGCGCGGCCTATCCTTATCTGTTAGCCGTTTGTATACGCTTCATTAGGTTTATTTTTCCTAATAATATACATTACAATTAGAAGGATATACCCAACAAGTGACATTATACATGGAGACAAAACAACTGCGAAAAAACCAACTATAGAATTAGTTACTATCTTATTTGAGGTTAACGCAAACCAATATGCCACCACCCAAATAAGAAGATATGAAATATTTGCCCCCGCTGCTTTAGTCCCAAACTCTGTTTGCATAGATACATATATTATGTAGCGAGTAACAATCAGAAAAACTAAAGCCAATATCATTAATAGATGGCAAGTAAGCTTCTCCTTATTAATTTTCACCTTCAAACTTCTTTTTAAAAGCTATACACATTTCACCATTAGGCGATTTATCACATTCTTTTATAACCATATCACATCCCATTTCAACACCCTTTTGAACAGAATATCTGTCACTATCCTCCATTCCTTTCATTTGCTCTTCCATTCCAATACTTAGGCATCCGGCAAGTAACGGATCTTTAGTCTCTGAACATGCTGAAATTAATAATATTACGGTACTAATTAGTAAAACTTTTCTCATTTTATTTCCTTATATTTATGTAATTAAATTTTAAACTCGATGATACGATAAACGGCTAACGTCGCCATAAAACGCGCGAGGCACGAGCGTCGTCTTTGATGGCTTGGTTAGGCTTTTGTATGCCAAACTTTGTAAGCAATATTGTCTTTTTTTTCGTTCTTTACCGAGTACATCAACTTATCTGCAATTTCCATCGCCTCTTTTATATCCCCTGGAATGTTCTCAAATGTAACCAAGCCAACACTAAAGCTCACGGGCCATTTGTTTTTTCTCATTCTATCTTTCAGTAACTTTTTTGCTTTAAGAAATGCAGACTTCGCTTCTTCTTGCTTTGTTTCAGGTAGCAAACAAGCATATTCGTCACCACCTAATCTCGCCACGATATCCGTAGCTCTTAGCGACAATACCAAACAGTTTGCAACCTCTATCAGTAGTTTATCACCTACGGAATGACCGAGTGAATCATTTATCCCCTTAAAATTATCTATATCTAAATAGACCAATGAAAACACATGGTCATACCTCTGAGAACGAAGCAACTCATTCGCAAGCTCTACATAAAAACTTCTGACGCTGTGAGCTCCTGTCAAAGAGTCTGTATCCGCTGCCTCCGTTTCGACTCGATATACATTCCTGAAATTCGTAGTCATAATTGCTACTCCCGAAAATACGAGTGCATATGGAACTGAAAATAGTAGTAATTCTGACATTGGTACTGAAAACTGAGAAAAATAATCTTCAGTAACGACCAAAACAATTACAGAAAGAAGAGCCAGCGAAATACCAGCTTTCTTTGACCCATACCAGCTGACGAGTAGAACTGAAAATATATAGAACAGCCCAACATCTATAGTTTCACCTATTACAATGTGTGCAATGCTTATAGCCAATATCACAAGCAGTGCTAGTAATAATATGGATTTTGGTGCACGTTTATCCAAAATACTGAAGATAGTTTTCACTGCCTTATATATCCTTACTATCGAAGTAATATAAAAATTCTCGCTGGAGCCTAACGATCATAGTTCATGAGCCGTAGGTCTCATGTAACGGGTTGTTCTTTACTTCGCAGAGAGGAGGTTGTCGCTACTCAATCCGTGAGTTCATATTCCATGCCCTTGGGGCTTAATTGAAGCCCCCCTGCGGCGTGAGGGAAGCATCGCTTCTTTACTTGAAGTCAATTGCAGGTCTCTTTAAAAGCTACGCTTTACGAGCCTTAGCAAGTGCCTTCAAGCTACCATAAAATAGGCGTTTCTTCCATCGCGTTTGGTTCTATCTACTCCCTCGGCTAGACTAAAATATCACTTCTTTTTACTAAAAAATCGTCTACCGCAGGTCAAGAACGCCGCACTAAGCGGACTAAAATTGTGGGTTAAAATGTGTAGCGAAGCGAAACGTAACCCACTGTTTTAGTTCCGTTTAAGTGCCTTGTTAGCTTGAAAGTGTAGAATCTGAGTTCTAACACCTGCATACTCATAAGCAGCAGCTGCTTTTTTTACTAACCCCTCGTCACGACACAATAGCAAGTGACAAAAAGAAGCTATTCCTGCGTGTGTCATATCACTAGAAGAACGCACAAAGCCTCTTGTATTCTTCATATCACTATCTCGATAATACCCCAAGAAATTCAGCTGATGATAAAGCCCATTAACTTTTTCGGATAAGGTTTTTTTTCTGTCTGAATTTGCTTCAAAAGGCTGATACTTCACAGCAAAGAAAATATCTATGTCTAATTCAACGCCAATCATAGAGTTTTGAACGGCTTCAAATACTTTTTGGACAACTTGTGGTGGATTGATGTTTTTTAATACCTTTGCGCCCAAGCCTGTTGCATTTTCAAATTCTTTAACAGGTGATTGCTCGAGTATATCCATTTTTTCACTGATGTATTGATGTTGTACTGCTAACATTTCAGGTAGAGCATTAATAGCCTCTTTCATTTCATCGGTAAAATATTCATTGGAATCCAGTTCTTCTATTGCATCATCCATTATTTTCTTTAGCTCGGCATCTCCCTTTGAGAAAATTTCCGCGTAGGTTTCATCACGCCTTCCACCATAAAATTTTTCTAGCATTGAGCTTAATCCGTAACCATATTCAGGCATTGGTTCTTCATTTTCAATAAACCAGCTCCAAACGAAAAAAGCGTCACTATCATTAATCTGGGCCTTACCAGTAGGTAAATTATTTTCGTAAATCGGTTCGATGTACTTCGCCCCTAACTCTTTCAGAATTGATAAAAATTCATTTTCGGATCCTACTGACCTTTTTATCTCTTTCAGATTTTCCTTAGAATAAATCGGGGTTATTTGGTTTTTATCAAGTAGCCCTCTGATATCAAAAGGATCACCTTTACGAATTGAGTCCAGTATATTGTGATCTAAATATCCTAATACTTCTTCAGTCATAATTTCCTACGGTGAACGATAAACAGAATGAAAGCTAACGCCTGCATTTGCGGCTTGGGTGAACTGTCACCTTTTTTTGCCGCGCAGCGCGAAAAAGGTGACAGTTTGCCCAAGTCCGACAAGATGCACTGGTTATGAGTTTTTAATGCTTTTTTGTATGCCAAAATGCAGTACCAAAAGTTGTGTAGTCCATTGCACGACTAGTAAGTGCGTAAAGCTCTTTGTCTTCTCGATCAAAAACTTTACCGAAGCCATTATCCATAAACTCTACCCATGACAAATTACTTGAATAAGAATTAAAAAGGTGTCGCAACTTTCTTTTTCTTGTCCACGGGAACCAACTCGGATTTTGATAAATCACTTCGTGAAGCAAACCTTCATAGACAGTTAGCAATGTATCGCCTGTGCCAACTTCCAGAGTATATACGACAGCCCCTTTTACTTTTTCATGGGGCGCTTCCGTAAACTCATAACTTTCCAATATTTGCGGATCAAATTTTGACCCTAATTCAAATATAGGCAACATATAAAACCCTTTTGACTCATAACGCCAACATAATATGTGGCGTAAGCTTGGCAGTTTTATTGCGCCTTTTGCAATAAAAATTGCCAAACTTACGAAATCATAATTTATGTTCTTGTTAGCTCTAACTCAAGATTTACGTTTTAATGTTTTTGCAGCACAATAAAATAATATTGTTATAATTATCGCCGAGACAACATATGCAGGAAACGTTGTTTTTAACATCAATAAACCACTATCAACCCTCTGCTCTTCATGCAGAAAAGGGGTCGCTTGTGAATTAAATGAATAGTTATAGATAGTGAAGTTAACGATAAAATTGACAACAGCTAAAGTTATATAAATTAAGAGTGATTTTATTCGCATCTATTTAACCTCCCAAAACCAAACTTCTCGGGATTCATTTAGATCACTTACGCGCCCAAGAAACTCAAGAATCCCCCTTGTAAACATTGATGAACTAGTTATTTCATCTTTGTTCCACAGATCAATATGGTCTCCACTTCGATTCGGGAAAGATTCATTTCCACGTTGCCAATAGTCTTTAAAGAAAATAATTCCTGTTTTACCATCAAGATCATCTTGAAATGAACTTGGGCTGATTTTTTCAACTTTACTTAACCAGTTAAAGCTAGATTTATTAAGCCAAACGGCCATCTCTTCAGCAAGAAGAATATGTTTCATTCCTCCATGTCCCCAGCATTTTTTGACTTTGGCCCCGACGGTTGATACACCAGACTTAATTAAGGCATCGCTCAAGTTAATTGCGCAATAATTCCCAAATGGACTAGAGCTGGTCGGCTGCTTATTCTGACACCTTGCTCTTATTAGGCTTTTCTCTGGAAAGTTTTTCCATAACTCATTAAATTGAGACATTGTATATCCTTATACTTTAGGCTTAAATTTATGGTTGCTAACGATCATAGTTCATGAGCCGTAGGTCTCATGTAACGGGTTGTTCTTTACTTCGCAGAGAGGAGGTTGTCGCTACTCAATCCGTGAGTTCATATTCCATGCCCTTGGGGCTTAATTGAAGCCCCCCTGCGGCGTGAGGGAAGCATCGCTTCTTTACTTGAAGTCAATTGCAGGTCTCTTTAAAAGCTACGCTTTACGAGCCTTAGCAAGTGCCTTCAAGCTACCATAAAATAGGCGTTTCTTCCATCACGTTTGGTTCTATCTACTCCCTCGGCTAGACTAAAATATCACTTCTTTTTACAAAAAAATCGTCTACCGCAGGTCAAGAACATTTGTATAGTGCGCATGCGCATTTACCTCATCAGACCAGTAAAAACGTGCACACCTAATTACCTGAAAATATTGTAAAAGCTAACATTATAGCTAATAAACTTCTTGATAAATGCGCATGCGCACTTTTCAAGCCTATTATTTAAAAAAATATTACATTAAGCGATTGATAATATGTAAGTATTTAAAAAATCACAAGGATAAACGCGCATAAAACAATCATTTTATCACTTGAAAAATGGCAAAATTAAATAATACTGTATATAAACACAGTCATCGAGTTATTTAGCATGCAAAAAATGACAAGCCCGTTTCTCAGTAAAGTTCAAGAAAATATGCGAATGCGTGGGTACAGCATAAGAACCGAAAAAGCCTATTTATATTGGATGAAGGCGTTTATTAACTTTCAACATAAACGACACCCGGAAACGATGGGATCAATTGAAGTCGCGCAGTTCCTTAGCTATCTTGCAAACTCCCGTCATGTCGCTGTGAATACACAAAAAGTGGCGCTCAATGCATTAGTTTACCTTTATCAAAAACACTTAAAACAACCGTTAGGTGATTTAGGCTTTCGTTACGCAAGTAAACAAAGGCAGCTTCCAACCGTATTATCGACAACAGAAGTGGCAAAGGTATTGAGTCAACTTAAAGGCCGCGATAACCTTATCATTGCAATGCTATACGGAAGTGGCTTACGTATTTCTGAGTGCTTGAGTCTGCGAATACAAGATATCGATATTGAGCATCAATCTCTCACCATTCGAAACGGTAAAGGTAGAAAAGACAGACAGACCATTCTCAGCCAAAGATGCATCGACAAACTTAGTGAATTTATTGAAAGTGCGATCAGTGTTCAACAGAAAGACAACCTTATCGGTGTGGGGCCATCCCTACCCAACGCATTGGAACGAAAATACCCAAGTGCATTTAAACAAATTGGATGGATGTTCATATTTCCTTCTACGACTATCGTCAATAATCCCTATACGGGAACGCTTTGCCGACATCATTTACATCATAGTGTCATACGTAAGTCACTCGCTAAAGCGGTACATAAAACGGATATCACTAAGCGCGTGACATGCCATACCTTTAGGCACAGCTTTGCGACCCACTTATTACAATCTGGCAGGGATATCCGCAGCGTTCAGGAGTTGTTAGGGCATAATGACGTCAACACAACTCAGATTTATACACATGTGTTAGGCCAGCATTATGCAGGAACCATTAGCCCACTGGATATGTTGAGTGGTTAAGCATAAAAATTCGCGCTTTTATACATATGGCCAAGAGATAGCGTATTTATGAAAGAGGAACCCTATGTTAATGCGCTAGAAACCTTTTCATTGAAACTTCATATTCAACAAAGCAAAAAGCCCACTATAAAATAGCGGGCTTTCTAAATATGACGGAGAGATAGCGTATTTATGAAAGAGGAAGCCTACATTGATGAACTACAAACCCATGTTTAATTATAAATACACAAGAACGAAAAAAGGCTCATCATTTCTGATGAGCCTTTCGTCTTAAATATGGCGGAGAGATAGGGATTTGAACCCTAAATTGATGCGCTACAAACCTATGTTGTTTTATTTATTAATATCTAGATAGCAAAAAGCCCGTTACTTTGCAGTAACGGGCTTCTTTAAATATGGCGGAGAGATAAGGAGTTGAACCCTACACTGATGCGCTACAAACCTTTTAATTCTCTTGCCGAATTCACTCAATTTCCACATAGCAAAAAGCCCGTTACTTTGCAGTAACGGGCTTCTTTAAATATGGCGGAGAGATAGGGATTTGAACCCTAGATGGGCTACAAACCCATGCCGGTTTTCAAGACCGGTGCATTCGACCACTCTGCCATCTCTCCGAACGCCGAGAATAATAATGTCCTCGGGGTTCACTGTAAAGTGATAAATTCAATTAAATGACTCGTTTGCTCAACATAACATCACCATGCTGTTTTTTTAACGGTTTACACCACATGGCGTACGTTAAAACCAGTAAATGTGTTTTATTAACGCTAAGTCATTTAATTTGGTTCTTATACTTAAACCTATCTACTCAAGTAAAAACAGCTCAAGCCAAATCTACTCAAACCCAATTGACTTAAACCAATAGACTTAAACCAAAAGGCTTGACAGTTTTAGGCTGCTTCTTTGACATTATCGATGTGCTTGTTTCGATCAGTTTCAGTCAATAATCCTTTGATCAAACTGAAGCAAGCTAAAAGTAAGATAATAGTAAATGGCAACGCTGCAATAATTGTTATCGACTGTAGAGCTTGAATTGATTGAGTACCACCAATCCACAGCATTACCATAGCAATGGCACCAGAAATAAAGACCCAAACCACTTTCTGTCGATCAGGCACTTCTAACTTACCACCTGCAGTCATGCCATCAATCACAATTGAACCTGAATCTAATGTCGTCACAAAGAAAACAATAATTAGTGCGATTGCGATAAGCGATAATATATTTCCGAGTGGGTAAGCTTCTAACATGTAGAACAAACTCAAAGATACGTCAGCAATACCTTGATCTATACCTAACTGCCCCACTTTATCAATCACTTGTTGAATTGCGATACCGCCAAAAATAGACATCCACGCTGATGTCACCGCTGTTGGTATTATCAATACACATAAAAGGAACTGACGAATAGTGCGCCCCTTAGATATACGTGCCACGAACATACCAAAGAAAGGAGCATAAGCGACCCACCAGGCCCAGTAGAAAACGGTCCAACCATGTAACCATGTGGTATCTTCTCGACCAGAAGATTGACTCAAAGGAATGATATTTTTAACGTAACCTGTAAGTGCGGTAGCGACTGAATCTAGTACCGTTGTGAAATTCAGCACGGCAATGAAGATTATAAAGACAAAGGCAATAACCATATTAAGGTTACTTAAAAATTTTATACCTCCATTCATCCCTCTAAGCACAGAGACTATGGCTAATCCCATGATCAACATAATAATGAATTGCTGAAGAAAGAGATTATTTTCAAGGCCAAACACATGGCTGATACCACTTGCAGCTTGAGTTCCGCCTAAACCGAGCGAAGTAGCTAAACCAAACAGAGTCACCAGCACAGTTAATACATCAATGACATCCCCTGTTTTGCCCCAAACCTTATCGCCTAGTAACGGATAGAACACCGAGCGCATCGATAAAGGCAGACCTTTGTTATAAACAAAATAAGCAAGACAAAGCGCAGTCATGCCATAAATGGCCCACGCATGAAAACCCCAGTGAAAAACAGTCGCCCCTAATGACACTTCACGTCCTTCAGGGGTAAATGGGTCAACATTTAACGGGGTGCCAAACCAGTTGGTATAAAATGCAGTTGGCTCAGCCACCCCCCAAAAGATCAAGCCTATGCCCATACCAGCAGCAAATAACATGGCTATCCAGGATACCAAGGAATAATCAGCCTTGGCTTTATCACCACCTAAACGAATTTTCCCTAAAGGTGAAAACGCAATAACAACTGCAAGCAGCAGCATTATGTTTGCGCCCCACATGAAAAGGAAATCGAAATTAGATAGTACTGCGCCTTTTACTGAATCGATGGCAGCTTTGGCATCCGCTGGGGAAAGTGCTAATAAGGTGATGATGAAGAGAAGAGAGAGCCCGACTGAAGCGGTAAAAACTGTGTTGTGAACATCCATGCCCAATTTAGTCACATTATCCTGTCCGATTTGATAATCTGTAGATTCAATGCTGTATTTGTTTGATTTAAAACTCATAAATTATGATGTTCGCATATCCGGTTTCACGAATACAAAAGACAACTCCATTTTGCTTAATAGTTGATTAGCTAACTGCACCAGTAAAACTCATGTGCTACCCACTATATAAGGTGAGTAAAGGCTATAAGCTGAATCCCAAGCTTGTGATACTAGCATAAAGGCCACACCTAAACGTTGATGTATGCCCACGAATGCCAAAGAACAGATAATTAGTCCAAATACAGAGAGTAAAAAGCACACTATAAATAGCGGACTTTTCTTAAATATGGC
The DNA here is from genome assembly GCF_030548905.1 of Shewanella sp. 2_MG-2023. NCBI lineage: Bacteria > Pseudomonadati > Pseudomonadota > Gammaproteobacteria > Alteromonadales > Shewanellaceae > Shewanella > Shewanella sp. 2_MG-2023. The sequence goes on from NZ_JAUOSO010000002.1 coordinate 73,502, forward strand.
GGAAATATATCGTATTTTTGAAAGAGGAACCCACGTTAATGCGCTACAAACCTTTTAATTCTCTTGCCGAACTCACTCAATTTCCATATTTAGAAAAGCCCGCTACTTTAAGTAGCGGGCTTTTCTAAATATGGCGGAGATATAGCGTATTTTTGAAAGAGGAACCCTACATTGATGAACTACAAACCTATGTTGTTTTATATATTAAATTCTAGATAGCAAAAAGCCCGCTAATAAATTATCGGGCTTTTCTTAAATATGGCAGAGAGATAGCGTATTTTTGAAAGAGGAACCCTACGTTAATGCGCTACAAACCTTTTCAGTGAAACTTAATATTCCACAAAGCAAAAATCCCGTTACTTTGCAGTAACGGGATTTTCTAAATATGGCGGAGAGATAGCGTATTTTTGAAAGAGGAACCCTACATTGATGAACTACAAACCCATGTTTAATTATAAATACACAAGAACGAAAAAAGGCTCATCATTTCTGATGAGCCTTTCGTCTTTAATATGGCGAAGAGATAAGGAGTTGAACCCTACATTGATGAACTACAAACCTATGTTGTTTTATATATTAAATTCTAGATAGCAAAAAGCCCGCTAATAAATTAGCGGGCTTTTCTAAATGTGGCGGAGAGATAGGGATTTGAACCCTAGATGGGCTACAAACCCATGCCGGTTTTCAAGACCGGTGCATTCGACCACTCTGCCATCTCTCCGAACGCCGAGAATAATAATGTCCTCGACGTTTTCTGTAAAGCATAACTTTACATAAAACTTACCGTTTGCTTAAGATGGCATCACTCTGCTGAATTTTTATCAGCATAGGCGCTAATTCGAGCAGGATCTGGCTTTACAAAACATTGTTTAACTGAAGTCCAGTTATCATGCTTTGATAATAAGTAGCCCAAATACACGCCTACAGCACTTAATGACACCCCTAAACCAATGGTCATTTCAGCATATTGGGCTAACAGAGCCACAATACTCGATGCACCAAATGCCATACCAATTTGAATAAAGTTCTGTAAACCAGCCGCCTTAGTCGCATTTTTACTGAATTGCTGCAGCGCATTGTTCACTACGATAGGATAAATTGCACCGTTACCAGCAGCTAAAATTGAAAAAGCGATCAGTAATGGGTAAATGCTTTCAATTTTCATAACTAATGTCACGATAGCAATTGCAGCAACACACACAAAGAACAGCGCTAATACATACTTAAGTGCTGTCGGTGCGCCAAGCTTTTTCACCAACACCTTGCTCATGTAGCCACCTACAATGAACATAATGGTTTGAGGAATAAAGCTTAAGCCAATGGCCTGCGCTTCATAACCGTACTTGATCATTACACTTGGCCAAACCGTTAAATAACTGAAGAAAGCAGCGGAACAAGCGCCAAAAATGACCACATTACCTAGATAATGCGTATTTTTTAAAATCGACTTGTAGCTAATGCTCTCTTGTACTTCCGCTTGCTTGGTCTCAGCCGCGACTAACCACTTAGTTAATACAATTAATAACAATGCAATAATCACCAATGTGATAAAGACAGCACGCCAGCCAAAATTACTGACAATTGATGCACCTATCAGTGGTGCAACTGCTGGTGAAAGTGCAACAAGCGGCATAATGTTTGAAAATATTTTCTGTGCTTTTTCAGCATCATATTTTTCAACCACAATCGCTTGCCAAATCACGCCAGCACTACATGCACCCAACGCTTGAAAAAATCGCGCAATATTAAGCATCACAATTGATTCACTAGCAACGATCGCGCCGCTGGCCGCTGCAAACAATGCAAGACCGATGATTAATGCTTTTTGCTTACCTACTTTTTCAACTAGTGGGCCATATAATAATTGCCCTAGCGCTAAGCCTGCCAAAAAGGTGGTTAATGAAAAGGCCACATTATTTAAGCTAGTAGAAAATGAATCTGCAATATTCTGAAATGCAGGTAAATACATATCTGTAGCAATAAAGCCCAGCATACTCAGTAAAGCGAGGTAACCTAACAAAATAAAGTACTGCAAATTTGCAGACTTTGAATTAGTGGTAATGGATGATGCATTGTTCATGTAAAAAGGTATTCCAAGTTGAGACTATTAAAAACTGCGTGCAGTCTAATGACTTGCAAAAACTTTGTGAAACGTTTACTTTTGATGACTGCATTCATAATTTTTCATAGCAAAGGATAGCCCTTCATGCTTTCAGAACAAGCCTTGGAAATGATAGATATAGTCGCGCGTGTCGGTAGTTTCACCGCTGCGGCCAATCAATTACACAAAGTTCCATCAGCCGTCAGTTATGCCGTTAAACAAATAGAAGACGAACTTGGTGTCATTTTGTTTGAAAGGCATCATCGAAGTGTAAGCTTAACTGAACCGGGTAAACACTTCGTGCAACATGCAAGAGAACTACTAGCTGAAATGAACGACTTAAAGCGCAGTACTCAGCGTGTCGCAAATGGCTGGCAGCCTACTTTGTCCATTGCACTAGATAATATTGTCCGTGCAGATAGGATCAGCGTATTAATCGCCGACTTCTACCGCCACTTTAGCGATGTAGAACTTATCATCCGCATTGAAGTCTTCAATGGGGTTTGGGAAGCATTGGCAACAGGTCGAAGTGACATTGCCATTGGCGCAACCACAGCTATTCCTGTCGGTGGCGTTTTTCAATATAAAGACATGCGCGACATTGAATGGGCGTTCTTGGTCAGTAAAAATCATCCTCTGGCCGATATTGAAACACCGCTTTCAGATGATGAACTACGTCAGTACCCTTCTATTTGTCTTGAAGATACGTCGCGAGAAATCCCAAAACGCACGACATGGTTATTAGATAATCAGCGACGTTTGGTCGTGCCAGACTGGATCCGCGCAATTAACTGTTTCAGGGATGGTTCAGGCATTGGCTATATGCCGCTGAACCTTGCTAAACCGTTTATTCAATCAGGTTCGTTAATTTCTAAAACACTTGAGAACCCAAAGAATGCCAGCCCTTGCTGTTTAGCATGGAACCAAGAAAAGATGTCTCCGGCATTGGAATGGGTATTAGATTATCTAGGTGATACAGATAAACTGCATCGAGAGTGGTTAGCGTAAACGACGAAATTGCTTATGTCTCATTTTTATCAATTAATTAAGCCAGTTATTCAATTGTAATGAGCCAAATGTCAGATTTAATGTTCAGTTAAGCTAATTTTTTAACAATGGCATTATTATCATTGGATTTAGCGTGATCCAATTTGCCTTTTAATAAGCCTTTTTTAGGTAATCAGGTGAGTTAGCTCTCTGATTTACACAATATTTATTGTTCCTGATGCAATTCGTTTACGAAGATTACTTTAAGCTGTAGTAAAGCTCAGGTATCATCAACTTAAGTCATTAGTAATTTATCAGTATGTTCCAAAGCTTTCTAATATAGGAACATCATTTTTTTAACGTCTTGGAGACTGTTATGAATCAACAAACTTTGTCGGGCCAACAAGCTACGACGATGGAAACCAACAAACTCATTAAAAACACTTACATGTTATTGTCCATGACATTAGCATTTGCAGCTGTAATGGCTGGTGTTGCAATGGCGATGAACATCGGTCCTTTCATGTCTATCGGTCTATCACTAGGCAGTATCGTAGTCATGATGGTTACCTTGAAAAAAGCCGATAATGCTTCGGGTTTAGCTTGGGTTTTCGCATTTACAGGTATGCAAGGTGCATCACTAGGTTACATTCTTAACCATTATGTTGGTATGGCGAATGGCCCAGAGCTTATTATGCAAGCCTTTGGTTTAACCTCAGTCATCTTTATCTCATTATCAGCATACGCAATCACCACTAAGAAAGACTTTAACTTTATGGGTGGTTTCTTATTTGCTGGTTTACTTGTGGTTATTGGTCTTTCTTTAATCAACATGTTCTTTGTAAACAGCGGCGCGATGTTTATGGCACTGCAAGCTGCTGTAGCGATGATTATGGTTGGTTTAATCCTTTATGATACAAGCCGTATCGTAAATGGTGGCGAAACAAACTATATTCGCGCAACAATCTCATTATTCTTAAACTTCATTAACTTATTCATGGCCCTACTACACTTGTTAGGCATGGGTAACGATGATTAATCAGTGAGTATCGGTATTAATCACTTATTTATGACCTTGTGATTAATCAGCTAACTACGCTAAAATGGCTCCCTTACAGGAGCCATTTTTTATTGTTATGAATAAATTTATTATCCAAGTTAATGGCACAGTTTATGGCTCTACCGCCAGTTTCCGCGCCCTTCGTTTTACTGAAAGCGTTTTGTCTTTGGGTCATCAAGTCAGTCATGTTTTCTTTTATCAAGATGGTGTGATGAACAGTAGCGCTTTAATTTGTCCCGCCTCTGACGAGCATGATTTACATCGAGCTTGGACTAAACTCGCTACTGAACATAATCTACATCTTGTTAATTGTGTTTCTGCTGCCTTAAGGCGTGGGGTTTTGTCGGCACAGGATGCAAACGAAAACCGTAAAGATGCTTTCAACGCCAGTGACAAATTCACAATGGGCGGACTCGGTGAACTCGTTACCGGTATTGAACAATCAGATAGATTGATTTGTTTCTAATGATCAAATATAGCGGTAAGACAAAGGTACTCAGTTAATGAAAAAAGTATGTGTCATCTTTAGACATAGCCCAATTGGCAATACTTCAAGTCGCGAAGGACTCGATTTTGCCATGTTAAGTGCAAGCTTTGAGCAAGAAGTCAGTGTGGTATTTACTGATGAAGCGGTTTTACACTTATTGCCTGAACAGCAGCCTGAACTCGTCGGCAGTAAGGACTATTTAGCCACTTTTAAAGCGCTTAGTTTATATGATATTGACACTGTTTTGGTTTGCCAAGAATCTGCGAAACAATTTGGTTTAAAAGAAAGTGAATTTAATTTTGAAGCTGAAATGGCGAGTGTCAAACAGATACAGCTATTAATTCAGCAGGCAAATGAAGTGGTGGTCTACTAACTATGATATTGCACCATATTCAAAGCTCAGTAACGGCTGATAACGCCCTTAACACTTGTTTACGTTACATTGATGCTCAAGACAGCATTTTACTCGCTGACGATGCGCTAAATTGTTTACTCAATACTCAATGGCAACAACGTTTGGCTGATTTCAAACTGTATGTGTTAATTGAAGACATTGAAGCCAGAGGCTTAAGCGAGCGTTTACCTCAATCAGCCAATATCTCAATCATTGATTATGACCAGTTTGTACTGGCTACATTGCAACACACTAAGGTGATCACTTGGTAGAATCATTTGAATTTAACGGTCAACACATTGAAGTTGACGCTAAAGGTTATTTAAAAAATTACACAGACTGGTCGCCAGAAATGGCGCCAACATTGGCAGCAACAGAAGAGATTGAACTCACCGAGCAACATTGGGAAGTGATTAATTTTGTTCGAAATTTTTACTTAGAGTTTAAAACCAGTCCTGCAATACGTGTATTGGTTAAGGCTATAGGTCAGTCATTAGGGGCTGATAAAGGTAACTCTAAATACTTGTATACCCTTTTTCCTGTCGGACCTGCTAAACAGGCAACTAAGATAGCTGGGTTACCAAAACCTGCTAAATGTATCTAATTTTACAGTAGAAAAGAAACACTGCTCTTATCTTACTTTACTCAATTTGGGTAACTTTAGTCACTTTACTCAATTAAGGTCACTTTAGTTGAATACGACCTAGAGACATTAGGTTTGAATAAATTGAGATAAGAGCAAGTTAAATTAATAACAATTAGCTTTAAAGTTAAACAATTACCTTTAAGTTATCTTTTACTCTGGCAGGTGATCTCGCCCAGGTTTAATTAAGTCACTTTCTCCCACCGTTTTATCATTTAAAGCCAAGCCATAGTTTTCACGGCAATATGTACAAGGGCTCATTTTATTGATTAACCGACCTTTTTTAGTGTATTTACGAATATATGCATGGGATATGGTGACATTTTTACGGTTCAATAATGTATCGCTGCTAACTTTAGCTTTTAAATCATTGACCGCTGCATCTTCAGCACACATCACGTCATCTGCTCTGCCCCAACCAAAGATATGTTCACCCTTATGATTAATATGTCTCGCCGCAACCCACGGGCCGCTATGGTACCCTGTTGGTTCACCATTGGGGTGGTAAGAAGGTTTATTGGCTAACTCATAGGGGATTAATTCAAGGGGGTCGGTTGGCACTATTTCACAGTTTTTATCTAGTGCAGAACTTGGATTTTTGGTGACAAAGAAATGATGATTATGACTCAATTTAACATCACAATAATGGTACCTAGGGTCAATTTCAATCACTGTCACTATAGATGCAGCAGTGCCACTTCTAGCAATGATACTTGCACTAACCGCCAAGTCACCAGCTAAAACCCATTGGTTATCAGATAACTTAAAGTAATGCGTTTTGTCGACATACATCTTTGTCGACATCTCATCTATGACATATTCGATTTCTAACATCTTCATCTTTACTTTTTAAGTTGTGGACAACAGCAAATGATATGTTGCCATAAAAAAACCAAACATGATGTTTGGTTTTTATTGTTTATCCCATTACCAAAGGGACTGTTAACCTTTGGCAATGCAGATGGCTATTAGCGTTATCTACTAAGCAATCTTTTCAAGTCCACGCATATACGGACGTAACGCTTCAGGAATAGTAATTGAGCCATCAGCATTTTGGTAGTTTTCAAGAATCGCTACCACTGTGCGCCCTACTGCCAAACCAGAACCATTCAGTGTATGTAAAAGCGTTGGCTTTTTATCATTAACACCGCGGTAGCGCGCTTGCATACGACGTGCTTGGAAATCTTTCATGTTTGAACAAGAAGAAATTTCACGGTAAGTGTTTTGCGCAGGTAACCATACTTCTAAATCATAAGTTTTAGCTGCGCCAAAGCCCATGTCGCCAGTACATAAGATCATAGTACGGTATGGAAGACCTAAACCTTGTAGTACTTTTTCAGCATGACCAGTCAATTCTTCAAGTGCTGCCATTGAATCTTCTGGCTTAACGATTTGAACAAGTTCTACTTTATCAAACTGATGCTGGCGAATTAAACCACGAGTATCACGACCGTAAGAGCCAGCTTCACTTCGGAAACAAGATGTTAATGCAGTCATTTTAAGAGGCAAATTCGCTTCTTCAACAATCGTGTCACGAACCATATTGGTTAATGGCACTTCAGCAGTAGGGATAAGGCTTAAGCCTTGTCCTTCTTCAGTCGCTGGTTTGGTGTGGAATAAGTCTTCACCAAATTTTGGTAATTGACCCGTACCCAGTAAGCTTTCTTCGTTCACTAATAACGGCACATACATTTCTGTATAGCCGTGATTTTCAGTATGAAGATCTAACATATACTGACCAACTGCACGGGTTAAACGCGCAATTTGACCTTTCATTACGATAAAGCGTGAGCCGGTAATTTTAACTGCGCTTTTAAAATCTAAGCCATCTAAACCTTCACCAAGGTCTAAATGATCTTTAACTTCAAAATCAAATTTAGTTGGCTCGCCCCATGTGCGCACTTCAACATTGTCATTTTCATCAGCGCCAGCAGGTACTGCATCATCAGGCAAGTTAGGCATGCTCATCGCAATACCATTTAACTCAGCTAATAACTCAGCTAGTTCAGTTTTCTTCGCATCCAGTTGAGAACCTAAATCCCCTACTTTTGCCATGATTTCACTAACATCTTCGCCACGAGACTTAGCTTGACCGATGGATTTAGAGATTGCATTACGGGACGCTTGTAATTCTTCTGTTTCCACTTGTAGCGACTTACGTTTTTCTTCTAAGGCAGTAAGACGGCTAACATCAAGGATAAAGCCACGTTTAGCTAAAAGCTCAGCTGTGACTTCAAGTTCGTTACGCAAAAATTTTGGATCTAACATGTTTTATATTCTTAATAGTTAAATGCGAGAAATTACTAGCTGCTGGCCGACATATACCATGAAAATACATAGCGTGACATTCAACAACACGTTGAGAATTGCTTTTAAGAAGAGTCCTTCTTGCATGAGCAATAATGTTTCATTGGAAAACGTTGAAAAAGTCGTTAACGCGCCTAATAGCCCAACACCAACCATGGCTTTCATTTCTGGGCTTAGGTGACTTGTTTCAAGACCGATGGCATAAACGATGCCCATCAAGAATGATCCCAATATATTGACTAACAGTGTACCAAAAGGGAAACTGCTTCCAAATAGCTGAAGCATTAAAATTGAAATAACATAGCGAAAAACTGCACCAATTGAGCCGCCAAGTGCCACAAACATGATATTGGTCAAGCTAATCATAGCGTTTTACCTCACTTGTTCTGTCAAGTTCAGCTAAATGGGCCAACTTATCCTTAATTCTTTTTTCAAAACCACGTTCAGTTGGATAATAAAACTGGCTTTGCTGCAGTGACTCAGGAAAATAATTTTCACCGGGTGCAAATGCACCAGGTTCATCATGAGCATAGCGGTATTCCGCGCCAAGCCCCATGTTTTTCATAAGCTGAGTCGGTGCGTTTCGTAAATGATCAGGTACTGACTCATGGCCAGTTTCTCTAGCAAGTGTTCGAGCCGCTTTAAATGCGGTATAGACAGCATTACTTTTGGGCGCGCTGGCTAAATAAACAATCGCTTGCGCAATGGCTCGTTCACCTTCTGCGGGCCCAACTCGGTGGAAACAATCCCAAGCATTGAGGGCAATATTCATTGCCGTTGGATCGGCATTACCAATGTCTTCAGAAGCGATCGCAAGCAGTCGCCTTGCAACATACAAAGGATCACCGCCGCCTTCTAAAATGCGGCAATACCAATACAGCGCAGCATCTGGCGATGAACCACGCACTGACTTGTGCACTGCTGAAATTAAATCGTAAAATTGATCGCCATTTTTATCGTATGCGGCCATCTGATGGCCAGCAACTTGAGTAAGCATCTCTTGGGTAAAGCTGTCATTGTCACTGACTAGGTCGCTCATTAACTCTAATAAGTTAAGTGCTTTGCGGGCATCTCCATCTGATGTGGCAGCTAATTGCTGCATAACATCATCTGGCATGTTGAAATGTCGCTTGCCAAAACCACGTTCAGTGTCAGTTAATGCTTGATTTATAATTTGAGCAATATCATCACCATCTAGGCGATTAATGAGATACACCCTTGCTCGTGACAATAATGCGTTATTGAGCTCAAACGATGGGTTTTCAGTCGTTGCACCAACAAAAATGACCGTGCCATCTTCAATAAACGGCAAAAATGCATCTTGTTGACTTTTGTTAAATCGATGTACTTCATCAACAAATAATAATGTGCGTTGACCACGACTTTGCGCAACTGCTTTTGCTTGCTCAATCGCAGCGCGAATTTCTTTAACCCCTGAGGTCACCGCAGAAATCCGCTCAACGTGAGCATTGGCATAATGAGCAACGAGTTCAGCTAGAGTGGTTTTGCCTGTGCCAGGCGGCCCCCATAAGAGCATTGAATGAGCACGATTGGCTTCAAGGGCTTGTCTTAACGGTTGGCCTTCACCAAGCAAATGGCTTTGACCAACGTATTCACTGATTTCCCTCGGGCGCATTCTGGCAGCTAAAGGACGAAAGTCGGGTGAGAAATCAAAGCCTAAGTTAGACACGGTAAACCTTATTGCGCAGGGCTATTACGTTGATCGTCTATATCAACGTTTGCCGGTACGACAAATTCAAACAATGATTGCTCATCTTCTGTCACACTGGCTTGATTGGTTAACATGAACTGACTGTGATTACCTTGCTCATCCAATAGATTAAAATCGGTTAGTTGAGTGTGATCAAAACAGACTTTTACCGTAACTACACTGCTTTCGAGTGATTTAGGTTTAATCATATAACAGGCTTTTCCTGACTCAGGCTCTACTTGACCAACATGGTATTGCGCCCAAGTTTCTTCATCTCTATGAACAAGTAAAGCAATCGGCGAAGCCTCGACAGCATCAGCAAAGTCCATCACGGTGACTTCTTCAGCAAATGGGTTAAATATCCACAAGTCTTGACCATCAGCGACAATTAAAGATTCATCCGGCTGAGTTAAATGCCAGTAGAATTTATTAGGATAAGCAAGGGCAAAAACGCCCTGGCCTGACTGAATGACTTTATCATTAATGTCGGTAACGACTTGGCTAAAGTCAGCTTTTAAAGATGCCAATGTTTTCAGTTTTTCACGTAGTTCTGCTGAATCATCAGCGTGAACCGGCGTAATAAACAGCGCCGTGATAATTGATAATAAACCAACACATTTTTTCATATTCTTTCCTACTACTTCTAAGAGCGTAATCGTTATTTCAATGTAGCATTTAGGCCTAACAAACTAAGATTAAACTTCGTTTAACGTTTGCTGACATTGTCTGATTAACCACGTGGTGGTGGCGGTGCTAACACTTCACGGTTACCATTATGACCTTGCGTGCTGACAATACCTTGTGTCTCCATCATTTCGATAATTCTGGCTGCGCGGTTGTAACCGATTTTAAATTTACGCTGAACACTGGAAATAGAGCCTCTGCGGGTTTCAGTAACAAAAGCGACAGCCTCATCATATAACTGATCAGTATCATCATCGGTTTCTGCGGTTTCACCAGGTAACAGCACTTGCTCACCATCACTAACGCCATTAAGAATTTCTTCGACATATTGCGGTTTACCACGGGCATGCCAATCGGCAACCACTTTATGTACTTCATGATCATCAATAAATGCACCATGCACACGAATAGGCACACTGGTACCTGGTGGCAAGTAAAGCATATCACCCATGCCTAGCAAGGTTTCAGCGCCTTGTTGATCTAAAATGGTACGTGAATCGATACGTGAAGATACCTGGAATGCTATACGAGTCGGTACGTTCGCTTTAATCAAACCTGTAATCACATCGACCGAAGGACGCTGAGTCGCTAAGATTAAATGGATACCAGCTGCACGTGCTTTTTGGGCAATACGGGCAATCAATTCTTCTACTTTTTTGCCGACAATCATAATCATGTCAGCAAATTCATCGACCACTACAACTATCGAAGGTAATTTATCTAACTCAGGTGCTTGTTCATCCATGCTTTCAGATGATTTCCATAACGGGTCTACAATCGGTGTTCCCGCTTCTTTTGCAAGTTTAATCTTGGTGTTGTAGCCCTTAAGATTACGCACACCTAATGCCGACATTAACTTATATCGGCGTTCCATCTCACCGACACACCAACGTAGTGCATTGGCCGCTTCTTTCATGTCGGTCACAACTTCACATAATAAATGTGGAATGCCTTCGTAAACTGATAGCTCAAGCATTTTCGGGTCAATCATGATGAAGCGTACGTCTTCTGGTCCCGACTTATACAAAATACTGGTGATCATCACATTCACACCAACTGACTTACCAGAGCCTGTCGTACCCGCAACCAGTAAATGCGGCATTTTGCCTAAATCAACGACCACTGGGTCGCCTGCAATATCTTCACCTAACACCATTGATAGATTTGACTGGCTTTCTTCAAAGGTTTTGCTGTCAAGTACATCGCGCATAAACACGGTTTCGCGGAACTTATTAGGTAACTCAAGACCCACATAAGCTTTACCTGGAATGACCTCTACGACACGGACACTTTCAGCTAGCAAAGAACGCGCTAAATCTTTAGACAAATTAGAAATTTTAGACGCTTTAACACCTGGAGCAAGCTCTAACTCAAACCGGGTCACAACAGGGCCTGGGAATACGCCAACAACATTGGCTACGATGTTAAAGTCAGCTAACTTGGTTTCCACTAAGCGAGCAACGATATCTAACTCATCTTTTGTGATTGGGTTTTCTTTTCGATCAGGGACATCAAGTAAGGTAATACTCGGTAAAGGCGGCATGGCAACACGTGGCTGACTCATAACAACCTGTGGCTCTTGTCCTGGAATTACCACGATACCTTCCGCTATATACGGTTTGTCTGAGGCTACTGGCGTTGTAGATTGCGCCGCATTCGTTTGCTGATGCTCAGTTAATTGCTTTTCACTTTCTTGGTCATCACTTTGCTGATTTTTAACTGCCGCAGCCATCACGGTTGCACCAATAGATGTCGTGCGTTCAAACTCATCGCCAAACTCGATACTTTCGTCATTAGTTTGCTGCGGATCTAATTGATTAGTATTTGTTAAATCAACTGCTGGCGCATCACCTGATGCAACCCATGGTTGGCTTGATTCATCTGCGGTGTTGTTAATGCTAACCTGAGGCTCTACCCTAGTTTGAGTTTGAGTTTGAGTTTGAGTTTGAGTTTCGCTATCAATTTCAGCATCTTGAGCATCATCTTGTGATTCTTCACGGCGTGGAATGATTTTAGACTTCATTCGTGCAAAAACAGATTGTTTGGCAGGCTCTTCTTCGTACTCATCGTCTGCTATGTGATTGTCAGTGTTGTCAGATACAACATCAAACTGCGGTTCTAACTTACCGCCATAATGACGTTCCGGTGCTTTTTCATTATTTGAAGGCTGTTTAATTGAAGGCTGTTCATTTGAGGATTGCACTTCACCATCAATCACATCCTCTTCTTCACTATTTTTGTCACGGCCTTGCTTAAACTTATCAACCACAGACATAAAGCCACGCGTGTCTTCAGTTTCATTTGAACCATTGAAATAACTTGGAAGACTGATCAGTTTCTTCACGCACCATATGGTGCCATAGCCTGTCGCTTCAATCACAGTTAACCAACTGATCCCTGTGGTTAATGTAAAACCAGCACCAATAAAGCACAGTAACAGTAATGTGGTACCCAGGTTGTTAAAGTACGGCAACATGGCTTGGCCAATAACGTCACCAGCAACACCACCGGCAGAAAAAACGTACATATCATCGGCATTCATACTGGCAAGCGCTGCTAATGCCAACACCATCAACATAAAACCAATGATCCTTAATCCCACAGAAAAGTAATCTATTTCAAATAATTTGTGAGTGCGATTAAAAATAAACCAACCAGTGGCCGCTATGATGACCGGAATTAAATAGGCAATAAAACCAAAGAAATAAAACAGCACATCGGCAGTCCAAGCCCCTACTGCGCCTGTAAGATTATTGATTTCACCTTGGAAATGAGACTGACTCCAGCCAGGATCACTAGGATCAAAACTGCTGAGCGCAAGAAGAATGTAGGTTGCTGTCATGCAACATATAATCAATCCACCTTCGAGAAGGCGTTGAAGGCCACTAAGTGTTTGAAGACTTTTTCCCTGAGACAAACGAAAACACCCGAATAAGAATTTAAGAAGAATGATAACAATAACAGAATATCATTGATGTTGCAGTGATTATGCAATGGCAATAAGCCAAGCTCAACCTAATGTTTTCAGATAGATGGATGCTTAACCAAAATTTAATTATCCATGAATCATTTGGTTACTTTTACACCGATAAGTGACATTTTTTAAGTGTGAACAAATTTTGGACAAAAAAATAAAGGGCAATGCCCTTTATTTTTATTGGTCAGAAAGTTTAGTAGCTATCCGCTAATAAATTTAATGCGACTTTATTAGTTTGTTTGACTTCTTCCATGACCACATAAGTACGAGTATCAGAAACTGATGGCAACTTAAGTAGTGTCTCACCTAATAAACGACGATATGCTGACATATCAGATACTCGAGTCTTCAATAAATAATCAAAGTCTCCAGATACTAAATGACATTCTTGAATATCATCGAGTAATTGAACCGCTTTGTTGAAGCGCTCAAAAATATCAGGCGTATCGCGTGTTAACGTGATTTCCACAAATACAAGTAAAGATGCACCAAGATAATGAGGGTTAACTAATGCAGTGTAGCCATTAATGTAACCTTGTTTCTCAAGACGCTTAACTCGCTCTAAACAAGGAGTAGGACTAAGCCCTACTCGTTTCGATAACTCCACGTTTGATATGCGACCATCAACTTGAAGTTCATTGAGGATATTACGGTCAATCCGATCTAAATCTTTTACAGAATTTTTTTTATTATTTGCCATATTATTAACCTTGCTTTAGCACAAAAACAACATATTCATCTTTTAATGTGTAAAGTTTAGCAGCATAAACTGCGTCTTGGGCACTATACTAGACTTCCCTGAAATAAGCACGTTCAGGCGAACGATTATAATAACAATTGAACTGTCAACAACGACAACTGATTAAATAGAGGCACAAAATGATTATTGGTATCCCTACTGAAATCAAAAACCACGAATACCGCGTAGGTATGGTTCCTTCAAGCGTTAGAGAACTAACGATTAAAGGTCATGATGTATTCGTACAATCCGATGCTGGTATTGGCATTGGTTTTACCAATCAAGATTTTATTGACGCTGGTGCTTCTATTCTAGAAACTGCCGCAGAAGTGTTTGCTCAGTCAGACATGATTGTAAAAGTTAAAGAGCCTCAAGCCATTGAACGCGCTATGCTGCGTGAAGATCAGATCCTATTTACATATCTGCATTTAGCACCTGATATGCCACAAACTGAAGACTTAATAAAAAGTAAATCAGTATGTATCGCTTATGAAACAGTGACTGATGATCGTGGTGGTTTACCACTACTTGCACCAATGTCAGAAGTGGCTGGTCGTATGTCAATTCAAGCTGGTGCTCGCGCCCTTGAAAAGTCATTAGGCGGCCGTGGTATGTTGCTTGGCGGTGTGCCAGGTGTTGAACCTGCCAAAGTGGTTATTATTGGCGGCGGCATGGTAGGTACAAATGCTGCACAAATGGCTGTGGGCATGGGCGCAGACGTAGTTGTACTTGACCGTAGCATTGATGCATTACGTCGTTTAAACGTTCAATTTGGCTCGTCAGTTAAAGCAATTTACTCAACTGCAGATGCGATTGAACGTCATGTCATTGATGCTGACTTAGTCATTGGCGGTGTATTAGTCCCTGGCGCAGCTGCGCCTAAATTGGTGACGCGTGACATGATTTCACGCATGAAACCTGGCAGTGCTATTGTTGATGTGGCTATCGACCAAGGTGGTTGTGTTGAAACATCTTACGCTACAACACACCAAGAGCCGACGTACATTGTTGATGATGTTGTTCACTATTGTGTGGCTAACATGCCGGGCGCTGTAGCCCGTACATCAACGTTTGCACTGAACAATGCAACCCTGCCATACATTCTTAAACTTGCTAATTTAGGCTATAAAAAAGCACTACTTGCTGACCAGCACTTACTGAATGGCCTTAACGTTATTCACGGTAAACTAGTCTGTAAAGAAGTGGCTGAAGCATTAGAGCTTGAGTTTACTGAACCAAAAATTATGCTTGGTTAATATTAAATAGGCCGTTAATTAACGTCGCTATTTTTAGTTTAAGAACCGCTCTTAGAGCGGTTTTTTTGTGCCTACCCTCTTTTCTTTTAAACTAAAGTTGAGATTAATCAACCACAAACAATTGCAACACTTTGTATCAATCGTTCGTTTTACACACAGCTTACACCTGTGTGCTGAATTTTTTACTACAATCAGACAGTCAATTTGGACTTTTTTAATACCTCGAAAAAAATCATCGTAAAATGACACGAATTCCCAAACACCACTCACAACCCACATATAACAAGGCTTTCAGCTAATGCAAGTCAATAAAAGGGACTGGAAAATAGATTTTAACAGCCAATAGCGTTTTATCCTGCTGAAATTTTTTATAGCAGTGTTTTTGACTGTTGGCGTTTTCACCAAAAATCTCTACAATTTGAGCCTAAATTAACGAAATAAAGAGAAGACAATGTGGTTTCAAAAACAAATAACCTTAACGGCTAAACCACGTGGATTTCATTTAGTGACTGATGAAATATTAAAGCAGATCCCTGAATTATCGAATTTTTCAATCGGGCTAATGCACGTGTTCTTACAACACACCTCAGCGTCTATCACAATTAATGAAAATGCCGATCCCAGTGTTAGGCAAGATTTTGAGTCTTACTTTAATATAACTGCGGCTGAAAATGAGCCTTACTATGTGCACACCTATGAAGGTAGTGATGACATGCCTGCACATTTAAAATCGAGCCTATTAGGTTGTGAGCTGTCGATTCCAATTAGTGATGGTCAATTAGCGGTAGGAATGTGGCAAGGGATCTATCTTGGCGAGCATCGTAATCATGGCGGTCAGCGACATATGGTGATTACAATTCAAGGTGAGTAGTGCTTAAGTCATGAATTATTCTGGCTAATCAAGTCGAAGAATGCTTGCTGCGGCATAGGTTTGTAAAAAAAGTAACCTTGTATAGCATCAACTTTATTATTTTTTACGAAATCCAATTGTTCCTGGGTCTCTACCCCTTCCGCCGTTACCGCAAGTTCTAATGCATTACTCATGCTTGCAATCGCTTCAACAAGTGCCCTATGACGGGGTCCTTGTTCAATTTTTTGGATAAAAGCCTTATCAATCTTAATTTGATCCACAGGAAAATTGGCAAGGTAGGATAACGATGAGTAACCAGTACCAAAATCATCTACCGAAATTTTTATCCCGCAACTTCTTAGTTGATTCAATAGACTCTCAATATTCTGGTGCTGATCCATCATCAATGATTCGGTAATTTCAAGCGTCAGCAATGATAATGGGAAGTCAGACTCTGTTTGTTGGTCCATGAACTCTTCAAAACACTGGAGAAACTGTTTTTGCAAATCGTCAGTTAAAAATTCACAAGTAGAGACATTTACTGATAATGCAATCGGTTCACCCTGTCGCCAGCACTCTGCAATGATCTTTAATGCCTGTTGTCTTACCCATTTACCAATAGGAACAATCAGCCCTGACTGCTCTGCGATTGGGATAAACTCTTCAGGAGATATAAATTCACCATTTAATTGCCAGCGTAATAGAATTTCAGCCTTTTCTATTTTCGAGGTTTTGGCTGAAACAATAGGCTGAAAATACAGTTCAAATGCTTCTTCGTTTAACGCTTTATTGAGTTCCATTTGCAGGTAAGCGGTACGTTCAGCATTTTTTTGCATTTCTTTATTAAAGAATTGATAGCTGTTACGACCTTTCAATTTAACGTCATACATTGCTTGGCTAGCAAAATTGATCAGTGACTCAACAATGGTTGAGTCTTCAGGGTAACGCGCAATACCAATACTCATCGACGGATGTATTTGCTGCTGCTCAATAATCACAACTTCCGTAACTGATTGGTTAATCTGTTTCGCGAGTGCGATAAGTTCATTATCGGTGATTAGACCTGGGATAAATAAACCAAATTCATCACCGGCGATTCTTGCTAGCATACTATTGGATGGCGAAATTAAACTTAAACGGTCTGACACTTCTTTAAGCAAAAAGTCACCATTTTCATGACCTAAGCTGTCGTTAATTAACTTAAAGTTATCTATGTCCATTAGCAGCACACTACAAGCAATATTATTTTGTTTTGTGCGTTCATGCTGCCAAACATAATCATATATTTTATCTAAAAAACATCTTCGGTTAGCAAGGCTGGTTAATGCATCATTATTAGCTTGAAAGTGAATCAGTTTATTCGCACTTTTATGTTCGCTAATATCTGTTATTAACCAAGAAAAACAATTTTGCTCACCATGATAATCTCTGAACGTCGTCACCGTGACTTCAGCATCAAATGTTTGGCCATTTCTTTTATAACCAACCAACTCCCCTTGCCACGTGTTGCCTCTTGTTAAATTTTTAAGCATCGAGCTTAATGCTTTTTCATCAGATCTTTCAAAAAAGACTTCTGGCTCAAAAACAGATTTGTCCGCAGTAAAATCTCGAGTAATGGTTTTGAACATTGGATTTACAAGTAATAAGGAATGGGAATCTGTTGTGATCACTAAGCCCATAGGTAACTTACTAAATATTCGACTGGTTAGTTGTTGTAAGTGTAAAGCCTGGCTACGCTCTATTGATAAACTGGCTAACTTTGCCGCTTCTTGAATTAATTCGAGATCTAATGCTGAGGGAGATTTCTTGGTATCATAATACATGGCAAACGTTCCTAAAACGTCACCATTTGAATCAATAATAGGCTCTGACCAACAGGCCTTTAGTCCCGCTTTGAGGGGTAATTCTTTAAAGGCTGCCCAATTAGGAGAGGTTTCAATATCCTCAACAATAACCCTCTTACCAGTGGCAGCTGCTGCGCCACATGAACCAATCTCAGGGCCAATTTCAACCCCATGAATAGCTTGGTTGTACTCTTCTGGCAAACTAGGTGCTGCGCCATTAAGTAAACGCTTTTTATCATTACTGATTAATAAAACCGAGGCTTTGGTACCTATTTTTTGTGCTTCAATGGATAAAACTAAAGAATGGAGTATTTCGCGAAGTGGTGAGCCTTCCAGTACCATAGATAAAATCGTGCTATAACGCTCAATGCTTGAAGAGCGATGTGTTAAAACATCGCTACTCACAAAATCATTCACTTTATACTGCGCGCTATCCATAGAGCTCCTACGATTTAAAAAACTAGTGCGAACTGTTTATGACAGTTTGACTGCATCATATATATTATGAAGATTATGCATATTTAAAGATAAAATCAACAAAAGCATTACAAGTGACCAACAAGTGTACTCTTTGCAAAAAGGACAAACATTTGATTAATCTGGTTTGAATGAGAATTAGCTATTTTTATGCTCTAAAAATAACAAAAGCAGTATTGTCTGCTGATAATACTGCTTTTAATGATGTGTTTATCGTTAGATTTTATTTGAAACAATTCTTTAGAATTTTACTGAGTACTTACTCCAAGATAACTGAAAATATTCAAACAACAACTAACTCAAAAGTTAGGCTTCGCTTACACGTTCCATACGGGCTAAATAAAAACCATCAAAACCATGTTCTGAAACCAAAATTTCTTCATCATCGATTAATTTAAAATGAGGATTTGCAGCAATAAATGCATCAACTTGGTTACGGTTTTCATCCGGCATAATCGAGCAAGTTGCGTACACAAGCATCCCACCGACTTTCACCATACGGCTGTAGCTTTGTAAAATATCTTTTTGTAGCTCAATTAATACCGGCAGGCGTTCTGGCGTGTCACGCCATTTTGAATCTGGATTACGTTTAAGCACTCCAAGACCAGAACAAGGCACATCAAGTAGCACTCGATCTGCGGTAAGTTTTAAGCGTTTAATGGTTTTACTGCTGGCAATAATGCGTGTCTCAACATTATGCGCACCGGCTCTACGAGCACGAGTCTTTAAATTGTCGAGTTTCCACTGCTCAACATCCATCGCTAACAAACGGCCTTTACCTTTCATTTGCGCTGCAATATGTAATGTCTTACCACCTGCCCCTGCACATGCATCTACAACTCGCATACCCGGTTTTGCATCAACAGCGGCTGCGACAAGTTGTGAGCCAGCGTCTTGCTGCTCAAAGTAACCTTCTTTAAATGCTTTGGTTTTAAATAAAGCAGAGTCAGAGCGAACTTCAAGGGCACTTTCTACCCCTTCAACTTCTGCTGTTGCGACTAATTCTTTGGTTAAACGTTGCTTTAATTCTTCTCTAGTCCCTTTTAAAGAATTAGCTCGGATATAACGTTTAGGTACTGCTGCTAACGCTGCTCTTTCTGCTGGCCATTTATCACCTAATTGCTCAGCACCTAAAGTATCTAACCACTCAGGACAACCGTCCCATAATGCTGGCTGCGTTTTAGCTTCTGCGATACGCGCGGCAAAATCATCTGCATCAACTTGTAATGCATATTCCATCTTAGGTAATTCAAGTTCATGGAATAAATGCCATCCATTGAGTAACTTTGACCCCATTCTTTCGATATCATCTGCTTTCATATCAACTAAGTAGCAATATAAATTAAAACGACGAAGAATATCACCCGTTACTGTAGTGATACGGGCAAGTTCTGCAGGCGGAAATTGCATACCAGAAAAGTTGTGAGAATATGCTCTGTCTAATGGTTTACCATCAGTTAACACCATGGTTAGCACATCAATTACCAGTTCAGATGAACTGCCAGAAAGTGGGAAAGTCAGCATTGGGGATCTCACAGAGTAAAGAAAAAGAAGTTAATACAGAAAAGCGATTGGATCATAGGAGCTAACGGACGCTAGCGCAAGTGTAGATTCTTATAAATCAGCGCTAAAATCCAATAAACTAAAAACAAAAAGCAGCCAACTGACTGCTTTCGTATAAGCACAGATGATTACAGGCCCTAAAGATTAGATTCTTGAGCCTTTAGCACCATAAAATATAATGAATGCATAACAAACCACTGGCAAAATAAATGCAGGTTGTATTCCCATACTGTCGGCCATCACACCTTGCAATAAAGGAATGATTGCACCACCAACAATAGCAAGGCAAAGCACACCGCTGCCCTGTGAAGTATGAGGCCCAAGATCTCTTAATGCTAAACTGAAAATCGTTGGGAACATAATCGAGTTAAATAAACCTACTGCCAAAATCGCATACATCGCTACTTGACCACTGGTGTACATTGCAACTAACACTAATGCAGCCGCCATCAGGCCATTAAAAGCCAGCACTTTACCAGCAGAAATCTTTTGCATCACAGCGGAGCCAATAAAGCGTCCAACCATAGCTCCGCCCCAGTAATAAGTAATGTATTTAGCAGCATCGGCTTCTTTAAGTCCTACAATATGCTCTTCGCCTAAAAAGTTAACTAAAAAACTACCAATTGATACTTCTGCGCCAACATAAACAAAAATACCGATAGCTCCCAAGACTAAATGAGTGCTTTGTAGTGCACTGCTTTTGCCTTTATAAGTCACTTCACCTGTTGAATCTGGTTCAACATGTGCTTCAATCACCGGCAGTTTAAGTTTCGCGAATATCACGGCTAACACCGCTAAAGTAGCAGCAAGAAACAAGTACGGCATTTTAACGACTTCGGCTTCTGCTTGTGCATGGCTTAATTCACCCACTGCGCCAGTGGCAACTGACAGAATTAAGATTGCGCCAAAGTATGGCGCAACTGTTGTACCTAAAGCATTAAAAGCCTGGGTTAAATTAAGGCGGCTTGATGCCGTTTCTTCACTACCCAGCGCATTAACGTATGGATTGGCAGCGACTTGTAAAATAGTAATACCCGACGCCAGCACAAATAGTGCCCCTAAAAACAATCCGTAAACAGCAAAATCAGCAGCAGGATAAAACAACGCGCAACCAAAACTAGCAATAACAAGCCCTGTGACAATCCCGCGCTGATAACCCAATTTTTTAACGAGTTTTCCAGCAGGGAGAGACACTAAAAAGTAAGCACCAAAGAAACAAAATTGAATCAACATTGCTTCGGTATAACTTAATGAAAATACTGCTTTTAAATGCGGAATAAGGATGTCATTTAAGCAAGTAATAAAACCCCACATAAAAAATAATGATGTGAGCGATACGAGTGCAAAACGATATTTCCCATCGCCTGAATGGCTGACGGTTGCGGTTCCGCTTGAAATTGTTGAGGCCATAATTTAGGTACTCTTGTTATTGTATTAAGAAACTTATACTGAGTTATCGGCTTGAATAATGAGTCAAGCTTATAAACTAAAACAGCAACCCGAAGGTTGCTGTAATATCAACTTAGTCGATGATGGCAAAAAAGCTATTAAACCCATCAAAATTTAGCACACTGTCATTAACGAGTTCAGCGCTTGCTAAGCCATGATTATCAATAACTTGTTTAATATTAAGGTTTGAAACATCAAACTGGTTAGTGGTATTTGCCAGGTTAAACACCACTAACAAAGTTTGAGTTTCAAAATGACGTGTAAAAGCTAAAACAGGCTCATCAGTATCGATAAATTTAATGTCGCCTGCCACTAATGCTGGGTATTGTTTGCGCCATGCCAAAAAGTGACGATAGGCATTCAATGTAGAATCAGTATCATTTTCCTGAGCATCAACCGATAAAGCTTTATGTTCGTCAGGTATCGGTAGCCAAGGTTTGTTAGCTTCGCTAAAGCCTGCTTGAAGATGATCTTTTACCCAAGGAATAGGCGTTCTACAGCCATCACGTCCTTTGAACATCGGCCAAAAGGCGATACCGAATGGATCTTGTAGTTGTTCAAACTCAATCGGGGCTTCTGTTAATCCCAGCTCTTCCCCTTGATAGCTGCAAACACTGCCACGTAATGAACACAGTAAGCCATTTAGCATCTTAACAAGATCTGAATTGGTTTCACCTTTGCCCCAACGAGTTGCAACCCGCTGTACATCGTGGTTCCCAATAGCCCAACATGGCCAGCCGTCGCCAATGCTGGCTTCTAGCTCTTCTACGGTTTGACGTATATAAGCAGCGCTAAAATCGTTAGTTAATAATTCAAAGCTATAAGCCATATGTAAGCGTTCGTCACCTTGAGTATATTCAGCCATCGTCGCCAAAGAATCTTCAGATGACACTTCACCTAACGTCACTGCACCAGGATATTTATTGATTAAGGCACGTAAATCTTCAATAAAACCTACGGTTTGTGGTCGAGTATTATTGAAATAGTGATATTGGTAAGCGTACGGATTATCTTCACTAAAACCACGACCTTGACGCTGATCTTTTGGTTTCGCTGGGTTATCACGTAACTGTTCGTCGTGGTAACAGAACGTAATCGCATCTAACCTAAAACCATCGACGCCCTTTTTCAGCCAGAACTCAACGTTATCTAATACCGCAGCCCTTACTTCAGGATTGTGAAAATTTAAATCTGGTTGGCTTTTTAAGAAGTTGTGTAAATAGTATTGTTGACGACGTGGCTCCCACTCCCAAGCGCAACCACCAAATATGGCTAACCAATTATTTGGTGCAGTCCCATCTTCTTGCGGATCAGCCCATACATACCAATCTGCTTTATCGTTATCGCGGCTTAATTTGCTTTGCTTAAACCAAGCGTGCTCGTCAGAGGTATGGCTTAACACCTGATCGATAACAACTTTAATGTTTAGCTTATGTGCTTTAGCAATAAGATCGTCAAAGTCTTGCATTGTGCCAAACATAGGATCAACGTCGAGGTAATCACTGATGTCATAGCCAAAGTCTTTCATTGGTGATTTAAAGAATGGCGAAATCCAAATAGCATCGACGTTCAAACTAGCAATGTAATCAAGTTTAGTAATGATCCCTTGTAGATCCCCTACTCCATCTCCATTGGAATCCATTAAGCTTCGTGGATATACCTGATATATCACTCCGCCACGCCACCATGATAACTGACTCATCGCACACCCTCTGTAATAAGCGAATTAACTACAAAACAACCTTGCTACAGTTAACTCTTTGTTGCGACCCAGTAACAGGCCGTCGTTATTATTTAATTGACTCGAGGATACGTGAATATGGAAATGAGGTTCAATAGAGCTGCATACGTATGCAAAGAATTAATACATTTTTCAAAAATACACACTAGAGGGTTTAGTGCTATAATTCAGTCACTTAAATAGTCGACAACATGACTTTCGAATGTTAATTAAAAGTAAAAAAAAGGTCTTTTTTTGCCTATCCAATCTTTGAATACGTATGCATAACGTTGTCGAGCAAAGAATGCTAGGAGTAGTATCTTCACTGTTCCGCAACAAAACGGAAATATACCTCAGCGCTTATGCAGTCAATTAAGCAAGCTGAAGAAAAATACTATAAAGACTGTAATTATAAATAATAGAAATCTAACAGCTCTACCTTACTTATAAGAGCTGTTGGCCATTCAGAAGGGGAAAGATGGATGTCGCTATTTAAACCAAGCTTACTGACGTTAGCAATGGTTGCTGCCAGTACAAGCATGTACGGCTACGCAGCTGAAGCAGAAGATACTGTTACTGCAGATGAATCAATTGAAGTACTAAAAGTCACCGGTATTCGCCGTAGCTTGCAAAAGTCACAATCACTAAAGATGTCTAATTCATCAATAGTTGAAGCAATATCTTCAGAAGACATCGGTAAACTTCCCGATGTTTCTATTGCAGAGTCATTAGCTCGCCTTCCTGGTATTGCAGCTCAACGCCTTGATGGTCGTGCCAATGTTGTTTCAATCCGTGGCTTAGGCCCTGATTTCACGATGGCTACATTAAATGGACGTGAACAAGCTTCTATTAATGATAACCGTGGTGTTGAGTTTGACCAATACCCTTCTGAATTACTCGATACAGTAGTTGTTTATAAAACGCCTGATGCTTCACTAATGTCACAAGCCATTGGCGGTACTGTAGATATGCAGACAATTAGCCCTCTTCGTCATGGTGAGCGAACAGTCGCTATGAACTTACGTGCAGAAAGCAATGATCTAGGAGCTTTGAATTCAGGTTCTGAAGATAAAGGTTACCGTGGCAGTATTTCATATATTGATCAGTTTGCTGATGACACCATTGGTATTGCATTAGGTTATTCTAGAATGCAGTCGCCTAACCAAGAAGAACGCTGGAACTCATGGGGTTATCCTGAAGACGCAAATGGAGACAAAGTTTTAGGTGGTGCAAAACCATACGTTCGCTCAAGTGAACTTGAACGTGATGGCGTCATGGCAGTTTTTGAATTTGTCCCGAATGATAATTTACGATCTGTTGTAGATGTTTTTTATACAAAATTCTACGATGAGCAAATCCTACGTGGTATTGAAATCCCTGGTGCTTGGGGTGGCGGATGGGCTAACTCAGGTACTGACTCAATTACGGCTGAAAATGGCCTTGTTACTGAAGGTGTTATCCGTGATGCTGGCGTTTTGATTCGTAACGATGCCAACACTCGTGATGCTGATTCATTATCAATCGGTTGGAATACAGAATACATCATCAATACTAACTGGACCGTAGAAGCTGACATTGCAATGTCAAAAGTTGAACGTACTGATATCGGTATCGAGACTTATGCAGGAACGGGTCGTGGTAATGGAAATGGTGCAACTGAAGATTTGGGCTTTAAATTTAATGGTGAAGGTGGCTACACATTTAATCCGGCATTAGATTATTCAGATCCAAACTTAGTTAGACTTGGTGGTGCATTCAGCTGGGGCCCTGGTAGTATAGATAGCAATATGCAAGATGGCTTTATCAACAAACCTGAAATTGAAGATGAGCTTAAATCACTCCGTTTAGGTTCTACTTATACTTTTGATGACGGTTTCATGCGAAGCATTGAATTTGGTGTCAATTTAACTCAACGTGAAAAGACAAAAGATGATCAAGGTTATTACCTAACTCTAAAAGGTTATGACAAAGATACTGCTCCTGATTATATGATGACAGTACCTGAAAAATACTTACTTGATCCAACATCATTAGCGTTTTTCGGTATGGGAGATGTGTTGTCTTACGATGCACTAGCATTTTATAACGATGGCAACTACAACGAGCTTGATGCTGCAACAGTACAAGTCGACCGTGCTGTAAATTCATGGCAGATAGAAGAGAAAGTCAATACATTCTATGTAAAAGCTGACTTTGAAACTGAAATAGGCGAACTACCTTTAACAGGTAATTTTGGTGTTCAAGCCGTTGATAGTGAGCAAAGCTCTAATGGTACCGCAGCTTCAGTTCAGGATGATGACTCAATTACCTTAACTCCAAGTTATGGTGAAGACTCATACCTAGAATGGTTACCAAGCTTCAACCTCGCGCTTCAAGTTGCTGAAGATCAACGTTTGGTTTTTGCAGCAGCTCGTACATTAAGTCGTGCTCGTATGGATAAAATGAATGCGAATTTAAACTATTCTTACAATGAAAACCCGACTGATGGCGTATACTGGACTGGTTCTGCAGGTAACCCTCAGCTTCGTCCTTGGATGGCTCGTCAATACGATTTAAGCTATGAAAACTACTTCAGTGATCAAGGCTATTTTTCGGTAGCGGTGTATTACAAAGACTTAGAAAACTTCGTATATGATCAAGATGCATTTGTTGATTTCAGCGAAATTCTGCCTGGTGTAGAACCGGGTCAAGAAGCAGGTAAATTTACTACCCCTCAAAATGGTGAAGGTGGTTACGTTCAGGGTATTGAAGCATCAATATCTCTTGATTTTGGTATGTTCGCTGATGTTTTAGAAGGTTTCGGTACTATTCTAAATGGTTCTTACAATGAATCAGAAGTTAAAGAAACTGCAGATAGTGAACCAACGGCTTTACCAGGTCTTTCAGAAAAAACATTCAATGCAACTGTTTACTATGAAAACTCAGGCTTTGAAGCACGAGTGAGCTCTCGTTACCGTAGTGATTTCCTAGGTGAAGTTACTGCGATTAGTTTAAGCAGAGAAAACCAAAATGTTGCAGCTGAAACGGTTGTAGATGCGCAAATTGGTTATGACTTTGGTGAAGGTGGATTTACCACTCTTGAAGGTCTTTCTGTTCAATTTCAAGTTAATAACTTAACAAATGAACCATTCACAACCTACTTTGGTGATGATGCTCGAGAAATTCGTGATTACCAAAACTATGGTCGTAACTATATGTTAGGTGCGAACTACAAGTTCTAATGAAGTAGATAATAAAAAGCCTCTGTATTTACAGGGGCTTTTTTATAGCAATTTATAATACTAATTTAATATTACCAACAGTCTTTGAGGTTTGATAATGACGAGTAAAATTAACGAAATTGTTATTGTAGGTGGTGGTTCTTCTGGATGGATGACTGCAGCTTTGCTTTGCAAGATGTACAAACAAACAATAAAAATTACTCTGGTTGAATCGAGCACTATTGGCAGCATAGGTGTTGGTGAAGCAACAATCCCACCTTTAAAAATTTTCAATGATGTTTTAGGCATTAATGAGAAAGACTTCATTGAAAAGACTCAAGCAAGTATAAAGCTCGGTATTCAATTTGAAAACTGGGGAAAAGAAAATGACGCTTACATGCACGCGTTTGGAGATATAGGTAAAAATATTGGGTATACCGCTTTTCATCATTATTGGTTAGCTAGTAAGCCTAAACCTTCTTCGTTATGGGATTACTCTTTTAACTACCAAGCCGCAATAAACAACAAGTTTGCTGTTAAGCCTCGGATTCATAACGACCAATTATCTGGGTTAACTCATGCCTATCATTTTGATGCAGGTTTATATGCTCAGTTATTACAACAATACTGTCGCGAATCAGGCATCAACCACATAGTAGGTGATATAGAAAAAGTTGAACTCGCAGAAAATGGTTTTATCGCTAACTTAAGACTAAGTTCAGATAAAAAGATTAGTGGTGATTTATTTATAGATTGTTCTGGTTTTGCTGGTCTATTGATTGATAAAGCGCTCGGTGTGGGCTACGAAAGTTACCAACATTGGTTAAAATGCGATAGTGCTTGGGCTGTACCTAGCGAAAAATCCTCGCCAATTATTCCATTTACTCGTTCTATAGCACATGAGTTTGGATGGCAATGGCGCATCCCACTGCAACATAGAACAGGTAATGGTATTGTCTTTTCTTCTAAGTTTATCGATGACGAAACAGCTAAAAAAACGTTATTAGATAATTTAGACACTCGCCCCCTCGCTAAACCCAAGCTCATTCGTTTCACACCTGGTAGAAGAGTTGAGCAATGGCACAAAAACTGTATTTCTATTGGTTTATCTTCAGGTTTTTTAGAACCTCTCGAATCTACAAGTTTACATTTAATTCAAACAGCAATAATTAGACTGACTAAGTTAATGCCAAACGGGCATATCTCCCCTACTTTGATCAGTGAATATAATCGCCAATCAAAATTAGAGTTTGAGCAAATACGAGACTTTATCATTTTGCATTACAAGTTAAATCAACGTGAAAATGGCGATTTATGGAAAGTATCAAGTGCTATGGATATACCAGATACTTTAAAGGAGAAAATTGAGCTATTTGAAGAAACGGGTAATTTATTTCGTCGTGATAATGAGCTATTCACCGAAGAAGCTTGGCTTCAAGTCATGGTCGGTCAAGGTATTTTACCAAAAGATTATAACCCTCTCGCTGAACTTATAAATCAAGAAGACAGAAAGGACTTTTTAACAAACCTAAAAGCTGTTTATCAACACTATTTAGCCGATCTATCAACTCATGAACAATTCTTACAGAGATAATCAAGGAAGTAAGATGATTAAGCATAATAAACTAACTTTCCAGGCAACTAAGCATGATTTGCATTATTCAACAAAGGGTTTGTCACGGTTTAGCCGACTTATCTCACTATTATTTTTGTTAGTATTTATTCCACAAACACATGCAATAAATTTAAAGGTTAAACCAGAATCATGGTGGGCTGATATGGAAAATAGCAGCTTACAAATACTGGTATATGGCGAGAGCATTAGTCAAATGCAGGTTAAGTTAGATCAATCTCAGGGTGTAAAACTAAAGCAAACTCATCAATCAACCAGCCCAAATCACCTTTTCATCGACCTTGATTTGAAAAATGCTCAACCTCAAACCTTACAGTTCGGTCTTTATGATAACGACAAATTTATTCAAAGCTTTGATTACTCAATACAAGCTCGTGAAGTTGGCTCACGTGATAGACAAGGCTTTAGCAACAAAGATGTCATTTATCTCATCACCCCCGATCGTTTCGTTAATGGCAATCCTGATAACGATAATCACCCTAGCATGCTTGAAAGCGTCAATCGCAGCGATAAAGATGGTCGTCATGGCGGCGATATCATGGGAATACGTAAATCGCTACCTTATTTACAAGGCTTAGGTGTCACCCAATTATGGATAAACCCGCTACTAGAAAATAACCAAGCTCAATATTCCTACCATGGTTATTCAACCACTGATTTTTACAACATAGATCCTCGCTTTGGCAGTAATGAAGAATACAAATCATTAGTGGAAGAAGCACAGCAGTTTGGTATTGGGATCATCAAGGATGTCATTGTAAACCATATGGGTTCAGGGCATCGGTGGATGGCTGACTTCCCAACGTCAACCTGGATTAATGGCCAAAAGCAATGGCAACAAAATCCACAAGACATCATCTACACCAGCCATCGCAGAACCACAGTTCAAGGCCCATACGCCATGGCCGATGATAGAGCTGAGTTTGAAAATGGCTGGTTCACTGACACTATGCCTGACATGAATCAAACTGATCCATTTATGGCAACTTACCTTATCCAGAACAGTATTTGGTGGGTGGAATATGCTGGCTTAAGTGGCATTCGCGAAGACACCTACTCATATGCAGACAAGGCATTTTTGACTCGTTGGTCCAAAGCTATCATGGATGAATACCCAAACTTCAATATTGTCGGTGAGGAATGGACTGATAACCCAATTACAGTCAGCTACTGGCAAGCAGGAAAACAAAACGCCGACGGCTATGTATCACACACACCTAGCATGATGGACTTTCCATTGTATGAAGTTCTTATTTCAAGCCTGACAGAAAATGAAGACTGGGGCAGCGGCTTTATAAACTTATATGAAATGCTCGCTAATGATGTGGTTTATGCAAAGCCAACCGACCTAGTGTTATTTGAAGGTAATCATGACACTAATCGCCTTTTCAGTTTAATGAATGATGATATTGCATTGTATAAAATGGCGATGACATATGTAATGACCAGCAACCGAATCCCGCAAATGTTTTATGGCTCTGAAGTATTGATGACTAGCCCGACAAAAGATCGTAATGACGGTCTCGTGCGTGGTGATTTCCCAGGCGGTTGGGCAGATGATGAAGTTAATGTATTAACACAGCAAAACTTATCTGAACTCCAAGCAGATGCATTAGCATTTAATAAAACCTTACTTAATTTTCGAAAAAGTTCATTAGCGCTGCAGCAAGGTGCGTTATCTCACTACGTGCCTAAAGACGGGGTTTATATACAAGCAAGACGTTACAAAGCTGCTAATAGAGATGAAACCGTACTGATAATTTACAATAAAAACGACCAGCCACAGCAACTGGATCTATCTCGTTTTAAAGATGTTATTGGTGACAATAAAAACGGCGAAAATATCTTCTCACAACATTCGTATTCATTAGATAAGTCGCTAACATTAAAAGAGAAAGGTGTCATTATCTTAACGCTATCAAAATAATCTCTTTCCTTTGAGATAACGCAGAATCAACTAAAATTATAACGCTGTCATAAGAGATAACTATGTCGACTTTATTACCAAGCATAAGTTTATTACAAAACACGAATGCATTAACAAACAAGAAATCTTCTATTATAAGATTAAGCATGTGCGCTGCCGCATTATTCATGGTCGGCTGCACTAAGCAGACTCCAGTAGAAAATTCATTAATGGAATCTTCATCGTCAGCTAAAACTGAAAAGGAATTGATGTCTGAGCCTTTGACAGGAAAACCCGTGGTGTACCAAGTCTTCACCCGTTTATACGGTAATACCAACACCACAAATAAGCCTTGGGGAACCATCGCAGAAAATGGTGTGGGTAAATTCAGCGACTTTACCGACATAGCCCTACAAGACATCAAATCTTTAGGCACTACTCACCTTTGGTATACGGGTATTCCGCACCATGCATTAATCAATGACTACACTGAATTTGGTATTAGTAATGACGACCCTGATGTCGTAAAAGGTCGTGCAGGGTCACCTTATGCAGTAAAGGATTACTACAATGTTAATCCCGACTTAGCAGATAACCCACAGCAACGTTTAGCCGAATTTGAAGCATTAATCAAACGAACTCATGATAATGGCATGCAAGTTATTATTGATATTGTGCCGAATCATGTAGCAAGAGATTACCAATCATTAGACGCAAATGATCCGACTCAAGCAGCCCTGTTACCTAAAAATCGTCAGTTTGGCCAAAATGATAATACTCAAGTTGAATACGACAAAAACAATAACTTCTATTATGTGGTTGATTCAGAGTTTGCCGTACCCGACGCCATTAATGGCTATCAGCCGCTAGGAGGTGAACAGCACCCTCTGGCCGATGGCATGTTTGAAGAAAAACCAGCTAAATGGACAGGTAACGGTTCCCGTTTGGCTAAACCTCATGCAAATGATTGGTATGAAACTGTTAAGGTAAATTACGGTGTTAAACCAGACGGCAGTTACGACTTCCCTGCTCTACCAGAACATTTTGCAGACAAAAGTGTTACTGAGCACTATGCATTTTGGCAATCACAAAATGCCGCTGAGATACCAGATTCTTGGATCAAATTTAAAGACATCACACAATATTGGTTAGCTAAAGGCGTTGATGGATTTCGTTATGATATGGCCGAAATGGTGCCCGTCGAGTTTTGGAGTTACTTAAACAGTAATATTAAACATATCAATCCTAATGCATTTCTATTAGCTGAAGTGTATAACCCAAGTCTATATCGCGATTTTATTCATTTAGGAAAAATGGATTATCTGTACGATAAAGTCGATTTATACGACACATTAAAAGACATTATTCATCGCAAAACATCAACCGCACAAATCGCGGTTGATCAAGAAAAAGTGATGGATATTGAACAACATATGCTGCACTTTTTAGAAAACCATGACGAGCAACGTATTCATACTGATGACTTTGCTGGTACATCAGAGGCAGCGTTGCCAGCTATGGTTGTGTCTACAACCATAAGTCGCTCTCCAACCCTTATATATTTTGGTCAAGATGTTGGTGAACAAGGCGCTGAAAATGCAGGCTTTGGACAAGCTACAAGAACCAGTATTTTTGATTATGTGGGCGTTCCAGCACACCAGCGCTGGATGAACAATGGCGCCTTTGATGGCGGTCAATCGTCAGCAAGTGAAAAATCTCTTCGTCTGTATTACCAAACCCTATTAAACCTCAGCCATACCGCCCCTGCACTTACAGGCGAGTATTATGAGCTAGATAGTATAAACCGTTTGAGTGAACAAGCTGAAAATGAAGTTAATAGCTCAACTGATAGTCTCAATGCCAATATCAATATCAATGCCAATAATCAATACAATGACAGCACATTCGCTTTTAGTCGTTATAACGATGAACAATTCATCATTGTGGTTACAAACTTTAGCTCTTCAGATAAGGCATCGTTTACTTTATCGCTACCGACTGAATTAATCAGCGCTGCCAAATTAACTGCTGCTCAATATCAATTAGTCGATTTACTTGACGATAAAAAGCAATCACAACAACTTAGTATCAATCAAGCAGCGGCTGGCACAATCAGCATCAAACTGAATCCACTTGAATCGCAAGTTTTAGCCGTTGATTTATAAGCCTTAACCTCAAGCTTTTATAGTAGATGCTTGGTTTTAAAGACGGGGTAAAAATTAAACTAAAAAGCCAGAACGTCATCCTAAATGACCTTCTGGCTTTTTATCACCCCATCAACAAACAAACTTATTTATATAGCTGAACAGGTTCTACGGTTATCTTGTAATCTTGTTTCAAATCGTCAAGCAAAAGCTGGCTCAAGGTTGCTGCTGCGCGATACAAGCCAGACGTACTGTGTTCATTAACTAACTCAAGAAAACGTCCACTCCAAGGTAATAAGTGCATTTTTAACAGTGTTGCCGTTCGATTAGCTTCTGGGTGCTCACATAACGACTCATTAAAGTCATTTAAGCTGGTATGCTCCTCAGCGTCATCAAGTTCCATACAATGGATCAAAGCCACCAGCATCAGACTAAAATGATCCACTGGTTCATTTTGTTCTAAAGTGAAATTCAACTGGTACTTCTTACAAAACTCCATAAATGCCAATGTCGTTAAGTCAAATAAACGATTTTGCTTATTGAGATACACAGAGCCCCACGGGTATGCAAACTTGCCTTTGGGTCGAATAAATAACCCATTAAAATCTTGTTTTAATTCTACTAAAGGCTGCTCAGTTGCCAGCCTTTTAATCTCATTCAATAAAATTAAAACCGGACCTTGCGAGCTAGTTCTATTTGTTATGAATAATGAGGTATCCAGTTCGGATATCGTTTCCTTTAAATCTTCATCAGGGTTTCTATAAAATATTTCAGCTAAAAGATTAAACATTAACGCCTTAGATTTAACGTTATCAGCATTAGTCATGTTATTTCCTTATTATTTACTTACCTTCATAGTATTTCAGGTTATTATTTATATCTGTGATACGTTCCAATTTATATAAAACAATTAGTACGATTTATTTAATACAGTGACTTAGATCATCATTCTATTTATCAATAACTCGTATGATTATATGATTGCTATTAAACATGTTAGGTAGATTTATGTTAGTGATGAGTTTTAAAGAAAGATGGCGCGCAGCAGAGTTAGCTAGCGCAATAGAAAAAAGCTTGGTGAATGACCCTGTTTGGAAAGCATCATCTAACTCACGAAAGTCTATCGATGACATTAGCAGAAAACTAGCAAGCCTTGTTATCACTGACTTTAGACGAATCGAGCCCTTACCTAAAACGTTAACTGAAGCAGAGTTATTAGGCGCATTTTTTTCTGGTTTCAGTATGCTAATCAATAATAGCGTTAACCAGCAAACCATGACTAAAACAGATTACTCTATCATTGCCTTAGCAAGAGGGTATGCTTTAAATATTGATTTATCACACAACCAAGCGTTATTAGACCATGCAAGTTCTGTTATTCAAGTAGCTAATAACTGGGATAAACATATAAGAAATGTCAATCAACGTCGTAATACTCGCTTCACTGTATAGCGTAATACTAATTAATGACTTGTTATAATGCATTAAATTTTATAAAAATATTAATCATATAACTACGACTTTATAAGAGTTATCTTAATTACACTTGCCTAAATAAAAAGCCAGCATCAGCTGGCTTTTTATTATCACTTATTAAATATAGGCCTAAAGAAATTATACTTTAGGCTTATATAAATTTGATGTTCTTATTCTCTTAATTTAATAAATACTGTGGTTGGCCCAGTCCCTAAGTCTGAATGTCCATCACCTGATAAACTTGCACCTGGTAACGCCATCGCCTCACTGAGATCCATAACATCAAGTACTTGTACTGGACAACCCGATACACAAAAAGGCTTTTCACCAGCATCAAGTTTGTCTTTACACATATCACACTTAGATAGAATCCCCCGCCCAGGGTCTACTTTAGGGGCATCATATGGACATGACATTTTACACATGCCACAACCAATACATGTTGCATCATCGATATAAACAATCCCATCATCACGTTTAAACATAGCGCCAGCAGGACATTTTGCGACACATACTGGCTCTTCGCAATGGTGACAAGATTGGCTTAAGAACACAGCGACATCTCGTCCTTGATTATTCGGTTTCTCACCTTGGCTTACATCACGTAGCGTAATGAATTCATTCATATCTTTACCTGCTTGGCAGGCAACTGTACATGCGTCACAACCTACACAGTTTTCTTGACGAAATACAAAACATTTTTGTTCAGTCATTGATTTATTC
This sequence comes from Shewanella sp. 2_MG-2023, assembly GCF_030548905.1. Lineage (NCBI taxonomy): Bacteria > Pseudomonadati > Pseudomonadota > Gammaproteobacteria > Alteromonadales > Shewanellaceae > Shewanella > Shewanella sp. 2_MG-2023. The sequence goes on from NZ_JAUOSO010000002.1 coordinate 107,833, forward strand.
CTTAATGAATTGGATTACGCTGGTGCAATATCAACACGAGTAGCATGGAAAGATGAACCATTATTCATGTCAGTTAACTCACTGTTTGTTAGTTGGTTAACTGCACTCCCGCTTCCATTCTCATTCAGTTTTTTCCAACTGTTTTTCCAAGCAAACACAGTACCCACTGCCGTCATTGGCTCTACTCTGGCTACAAACTGAATTGATGCTGTACGGTTTTCATAACGCGTTGCCGTCAATATGACTTGATCGCCATCATTAATGCCTTTTGCTGCTGCGTCACTCGGATTGATATACACAGTGTGCTGAGGGAATGTACCCGCAATGAATTTGATGTTAGCCCATTGAGAGTTACTCATTTTAGGGTGAGCTGGGGTTAATAAGCGGAATTCACGCGCTTTTTCTTCATCTGTCATCCCTTTTGTAGCAAAATCATTCGATTCAGGGGTGCCAGTATCAATGACAGGATTGAATTTTTCTGGGTCAAAATAAGTACCACTGGTATCTTTAAATTCAATTTTGCCACTTGGTGTTGGGAAGTCGTAATCTTTTCTGAATGGATATGGCACAATTGGGCTATCCCAATTTTGTTCGCATAGCTCATCGTAGCTAATATTGCCTTTCCAAGTCCCACGCATAATGTCATCCATGCTTTCACTAAACTCAGGGTCGCTGTAACCCATTGCCTTAGCAAGTTCTTGGAAAATGATGGTATCGGGTTTTGACTCATACAGAGGCATAATCGCTTTGGTACTGTGCTTAGCGTAGTAACATTGATAGCTATCGATCATGTTCACTTGCTCAATGTAGCTTGATGTTGGCAGAAGATAATCAACATAATCCATGGTGTCCGTTTGGAATAAATCGATACCAACTAAAAACAAGTCATCTCGCATTAAGCCAGTTTCAATTAAATCAACATCGGGCGCAATTGCCATTGGATTACTTGAATAAACAATCATGGCTTTAATTGGGTCACAAGGCTCATCAAAAGCTAATGGGCCATATTGTCCGTCTTCATGTTGATAATCTTCTGGTAATAATGATTTACCGATTTCATTGATACTGACCGTATCTCTTACTGCGCCTTCAGGTGTTAATGAACCGCCACCAGCATAGCCCCAATCATACATGCCACCAGCTTGGGTATTTAAGTAAACAACGCCCGCACCCACTTTACCAATATTACCGGTTAATGCTGCAATAGTAGGGATCGCTTTCACCATACGACCACCGTTTAAAGTACGCTGTAAGCCATAACCAATGCGGATCATCGCACATGATGCACCAGCATAAGCGCGTGCAAACTCTTGGTATTCAGCTTTACTTACACCGGTTTCTAACTCAATTTCTTCATGCGTAAACTCATCAAGACGAGCTAATAATGCTTCGTAATCTTGAGTGTAAGATTCGATAAAGCCAGTATCGTGCAGGCCTTCTTCAACCAATACTTTCGAAATGCCAATAACTAAGGTTGCATCAGTACCGGCGGTAGGTTGTAACCAAACATCTGCTTGAGATGCAAGAGGTGTTCTTGCAGGGTTAACCACTAAAATTTTAGCGCCATTATCACGCGCTTGGTTAATGAATTTAAGATGATGGATATTGGTTGCTTGCTCATTGGTACCCCAAGAGACAAAACACTTAGTGTTGACGTAATCTTCAGGGCTTGGACCAGAAAACTCACCTAAGATGGAACTCATGCCAGAATAACCGGCACTAGCACAAATGTTTCTTTCTAATTTTCGGCTAGCGATACGGTTAAAAAATCGGTTAGCACCTGATGTCGCGCCGATCCCGCTATATCCAGAATAGGTATAAGGTAGGATCGCATTACCAGTATGAGCTGCAATAATTTCATTTAACTTGGCGGCAATTTGCGTATTCGCTTCTTCCCAAGTAATCGGTTCAAATGTTGCACCTGGTCCTCTTGGACCTACTCGCTTCATTGGCTGTTGAATTCTATCAGGACTATAAATTGATTGCAGATAAGCATGGCCTTTAACGCAAGGAGTACCTGCTGTAACTGGGTGAGTTGGATCGCCATTTACTGCAACAGCAACGCCATCTTTTGTCGATATCATTAAGCTACATCTATCACCACAGTTTCGCGGGCAAGTTGTATGAAATACACCATCTGGTTCAGGTGTTGGAGGCTCAATTACTGGCGGTTCAGTCGTGTCATCATCACTACTAGAACACCCCATAATACTTGCGGAAAATGCAAATGCGCTACTGCCTTTTAAAAAGCTACGTCTGTTCATCACCATGGTATTTCCTTTTTTTTTATGTAAAGGAACAATACCAAATCATACTTTCAGCAAATAGAAGTTTAAATTATAAAACATAGGTAAGTCATAGATTTAGCTGCACTTTTAACACTATCACAATTGCTATTACTGCAAGGCGCACTTGCAAAATCTAAATTTAACAGCCACTTTTTGAAACAATTACAGCGAGCGCAATCAAACACATTAACACCTGTATCTAAGAGGCGTTTTCAGTACCAAATAAACAACGATACAACTAGTAATTTATTTCTCAATTTTCAATTAAACACCTAATTACAAATACTTCTCATTTCAAATATATTTTATAAACGAAAAATAAATTCAACCAATTTATGACAATTGAATTGAATACGTATGTAACAAATTGCAGCTGAATAATTAACAGCTCTACTATGGGTTAAGGAAATACAAATAATAAAATGGAGTCACAATGTTATTCGCTTCAAATAACAAGCAGCATTCAATTACATCAAACATCAACTGTAAGCGAGCTCTACTAACGACATTGAGCGCCCTAACACTCTTTGCAACCCATACTCATGTACATGCCCAAACTGTAACAGTCAGCTCCCCTGATAAAAAAATTCTTGTCAGCCTTACTGATGATGGTGATAGACCAGAGTATAAAGTCAGCTTTAATGGCCAAGATGCAGTATTAAATTCACGTTTAGGTTTGGTATTTCAGTCTTTGGGGGAATTCGGCAGCGGTTTTGAAATTAAGTCATCTGATATTGAGTCATCCTCTACCCGTTGGCAGCAGCCCTGGGGCGAACGAGAATGGGTACTTGATCAGCACAATAAACTCACCACAACATTTTCAAATGGCACCTATGAGTTTATGCTTGAATTTAAAACCTTTGATGACGGTATTGGCTTTAGATATACCGTCCCTAAACAAGCCTCTCTCGCCGATGTTACATCGCTTAATATAATTAACGAGCTCACTGAATTTTCAGTACCTGATGCCCATAATGCAACAGCTTGGTGGATCCCTGGGCGTGGTTGGAACCGTTACGAATATTTATATAACACCACAAGTGTTAATAAGGTCGACCGCGCACATACACCGTTCACATACAAACTGAAGAGTGGCACCCATTTAAGTATTCATGAAGCCGCCTTAACCGATTACGCAGCTATGGTGCTAGATCAACGCAGAGACGGCACATTAAAAGCTGATTTAACCCCATGGTCTGACGGTATATTAGTTAAAACAGCACCCGGATTTACCACCCCATGGCGTACGATTCAAATAGCCGATAAAGCGACAGGCTTGCTCAATTCAGATTTAATCCTCAACCTTAACGAGCCCAATAAACTCGGTGATGTCTCTTGGGTACAACCAGGAAAATATGTTGGTATTTGGTGGGGCATGCATTTAAATGAGAACACTTGGGGATCGGGTGACAAACATGGCGCTACCACCAGCGAGACTAAACGCTATATGGACTTTGCCGCCAAATATGGCTTTGATGGCGTGTTGGTCGAGGGCTGGAATATCGGTTGGGATGGTAGCTGGTTTCATAATGGCGATGTTTTCAGCTTTACTAAGCCCTATGATGATTTTGATATCGACGCAGTAAGTGAATATGGTGCGAGCAAAAATGTGCGATTAATTGGTCACCATGAAACCTCTGGTTCAGTTACCAACTACCGTAACCAGATGAGCGACGCTTACGACCTGTATAAAAAGCACGATGTGACTCAAATTAAAACAGGTTACGTTGCTGATGGCGGCGATATTAAGCGTATCGACGAAAATGGTATAACTCGCCACGAATGGCACGATGGTCAGTTTATGGTGAACGAATACCTCCATAGCGTCACTGAGGCCGCTAAACGCGGGATCAGTATCAATACTCATGAACCAGTAAAAGATACTGGTCTTCGTCGTACTTATCCAAACTGGATTGCCAGAGAAGGTGCCCGTGGACAAGAGTTTAATGCTTGGGGCACACCGCCTAACAATCCAGAACATACCGCTATTTTGCCATATACCCGTATGTTGTCAGGCCCAATGGATTTCACTCCTGGTATTTTCGACTTAGCTCCTAAAGGCTTAGATGCAGTGAACCGCGTACAAACCACCCTTACAAAACAATTAGCCTTGTATGTGGTGTTATACAGCCCGATTCAAATGGCCGCTGATTTACCAAGAAATTATGTAGAAAGATTAGATGCATTTCAGTTTATTCAGGATGTACCCACGGATTGGAGTGAGAGTATCGCTGTAGCGGGTGAAATCGGTGATTATGTCGCCTTTGCCCGCAAAGACCGTGCATCAGAAGATTGGTATCTCGGTGCACTGACAGACGAAAGTCCACGTAAAGTCGTCATTAAACTCGATTTCTTAGGAGCAGATAAACAATATCAAGCGCAAATTTATCGTGATGGTGATAAAGCGAATTGGGAAACCAATCCCTATGATTATGTGATTGAAACCAAGACTGTCACCGCAAAAGGTGAATTGAGCTTATCACTTGCTAGCAGTGGCGGCACAGCGATTCGCTTCAAAGCTTTGTGATTTGGATTAGGCTCATGACTTACGTTTACATCGCTGGCTAGTTTGCATCGCTGGCTAGGTTACACCGTTAGTTAAACCCGTTATCAATGCTTTACTCGTTATATTGTCTAACGAACCAATTAATTTAACAATCTCCCCCAAAAGCCTGTTGTGCAATGTCTTCATTGCCTTCAGGTTTTTCTTCATTTACAGTGCCTTATATTTCATTCTTAAATACAATGCTAGCACCAATACTGCTGCCTACCTGTTACAAGTATGATCACTTTTCGTTGTGCATAAATGATGAATACGTATGTAATGAGTTGTGCCAAATTCCGCCTCAAGGCTAATATAAAACCTGCTAAATTTCTTCCTCTGCTTGTGGGGATGGATTGGGCTAGGTCGTTACTGACACATCACCTTCATCGGATTGTGTCAGGTTTTGAGTACCTTTGATAACTTCATTATCAACCGAAGATATCAATACGAGGTCTTTGGCGAATACCCGTCTAAGGGAGATGAGTATTCGCCATTTTTTTAACTATCGTTTTATCAGACGTATTAAGCACCTAGCGATAGCCACTAGTAAAATAAGAATTCAGCCTTGATGCTGAACGAGCCATTTAAAATGGAAGATAAAGGAATAATCATGTCTGTCGATAATAATAACCAGCCTCAGGCTTCTACACAGATCCAGCGTCGTCAACAACCGGAATTAAGCTTCTGGCAAATTTTTAACATGTGCTTCGGATTTTTGGGGATCCAATTTGGTTTTGCGTTACAAAACGCCAACGTCAGTCGCATATTTCAAACCTTAGGCGCAGAAATAGACGAAATACCAATTCTATGGATTGCAGCTCCCCTTACGGGCCTTATTGTACAACCTATTATTGGGTACTTAAGTGATAATACATGGAATAGTCTTGGGCGACGCCGTCCTTACTTTCTCATCGGTGCAATCTGTACCACACTAGCCTTATTCATCATGCCGCACTCACCCGTACTTTGGGTTGCTGCTGGCATGCTATGGATTATGGATGCATCAATTAATATTGCTATGGAGCCCTTTCGAGCATTTGTAGGCGATAACCTGCCAAAAAGCCAACGCACACAAGGCTATGCAATGCAGAGTTTCTTTATCGGTATTGGTGCCGTTGTTGCTTCTGCCCTACCTTATATTTTAACCAACTTTTTTGACGTCGCGAATACTGCACCGGAAGGACAAATAGCCGACTCAGTTCGCTATGCATTTTACTTTGGTGGTGCGGTGCTATTTCTTGCTGTTGGCTGGACTGTAATCTCTTCAAAAGAATACTCACCAGAAGAAATCAGTGCTTTTCAAGCTCAAGATGAAGCCCAAAGCGGAAAAGAAACCTCAGACGAACAACGCTCGCGCACTGCTGGCCAGTATCAATTTGCGGCGCTTTTATGGATGGCTGTTGGCGCTATCGCAACCGGCCTGGTCATGGGTTTTGACTTGGACAAACAACTGTATATTCTCACCATAGGTATTTTCACTTTTGGTCCACTTCAGCTTTACTGCTCAATGGCACTCAAAAAAGTGACGAGCACCAACATTGCAGAACGAGAGTCACTCGGAATGGTTTTTAATGTGGTAGATGATTTATTTCATATGCCCAAAGCCATGCATCAACTGGCGATTGTGCAATTTTTCTCTTGGTTTGCCCTATTCGCAATGTGGATTTATACCACCTCAGCCGTGACCTCATATCATTACGGCACATCAGATGTATTAACCAAAGCATACAATGATGGTGCTGATTGGGTTGGGATGTTATTTGCCTCTTATAATGGCTTTGCTGCATTAGCCGCGATTGCGATTCCCTTCTTAGCTAAAGCCGTCGGTATTCGTTTTGCTCACACCATTAACCTTACCTTAGGTGGGCTTGGTTTAATCAGCTTCTTCTTTATTACAGATCCGGCTTTGTTATGGATCCCAATGATTGGGGTTGGTATCGCGTGGGCATCAATTCTTTCAGTTCCTTATGCAATGTTATCGGGGATTTTACCACCGAAAAAAATGGGCGTATTCATGGGGATTTTTAACTTCTTTATCGTTATTCCCCAGCTACTTGCTGCCAGTGTATTAGGCGTGATTTTAAAAACCTTGTTTGACGGTCAGCCAATTTTCGCATTAATAACGGGTGGTGTATTTATGATTATTGCCGGTGTTGCAGTGCTATTTGTTGACCAACCTAGCAGCGATGTTTAATTAAACTCACGATACAAATTCAAAAAATCAGAAGTTAAATAGCTGAACTTGCTAGTAATAACGTTCGCTAATTACAAATAAGTTAATAACAGTTTGATAAAAATAAAAATTTAATTTGGGGATAGTCATAAATGAAAACCGTATTACACAAGACTACACATAAAAAATCAGTCATCGCTCATGCAGTCAATGCTGCGGTTATCGGTGCTTCAATCTTTGCGTTAACCGCATGCTCTGATACCAGTACTACCGACACAGGTACTAGCAAGGCTAAGGAAACAACCACGACAATAAACAGCAGTGCACCTGGTGCACCTGGTATCGATCCTACTTGGGCATTCTCAGGTAAAACGGGTATTGGTACTTCTTATGAGCCTTATGTCGATGGCCAATACCAAAGCAGTGCAGAAAACCCAGTCAGTAAAGTATGGTTCTCGTTAGCACAAGGTATTTTAACTGAAACCATGTATGGCATGATCCATAATGCACAGCTTAAAGAAATGCAATTCATCGTAACGGGTGAAGGTTTTGTTGATACAGAAAAAGAAGACACCATCAGTACCATTGAATACCTTCATCAAGATGAGCAAGGACGTCCACTTTCGTTAGCTTACAAAGTGACTAACAAAGCCAAAAATGGCCAATATCAAATAGAAAAGCACTTTTTTACTGATCCAAACCGCGACAGTATGATGATGAAAGTTATTTTTACTGCCTATGCAGATGGCATCACCCCCCACCTTTACGCTAACCCCCATATTGATAACAGCGGCGCAAATGACATTGCAGTCATTGAAGAACAAGCATTGGTTGCATTCACCGATAAGGCTGAATCATCAGTGATGACGATTAAATCTGATGTTGCTTTCACCCAGGCGAGCGCTGGTTTTGTTGGCACATCTGATGGTTTAAGTGATTTAAAAGACAATGGAAAGTTAGATAGTCTGTATAGCAGTACTAGCGCCGATAAAGCTTCAGCGGGTAACGTTGCCCTTACAGCGCAATATCCAACCCTCAATAAAGCTCAAGTCAGTAATACCCTTGAGATGAATGTAGCCATCGGTTTTGGCGCTGATAAGCAAAGCAGTTTAGCCAATACAGATGCAACATTAGCGACGGGTTATGACAAAGTCTTAAGTGCCTATTTGGGCAACGACAAACACACAGGTTGGAAAGATTATTTAGCCTCACTACCTGCAATTAATGCAATGAGCGCAAACACAACAGATGATGGACAACTTCTCTATACCAGCGCACTTGTACTAAAAGCTCAGGAAGATAAAACCCATGCAGGAGCTTTAATCGCTTCGCTATCAAACCCTTGGGGCGACTCAGTTTCGGCAAAAGTCGGTAGTACTGGTTATAAAGCTGTATGGCCGCGTGATTTCTATCAATGCGCAATGGCATTTCTTGCGATGGGCGATACTGAAACACCAAAAGTAGCCTTTGAATACTTAAAAAAGGTTCAGGTCAGTCAACAAACACCTGAATACGTCGGTACCCCTGGTTGGTTCTTACAAAAAACCCATGTGGATGGCGAGATTGAATGGGTCGGAGTACAACTAGACCAAACCGCCATGCCAATCATGTTGGGTTGGAAATTATGGCAAGCTGGCGTGTTAACCGATACCGAAATTACTCAGTGGTATCAAGAAATGTTAAAACCTGCGGCAGAGTTTTTAGTCACAGGCGGCAAAGTGAAACTCGACTGGAATAACACCGAAATTATCCCGCCAAGTACTCAACAAGAACGCTGGGAAGAACAAGCTGGATTCTCACCTTCAACCACAGCGGCAGTCATTGCCGGGCTCGTTGCTGCGAGTGATTTAGGCAAACTTGCTAAAGATGGCGAAGCCGAAGAATACTTAGCTATTGCTAAGAAACTTGAAGCCAGTCTTGAAAGCACCATGGTCACTAATAACGGTGAATTAGCGAAAGACAATAAGCCTTATTATGTGCGTATTAGTCCAAATGGTAATCCGAATAATGATGACAAGCTACTGGATAACAATGGTAAGCCAGGGTTAGATCAGCGTACTATTTTGGATGGTGGTTTCTTAGAGTTAGTCCGATATGGCGTTAAGAATGCTAACGACAGCGTCATTCAAAATAGTGTGATGCTAATTGATGACACTGAACTTGAGCATAACTTGCGAGTTAAGTATGAGTTTACCGCTAAAGATGGCAGCAAAATACCTGGTTATAGACGCTATGGTAATGATGGTTACGGTGAAGATATCACCACGGGTCTGAGTTATGCAGAGAAAGGCAATACCGAAGATCAACGTGGTCGTGTATGGCCTTTCTTTACTGGTGAACGCGGACATTATGAACTCGCATTAGCAAAATCTACCGACACCTTGACACCTGAAGTGCATCAGCAGTTGATCAATACATACGTTCAAGGTATGGAAACCTTTGCTAATGAAGGATTAATGCTACCAGAACAAGCTTGGGATGGTGTGGGTAACTCAACACGATACAACTATGAAATGGGCCAAGGCACTAACTCGGCGACACCACTTGCTTGGACGCATGCTGAGTACGTTAAACTCGTACGTTCTATGACTGATAAAGCAGTTTGGGACTTCTACCCTGTAGTTGCAGAAAAACTAAACCAGTAATCTTGAGTATTACTCTTGCTGTAATACGATGTAACTAGTCTTGTTAAGACGTCAGTAAAGGCCACTTTAAGTGGCCTTTTTTATGCTTTTCAAATGACATTGTATTAAGCACTTACACAGTTGTTTTTAACGCTATTGATATCAATACTAAAAATATTAACTAAATAACCCTACAAAAATTAATACTTAATCTAGAATTAACCTTAAGTGAATAATTTGTCTAAGGATCGGACTTTGAACAGCCTGCTCAATAACGTTAGAAAAAATAAAGGTTCTATCAAGTTGGCCATCCTTTTCATTAGCTGTGTCACCCTTTCACTAATACTCCTGCTATCACCCACAAAAGTGGCAACTCAAACTGAAGAAAACCCCTTCAAAATTGGCGTTTCACAAACCCCACTCAGTGCGCCATTTATTATTGCTGAACACTTATCATTATTCGAAAAAGCAAACCTTGATGTTGAACTTATAGCGTGTTTTGGCGGCGTTGAGTGCAGTGAAGCGTTAATTAACGATCAGGTTGATTTTGCAACGGCTTCAGAATCTGTAGTGATGTTTAAAAGCTATCAAACCCATGACATCGCCTTACTAACCAGTTTTGTGCAGTCTTCAAACGATTTAAAGTTATTAACTCTTAATGAAAATTTAACGATTAAAGAAAGCTCATCAATCAGTGCAGAGAGCAATAGCAATAGCAATAGCAATAGCAACAATAACCTTAGAAAAGTCGGCATCGTCAAAGGCAGTGCCAGTGAATATTATTTCGATACTTTATTGGTTGCTCAAGGAGGTAATAAGCGCGATATCGAAAAAGTCTACCTTTCACCAAAAGCGTTGGTCGATGCTTTAATCACCCGTCAAGTCGATGCTATTTCAATATGGGAGCCATACGGATATCAAGTAAAAATGCTGACCAATAATACGATAACCAATCTAGGCATTCAGGGGATTTATCAGCTCAGTTTTAACCTAATATCCAAAAAATCGTATTTTAGCCCATCGTCATCAACGAAAACAGCTCAAACTGCTGTCATCATTGATGTACTGGAACAAGCAATTCAATGGATTAATCAACACCCTGAGACTGCTATGGTGATAGTGGCCAAACACTTAGATGTTCCGCTAAATCAGATAAAATGGTCATGGAATGATTATATTTTTAGGTTGTCTATTGGCAACTCACTTTTGTCGAGTTTACAAACCCAATCCCACTGGGCTAAGCAACAGGGCTTAGTCAAAGGTAAAGAGCCAGAATTTCGTGATGTCATTTACAAACAGCCATTTGAACAAGCAAAAAGTTCCAAGGAAGTATCATGGTAAAGTCCATTAATGGAAAACTGATTATTCTGCTCTGCATTAGTTTTATTTTTACCTTGTTGCTCAGTTTTTCATTTTTAAAAATCCACTCTGCTCAACATAAAACCACTGAGACGCTGCGCTATTTTTCAGATTTACAGGAGAATATTGATGCCTTACGTAGCCAGTTGTGGTTGTTTTCGCATCGGCAAGATCAAGCCAGTTTACAACAAGTCGTTTTATCTCATGAATCTTTATCTCAGTTGTTAATAACACAAAACATCTATACACAGAGTGTGTTTAACCTTCAAAAGTTAACTGACGATATGGGATCTTTGCTAACACAAGAGCAAGCCCTTTCATCACAATCTAGCACCTCAGGAAATAGCCATGTCACTCAAGCTCAGCAATTATTACGCTACCGATATAATATATTGATTGAGAACATGTCAGAAGAAGTCGCTTATTTAAATCAAACAACTTTAGACAGTAATCAAATCGCAATTACATCTGTCATGTTGTACTCCTCCCTTGGGTTGATCTTAGCTGCAATTATAGTGTTGGCGATGAACTTCTCGATATACCAACGCTTTAAAATTGGTTTCAATAGAATGAAATTAGGGATTCATGCACTCTCAAAAGGAGAAATAAATCATAAAATAGATGCTAAAAACTTAGATGAAGAGTTTCGCTTGCTCGCTTCATTTTTTAATCAGATGACCAAAAAGTTTGAAACCACTATGGTTTCAAAACAAGAATTAGAACAAGAAGTGAACAGACAAACCAGTGAACTGGAAAAGCAAAAACAACAACTGTTAGTGTTATCTGAAAAAGATCATTTAACGGGCTTAATGAATCGCAGAGCACTAGAAAGAGCCTTAGATAACGTGATTAATGATGCCCATATATCAGGTAGTAAAGTGGCTTTATTTTTTCTCGATATCGATAACTTTAAAATTATTAACGATTCAATAGGTCACGATGCGGGTGATACGGTATTACAGCAAGTGGCTCATCGCTTACAAGAATGTACCCGTAAAGCTGATATTGTTGGCCGCCTTGGCGGCGATGAATTTTTAGTCTGTTTAGGGACTATTGAAGATTTTGATCAAATCGGTCACAAAGCGCAATCAATTCTTGACTCAGTAAGCCAACCGATTGAGTTTAATGGTAATAAATTGTCAATTACGACAAGTATGGGAGTCAGTTATTTTCCTTTTCAAGCCAGATCAAGAGACAGTTTAATTAAGCGAGCAGACCAATACATGTACAAAGCAAAGCAGTTCAAAGGAAGCTGTTGTTATGACGGCCAAGAAGTCCTTGCTCAATCCAATATAAAGGCTCACGGCTGAGACTGTAAACTCAAGCCAAGCTTTTTATTAACTTCTGAGTTTTGTTATTGCAGTCATCGTCATGACTGCAATTGCCCCTGCTATTACGCCAAATATCGCATTTAACAGACTCGGCGTTAGCGCTGCTAGTAATCCACCTAAATAAGCTATGTCACTCACCATGAGGGCAATATTGGTTATCTGAGCACTTATGGCATGAATGCCATGAGTGAGAATACCGCCCCCCACCATAAACATGGCAATCGTGCCCACAATCGTTAACCCTTTCATTAAATAAGGCGCTGAAGTTAGCAAACCAAAACCTATTTTATGCCAAACGGCAACCAGCGGCCCTTCACCTTTTCGTTGAGTTAGATAAAGTCCCAAGTCATCAATTTTGACGATACCCGCCACCAAACCATATACCCCAACAGTCATAATGATCGCAATCACGCTTAAGGTAAGAAACTGGCTTAACAAACTGCTTTGTGCGACTACACCTAAACTAATCGCAATAATCTCAGCAGATAAAACAAAATCCGTTCTGATTGCGCCTTTGACCTTTTTCTTCTCAAACGCCTTAATGTCTTGCTCAGACTTCTGGATAATTTCTTTTTCTGATATTTCGGACTTTTTATCTTTTCGGTGAACATAGGAGTGATAAATTTTCTCGAATCCTTCAAAACATAAAAAAAGCCCGCCAAACATCAACAAAGGCGTAATCGCCCACGGCATAAATGCACTAATTAATAAGGCTGCAGGTACAAGGATTAACTTATTCATGAATGAGCCTTTCGCTACAGCCCAAACAACCGGTAATTCACGTTCTGATGCAACACCTGAGACTTGCTGAGCATTGAGGGCTAAATCATCACCTAACACCCCTGCAGTCTTTCTTGCAGCAATTTTACTCATAGCAGCAACATCATCTAATATTGCAGCGATATCATCCAACAACATTAGTAAACTTGCACCAGCCATATGCTTTCCTTGTTAACGGTTAATTATTATCATTTTGCTTCATTGCTTTGTACGCGTGTTAAAAGGCGTACTGCCATACTAAGCCTAAGGTATCAAAATCATTGCCGATGCGGGTTATTACACCTGTGCTCGCATACAATTTCATACTGTGATGACGATTAAATGCTAATGAATATGTTAATCCGAATCGTGAATTTTCTTGGTCATCATCGGCATCAATACCATTTTTACTGGTTTCACCACCGATGAAGTAATTGCCACTTAACGACAGCCATTGTCCACGTGCAATACTGTAAATAATATGCCCCTGAAAAGTATATTGGGCTTGCTTGCTTAGCTGCACTTGATTATAAAATTCATCATTATCACTGTATAAACGAATCGATGTCATTGCACTGTAATACCAATCACCAATGCGATAGGACATTCCTATGCCTGGTCTAAAGACCCATTGGTTGGCTCCAGCATTGATTAACTTAGTTTCGTCATAAGTACCAATGGGAAGGCTAACCTGTAAACTGCTACCGATGACTAAGCCTTGCTGATACTTTGCAAAATCTTTTGCTTCAACCGCTGGAGCACCGTAAAAGTTCCATGTTAACCTCACTTTAGGATCGCCATAGCCACAACGATCAGCTGTCACAATTTCATTTTGATAATCAGCAGACCCTTTCATGCAGATACGCGATAATGACATATCAAATTTTGAAGAATTGCCTGCTAAGCCAAATGAATGGGCATAACCTAACACTGCTGCATCCAATGTTAGATGAGCATCTTTTAAAGGAACAGATGGAGATGGAGACAATGCGCCTTCAGAGTGCAGATAGCCTGCTGCCATAAAATGCATGTCGATCGGGATATTGGTATAACTGCGAGGCTCTAAATCTTGCGATTTAACTTGAAAGGCAATGAGGCTTAATAGGATAAACGCTATCAATAATTTAGTTTTGTATACGAGACGGTTTAAACCAAGATATATCGATAAATGAAGGTGTAAAGTGTTAACTCTATTTGGGCGTATAGTATCTTGATTCAAAGCATTATCCATAATGACTAAGGTTAACTCTCATTACAAAGTAGTCATGAAGTTAAGGTTATTTAACTGGATAAACCATCTCTTCATATCGATGCAAACAAAGCCGTCACTTTTAAAGGTAATCGGCTTTATATATTGGCATGACCATGTAAATCCAATTAATAGATATCAATTTATTACAACAGAAAATCTAATTGTCTGCCTCTGGGTTACTGCCGCAAGAATGTCTTACAACCATATTGGTAGGTATCAGCTGTGGCCCCACTTCTTTTCCGCGTATGAGCTTTAATAAACTTTCAACTAAAATTTCACCAGCAAGTTTAGTATTTTGCTTAACCGTGGTGAGAGATGGATTAGCAAAGCTTGCGACTGGGATGTCATCATAACCTACGACAGCAATATCTTCTGGCACTCTAACACCGCGTTTTTTAAGTGCACGAATTGCTCCAATAGCAATCAAGTCACTGGCAGCGAAAATAGAGTCAAACTCATGGCCACTATCCAATAATTTCATTGCAGCATCAAAGCCTGAACTTTCGGTACTGATAGCATCAAACTGACATTTTTTATTCAGTTTAATACCCACTTTTTTCAAAACCTCTGCATGACCTAAATAGCGGTCTCGAAATTCAGGGCTGTGTTCAGATGCATCGCCTAAAAAAGCAATTTTATTCAATCCAAGCGATATAATATGTTCAGTGGCTATCACGCCGCCTTGATGGTTGTCACAACCAATGGAGAGCACTTCTTTATTGTTATGCTCAGCGCCCCAAATGATGAAATGGGTATTTTGCTCTAATAATTTTTGTAACTTATGTTCATAATCTACATAGTCACCGTAGCCCAGTAATATGATGCCATCGGCCTTATTACTATCCTCATAGTCAGCATGCCAATCACTGGATAGTTGCTGAAAAGAAACCAATAAGTCATAACCCTGCTGAGCGGTTGCTCTGGTTATCGAGCCAAGCATAGACAGGAAAAATGGGTTAATTAATGATTCATCATTAGTGGGATCTTCACAGATCAACAACGCCAAAGTGTGGCTATTTTGAGTCCGTAAATTGCTGGCGTTTTTATCGACTTTGTAATTAAGCTCTTTGGCAATGGCTTGAATTCGTTGCCTTGTTTCGAGGTTAACTAAGGGACTATTTCTCAATGCGCGAGAAACCGTCGATTGCGAAACACCGGCTCGGTAAGCGATGTCGATGGAAGTAGCTTTAGATGTCATATTAGCATCAGGCCTTTTTATAGTTATTTTAGGTACTCACACCTTGTTTATACCTAAAATAACGACAGTTTTCACCGTTTTAATTTATAAACCTAACTCATTCAATAAATCATCAGCATCGTCTGCAACTATGACTGGCGCATCTTTTTTAGTCGCCGTTTTAGATTGATTGTTACTGCCATGTGCTTCAATCAATGAATCAGGATCAAATTCTTCATCTAATTCAAACTCTTTCAGCATAATGAATTCTGTTTTATCCATGGCAAACTCTAGATAAAATATATGATTATCAGCTGTTTTAAATGACACTCTTCTTGATACTGCTTCATCTAAATTAGTATCAATCGATATCGTTAACTCTTTATTGATAGTTAACATTTTTGGCTGACTTTGGCTGATTGATGTTTGTAATTCTTTTGAAATTGTTTTGATGAAATCACCCAGTATTTGATTCATCAACTCACCCATTACGTTTCCAACATCATCTGATGTGTGTGAAAAAGCGAGCTCAGATTCAGGCATTCCCATGTTAATCATGTATCTGCGATAAATCTCTATGGCAGCTTCTTTTGAAAAATTGATAACCACTAAGCCAGAAAAACCACCGTCAAATATCGAAAAGCAACCTAAGTCAGGTTTTAAACAAGTACGAGTAATATTCTGCACCATACCAGCATGGGTCACTTGGCTGTCACTGGTGCTTGAAAGAACGTGGGAAACGGAATGACATAATTTGAGTAGGATGTCATCTGTTGTAACAATTTGGACTGAATTCATAACAATATATTACCTAGTTTTACTTTTCCTTCATTCTGAGGCTTATCGAATAATAAATCAAAGCCAAAACAACTCATTAGCAAAAATAAAAAACACACATAACATACTTCGCATTAACAGTTTGATAGTTAAGCTTTTCTAAAGTTGGTCATAGTGCTTGAAAACACTCACTATATGTATCATTTTGTAAATTTATATCAGCTGATCACACTTCTACTAATAAGATGTTCTTTCTAGAACTAAAACTGTCTATATTTGCAAAATACATTGCTGAAAAATTTTAAAGAGTACCTATGATCGCCTTCCTCAGACAATTAACTATCTTGAAACGTCTCATCATAATGTTAGCTCTCGCGGCAATAGGAACCGTATGTTTTGCCAGTTTTTCTATTAATGAACAGTACAACAACCTCATCAATCAAAAGAAGGTTCAAATTGAAGCGCAAGTGTCCACCGCGACTTCCCTTCTCAATGCATTAACCCGCCAAAGTAATCAACAAACTGATGCAGAAGAAATAAAACAACAAGCCTTATCAGTAATAGCAGATTTACGTTATGGCACGAATGAATCTTACATTGTTGTTGACCAAAATAACGTCATTATCAGTTTTCCTGAAAATACCATGTTAGAAGGACGTTCATCTGACAGTTATATTGCTGCTGACGGAACGAAGCCTTTGATAGAGCTTGTCAGTAATGCTAGAAGAATGACCAAAGGCCAATCTGAATACCAAGGCAATTTATCATCAACGAATAGTGTAGAAACGATTTTAGCGGGTTCGGAATACTACCCTGAATGGGGTTGGACTATTATTGCGCATGGCAGTTCCAGTGATGTCATAGACAGCATGGGCAGTGTAGTGATTAATTATCTGATCATCATGATGCTGATTTCTATTCCTATCTTTGGCTTTTTTGTACTACTGAATATTTCTATCACATCGCCAATTAACGCTGCTATTGAAGCAATGGAAGACATCGCAAAAGGCGAAGGCGATTTATCTAAACGTTTAGATAATAGTGGAAAAGATGAAGTGGCCAAAATGGCTGATGCCTTTAATGATTTTGTGATTAAAATTTCCGCTGTAGTATCAGAACTAAAACCATTAGGCAAAGAACTTGATACCGATGCGCAGCAGCTTTTAGTCGCCGTTGAAGAGTCAAATCAAAGCGCAGAATTAATCCACAGTGAAACCCAAAGTGTTGCCACAGCAGTAAATCAAATGCTTGCAACAACCCATGATATGGCGCAAAACACTTATCAAGCAGCTGATGGCGCCAACAATGTGAAACAGCAAGCTCAGCAGTCACATGCCTTTATGCAAGAAACCGTACACGAAACGGATTTATTAGTCACTGAGCTAAAAAATGCAGAAAATGTCACCCATGACTTAGGCAAATCATCAGTTGAAATCAGTTCAATCTTAGACACCATTGGCGGAATTGCTGATCAAACCAACTTACTGGCGTTGAACGCAGCAATTGAAGCGGCACGTGCTGGAGAATATGGCCGCGGGTTCGCAGTTGTTGCTGATGAAGTTAGGGCCCTTGCCACTCGCACACAGGCTTCAACCAATGAGATCAATAAAATCATTACTAATATTCACGATGGCGTTGAACTCGTGATTAAGAGCAACACTGAAACCCAAGAACAATCTATTCAGTTACAAACTAAAGCGATTCGGTCACAAGAAGCGATGACTGAAATTTTAGCCGTCATTGCTAATATCAGTGACATGAATACCCAGCTGGCGAGTGCAACAGAAGAACAGTCTCAAGTTACCGAAGAAATCAACCGCAATATCACCACTATTTCTGAATTAACTGAAATTGCAGTCAGAACTAACGAAACGAACTCTGAAGCAGCGCAATCACTACAAACCATTAGCCAGAGCGTTACTGAAAATTTAAGCCAATTCAAAACTAACTAATCTTATCTCTCTAATTTTGTTCAGCTTTTATGCGTGAGTGATTTTGCTCACGCATACTGCTTCGCTAGATGAATCATATTTAACTTCCAAAGCTCAGTAATAACATAAACTCACTGTTAGCAATCCATGGTTTACGGTATTATTCTGACTATTATTTATGAACGAGTTAGCTTAGATGTACGAAAAAACCGTTACCATTATTGCACCCCACGGAATCCACACCCGCCCAGCAGCTTTATTAGTCAAAGCCGCAAAAAACTTTGACTGCGACGTCATTGTCGAATGTAATGGTAAACAAGCAAGTGCCAAAAGTTTGTTTAAATTACAAACATTAGGGTTATATCAAGGTCAATCTGTTAAGGTATTTGCTGACGGAGAACAGGCTGAAAAAGCAGTAGAAACTGTCTCTGAATTACTTATCACACTTAGCTAACAGGAAGGCTTATGGCAGTAACAGGTATTGTTGTCTCCCCCGGAATTGCATTCGGTCAAGCAGTTCATATTAACCTGCATAACCAAACGGTAGATTACCGTTTACTTCCTGTTGCCGACATTGCTAAAGAGTGTGAAAAAGCCACGAAAGCCATTCGCTTTCTAACCAGTCATTTGAGCCATTGCCAAACACAGATAGAACCCGATAGTGAGCATTTTCATTTAATTGATGCTGATATCATGCTGCTCGAAGATGATGATTTAGCTGAGCAGCTCAAAAATTATATTACCCGTTTTAGATTTTCTGCGGTCGTTTCAGTTGAACGAATTTTTGCACAGCATGCAGAAGAGTTAGCCCAACTCGACGATCCTTACATGGCTAATCGAAGCAATGACGTGCTTTGTTTAGGCAAGCGACTAATGTCAGCCGTTAACGGCACCTTGCAATGGGATGTATCAAAGCTTACCGACAACAGTATTTTACTGGCTGAAGACATTACACCTGCTGAATTTGCTACCATTCCGTTAAATAAAATTAAAGGTATCGTGCTTCAAACGGGTGGGTTAACCAGTCACACTGCCATTTTAGCCAAAGCGGCAGGCATACCTGCTTTACTCAGTTGCCAGTTTAATACTCATGATATTCTAGATGGTAGCCCGTTAATTCTCGATGCGATTAGTGGTGAGCTTCATATCAATCCTGCGCCTGATACTCAGCAGCTTCTACAGCAGAAATCAGAGCAGGAATCAAAACGACGTGATGCATTATTACAATACGTCGATAAGCCCAGTGTTACCCGTGATGGACACCCTGTTTGTTTACTTGCCAATGTCAGTAGCATGAATGACATTACCCAAATTGAGCACAGCGGCGCTGCGGGTATTGGATTGTTCAGAACTGAGTTTCTATTGATGCAAGTTGATTCTGTTCCCAATGAAAAACAACAATATCAACAATATTGTGATGCATTACATAGCCTCAATGGAAAAGTCCTCACTATTCGTACGTTTGATATCGGCGCAGATAAAGAAATTCCTTGCTTGAGTCAACAATACGAAGATAACCCAGCATTGGGCGTTCGTGGGATCCGCTACAGCCTTCAACATCAAACGTTATTTACTACACAAATTAAAGCTGTACTGCGCGCCGCAAACCATGGTCGAATCCGTTTATTATTTCCAATGGTGAACCAAATAGAAGAGCTAGAACAAGCTTTTGAACTCATTGATTGGTGTAAGCAACAACTTGTAGAAGAAGAAAAAGGCTTTGGAGAGCTCAATGTTGGTATCATGGTTGAAACACCTGCAGCGGTACTTAACTTACCTCACCTTTTACCTAAGTTAGACTTTATTAGTATTGGTAGCAATGACTTAACTCAATATACCTTAGCCGCTGACAGGGGGAATCCTGAACTTGTAAAAGATTACCCTCCCGTCTCTCCTGCAATGATCCGCTTGATAAAGATGGCCGTTGATACCTGTAAAATTCATCAAATCAAAGTGTGTTTGTGTGGGGAATTAGCCAGTGATACGAAACTAATTAGCTTATTGGTCGGTCTAGGAATTGATGAGCTAAGTGTTAACACCGCAAGCTTATTAGACGTTAAGGCCACTATCTGTAATGGCCAATATCAGCAATTTTACCGACAAGCACAGCAAGCTTTAGGCTTTAGTCACATAGAACAATTAAACCAGTTATTCAGTTAATTTGACTTTATTTAGTATTTTTCAATATTTATTGTTTATAAAAAAATCAGACAACACTAGAATAAAACCATAAAAACATTATAAAAAGAGGCTATATCTCATGGGATTTTTAAGCCGTATACGCCGACTTATTTCAGGACAACCCGCTTTAACTGGCGGTATCGAAATTTATGCTCCTGTTTCTGGCGACCTAGTAGAAATTGAACAAGTCCCCGACGTTGTTTTCGCAGAAAAGATTGTCGGTGATGGATTAGCTATCAACCCAACAGGCAAGCTGATTTTAGCGCCAATTGATGGCACCATAGGAAAAATATTTGAAACCAATCACGCATTCAGTATTGAGTCTCATCAAGGGCTAGAGCTGTTTGTTCATTTTGGTGTGGGTACGGTTGAACTTCGTGGTAACGGTTTTAAACGTTTGGCCGAAGAAGGACAGCAAGTGAAAGTGGGCGATCCAATTTTGCAATTTGACTTAGACTACTTAACCGATCAAGTTGAGAGTTTGTTGACCCCTGTAGTACTGGCCAATATGGAAGATGTGCAATACCTAGTAAAAGCACAAGGACAAGTCACTGCAGGTAAAGATGTCATCTTTACTGTAGAGCTTTAACTAACAAAGAGTTATGTAACCAATATAAGTAAAAAGCTTTATAAAATAAGCGTAAAAAATTTAGCAAAACCTTACAATTTTCAATGGAATTTAAGTCAACTGTAAACAAGTAATGATTAAAACAGAGTTGGTTAAATCACAATAACAAGATCCAAGGAAATAAGACCAAAATGAGTAATAGCGTTATTTATGGCATTAAAAACTGCGATACCGTTCGAAAAGCACGTAAATGGTTAGAAGCTGATGAGCAAGCTTTCACATTTCATGATTTTCGTGAACAAGGGATCAACGCTGACATAATTAATCAATGGTTTGAACTTGCAGACTGGGAATTGCTATTTAACAAACGCAGCACCAGTTTTAGAAATTTAACCGATGATCAAAAAGCTGATATTACCAAAGAAAAAGCATTGCAATTAATGGTGGAGTTTCCAACATTAATCAAACGTCCTGTGCTTGTTCAAGACAATCAAATTCTTATTGGCTTTAAAGCTGCCGATTACCAAGCGTGGTTTAAGTAATGACACAAGAAGTATTAGCGCTCACAAAAGATTTACTCTCTCGTCCATCAGTCACTCCACTTGATGAGGGCTGTCAAAAACTGATGGCTGACAGACTGGCAACCGCAGGGTTTAACATTGAATCTATGGTGTTTGATGACACCACTAATATGTGGGCAAGACGCGGCACTGAAAGCCCAGTATTTTGTTTTGCTGGCCACACCGATGTTGTACCAACGGGCGATTTAAGCAAGTGGCATACTCCGCCATTTGAACCTACCGTCATTGATGATTATATTCATGGTCGCGGTGCCGCTGATATGAAAGGTTCTTTAGCGGCGATGGTCGTTGCCACTGAACGCTTTGTAGCTAAGCATCCAGACCATAAAGGCTCAATTGCATTTCTTATCACCAGTGATGAAGAAGGACCATTTATTAATGGTACAACGCGAGTCATTGACACGCTCGAGGCCCGTAATGAAAAAATCACTTGGTCATTAGTCGGTGAGCCTTCATCAACTCATAAACTGGGTGATGTGGTTAAAAATGGCCGACGTGGTAGTTTAACGGGGAATTTAACGGTTAAAGGGATCCAAGGCCATGTTGCCTATCCACACCTAGCTGATAACCCTATCCACAAAGCCTCTCCTGCTTTAGCAGAGCTTGCTCAAATGCATTGGGATAATGGTAACGAGTTTTTTCCACCAACCAGCTTTCAAATCGCTAACATCAATGGCGGTACTGGCGCATCAAATGTAATCCCTGGTGATTTGCAGGTGATGTTTAACTTCAGATATTCAACTGAAGTGACTGCAGATGAGCTAATAAAACGCGTCCTTAATATTCTTGATGCCCATGGTTTAGATTATGATATTGATTGGGTGTTTAATGGCTTGCCGTTTCTAACTGGAGATGGGCCTTTATTAGAGGCGACTAAAGCCGCTATTTTAGATGTCACCGGATATGAAACTGACCCGCAAACCTCAGGTGGCACATCTGATGGACGTTTTATCGCGCCAACCGGTGCACAAGTGATTGAGCTTGGCCCAGTCAATGCCACTATTCATAAAATAAATGAATGTGTGAAAATCTCTGATTTAGAAATTCTAGCCTTATGCTATGAATCTATATTGGAAAAGCTGCTTTGCGAGTAGCTCGTCAAATAGAGCAATTATCTAAGGCTCAACTGACCGAAATAGCTCATCCAGCCCTTTATGGGTTGGATGAGACACACCTTGTTCAATTTGAACAGTTTTTACTGACCTCAGCGACTGCTACTGCGTTTAAAAAAATGCAGCAACAAGCGCAAAGTGACGGTATTAATATTCAAATTTGTTCTGCTTATCGTAACTTTGAACGTCAAATGGCCATTTGGAATGGCAAGGCACAAGGGAAACGCCCGTTACTTGATATCAATAATAACCCTGTACATTTTGCCAATTTAACCGATGAGCAATTAGTGGATGCAATATTATGTTGGTCTGCTCTTCCAGGTGCATCACGGCATCATTGGGGAACTGATATCGATGTATTTGATGCCAATAACATCAGTAAAACAGAGCTACAATTAGTCACTGCAGAGTACATAGACAATGGCCCATGCGCCTTATTAGCCCAGTGGTTAGTCGATAACGCTGCCCGCTTCGGTTTCTACTTACCTTATCAGCCTGACCAAAGTGGTGTTAGCCCTGAGGCTTGGCATATCAGTTACTATCCTGAGTCTTCGTTGTTTTTATCACAATATCGAGCCGAATCATTAAGACTTCTCTTGTCACAGGCTGAAATCACTTTACAATCAGCTCTACTTAAACAACTCGACAAATTAGTCGAGCATTATGTTTTTTATGTCGCAAGCGCGCCCAAATCAAGTAACAAGTACTCAAATAACCTTCTAGAGAAACCTAATCTGTAATAGATAGTAGACTCGCATTCAAAGTAATAACGGTTATTTATCATAAGCACTTTGACTCAATCAGTTTTACGATTTTTTAATTTTAATGTTTTAGAGACCTCCATGACTCAACCAAAATCACACAGCTTTAGCATCGACACTCAACGTCTTCATTTCACTGATGTAGGACAAGGACCTGTTCTATTTTTTGTACATGGTTTTTTAGCTGACAACACGATGTGGCAACCACAGATCGCTCAACTTTCTGAAAACTATCGCTGTATTAGTGTTGATTTGTGGAGCCATGGACAGTCAGATTCAATGCCAACGGGTACAACCTCTCTTATTACAATCGCTGACCATTGTTTATCATTACTTGATTATTTAAATGTGCATCAATGTTGTGTGATTGGTAATGGAACGGGTAGCGCGATTGCTGCTGAAATGGTACTTGCAAAGCCTGCTCAGATATCAAAACTAGTCATGGCGAATAGTTTTATTGGCTTTGAACCGCAAGTGAATTGCGCAAAATACCAAGCATGGGTCGATCAAATCAGTGAACAGAAGCAATGTCATGAGCAACTAGCAAACACCATTGCTGATATGTTCTTTGTTAATTCACAAACATCAACGGCTAAATCAGCTTTCATTAACAAGTTAATTCATTTGTCGCCCACACAAATAGAGCAACTCGCCTTATTCAGTCCGCTGGCTTTCTATAAGCGTGACACCCTTGAATTAGTAGAACAATTCTCACTGCCTTGTTTGATTATGATTGGAGAGCAAAACCAATTACGCACAATGCTAGAAGCTTATTTAATGCAAGACTGCATTACAGGAAGTCGCTTACTTCAAATTGCTAATAGCGGTCACTTTTCAAATATTGAACAAGCAGAAAAAGTGAATCAAACCTTGGAATTATTTCTCCGTTAAGGGTGAAATGATTTCAATTTTATAAATTAAATGGATAGACCAGCATAATCAAATTTGCTGATATACTCTTGAAAATGATGAACATCAGCTAAATAACTGTTCAAAATACACTCTACATCTTTCACTTTTATTTGGGTCTATAACAATAAATGAAATTACTTAAGCCTCTTTTTGATAACAATCGCCGCTGGGCTGAGCGTATAAACGAAGAAGACCCTGATTTCTTCAAGCAACTGGCAGAACAACAGAATCCTGAATATTTGTGGATTGGTTGCTCTGACAGCCGCGTACCATCTAATCAGATAATTGATTTAATGCCAGGTGAAGTGTTTGTTCATCGCAATATTGCCAATATGGTTATCCATACTGATTTAAATTGTTTGTCGGTCATCCAATATGCTGTTGAAGTATTAAAAGTAAAACACATTATGGTAGTTGGCCACTATGGTTGCGGTGGTGTCAAAGCGTCGATGACGAAAGAGCGATTCGGTCTTATTGATAACTGGCTTGGCCATTTAAAAGATATTTACCGCATCCACCGTTCAGATTTAGAGCAACTTGATGAACAACAGCGGTTTGATCGCTTATGTGAGCTGAATGTCATGGAGCAAGTGGCTAATGTTACTAGCACCTCTATCGTGCAAGATGCATGGGACAGAGGCCAAGAGGTTGCAATTCACGGTTGGATTTACGGTATTAACAACGGCTTATTAACCGATCTAGACGTAACAGTCTTCAGCGAACATGCAAATAATAATGCCAATAATACAGAAGAATAATGCTTATTAACTAAAATTAATAAGCCGTTCATGCTGAAATAAACAAATAACAAAGCCCACCTTATATGTGGGTTTTGTTGTTTTTATCTCATATATAGAAACAGTTATAGCGCTTTGTTTAGTCTGCTTTACATAAAAATTAGCGATTAATGAATATAAAGCACTGTAACGACCATACAATCACAGCGAAAGGTCATATAGTTAATGCAATTAACGCCCTAACCCAGTTATAATCTTCGGGTTTATTTAGCGCGACCTCGCGCACTGCATTTTTTAGGAGATAATTTCCATGCCAGGTTTTGAATTATTTGGTCCAGAGGAAAAGCAAGAAGTCGCTGATGTGATGGAAAATGGTTTTACCTTTCGTTATAACTTCGATCACATGCGTAATGATCGTTGGAAGACTCGTGAGATGGAAGCCCTTCTTTGCGAAAAGATGAATGCTAAGCATGCACATCTTGTTTCTAGTGGCACCGCTGCATTACAAACAGCTATGGCTGCAGCTGGTATCGGCGCTGGTGATGAAGTTATCGTTCCTCCGTTTACCTTTGTTGCGTCTGTAGAAGCCGTATTTATGGCCGGCGCTGTGCCAATTTTTGCTGAGATTGATGAAACACTTTGTTTATCTCCAGAAGGTATTGAAGCTGCAATTACTCCACGCACGAAAGCAATTAATCTTGTTCACATGTGTGGTTCTATGGCTAAAATGGATGAAATTTTAGCGGTATGTAAAAAGCACAACTTAGTGATCTTAGAAGATGCTTGCCAAGCAATTGGTGGCAGCTATAAAGGTCAAGCACTAGGTACTATTGGTGACGTTGGTTGTTACTCATTTGATTCTGTTAAAACCATCACTTGTGGTGAAGGCGGCGCGATCATGACTAACAACGAAACCATTTATAACCACGCGCATATGTTCTCAGATCACGGCCATGACCATGTAGGTAATGACCGCGGCGCTGAAGGCCACCCTATTATGGGGCTAAACTTCCGTATTTCTGAAATGAACTCAGCAATGGGTCTTGCTCAATTACGTAAGCTAGACAAAATCATTGATATTCAGCGTACCAATAAAAAGCTGATCAAAGATGCTATGGCAGATATCCCAGAAGTAACTTTCCGTGAAATCCCTGATCCAGAGGGTGATTCAGCTGGTTTCTTAACGTTCTTAATGCCGACTGAAGAACGCACAGTAGAAATAAACAAAAAATTAGCTGAAAACGGCGTAGATGGTTGTTTTTACTGGTATGTTAACAACTGGCATTACCTGAATAACTGGAAGCATATCCAAGAGCTTAAGTCTCCTGCTGCATTGCCGATCACATTAATTCAAGATCGTCCAGATTACACTAAGGTTGAAACACCTAAGTCTGATGCCATTATGAGCCGCACTATTTCAATGTTAATCAAACTGTCTTGGACAGAAGAAGAAATAGCGCAGCGTATTGAAAACATCAAACGTGCTTTTGCTTAATTAACCCGATTATTTCTATCGCGCCATTTATCACATTGGCGCGATAGTACTTTTTACAGTACTAATCTCAACGGAGAAGTTGTAATGAGTTTCAAAAATTTCAAATGTGTACCAAAAATGATTTTTGGTCGCGGATCATTTGCACAATTAGATGACGTACTAGCTGAAGAACGCCAAGTTGAAAATGACTTCGTCGTATTTCTAGTTGATGACGTACACCAAGATAAGCCTTTAGCTGGTCGTGTACCTGCTAAAGCACATGATTTATTAATCTACGTCAACGTTGATGATGAACCTACAACGAAGCAAGTTGATGCCCTAACTGAACAAGTTCAAGCATTTAATACTAAACTTCCTGTAAGTGTAATCGGTCTTGGTGGTGGTTCTACCCTTGATTTAGCTAAAGCGGTATCGCTAATGCTGACTAATGAAGGTAGCAGTGCTGAATATCAAGGTTGGGATCTGATTAAGAACCCAGCGGTACACCATATTGGTATCCCTACAGTTTCAGGTACAGGTGCTGAAGCGTCTCGTACTGCAGTACTTTGTGGTCCTGTTCGTAAGCTTGGTTTGAATTCAGATTACACTGTATTTGACCAAATTATCATGGATTCAGAACTCATTGCCGGCGTGCCAACTGACCAGTGGTTCTATACAGGTATGGATTGTTACATCCACTGTGTTGAATCATTAGAAGGTACATACCTAAACGAATTTGCTAAAGCATTCGCTGAAAAGTCTATGGATTTATGTCGTGAAGTCTTCGTTGATAATCACGAAGAAAAAGATGACAAGCTAATGATGGCATCATACATGGGCGGCATGAGTATCGCTTACAGCCAAGT
Organism: Shewanella sp. 2_MG-2023; assembly: GCF_030548905.1. Lineage (NCBI taxonomy): Bacteria > Pseudomonadati > Pseudomonadota > Gammaproteobacteria > Alteromonadales > Shewanellaceae > Shewanella > Shewanella sp. 2_MG-2023. Next base: position 135,241 of record NZ_JAUOSO010000002.1, read on the forward strand.
GGGTGCCTGTCACGCTGTATCATATGGTTTAGGTTACGTGTTGGGTTACCATCACGGTATCGGCAACTGTTTGGCATTTGACGTACTTGAAGAGTTTTACCCTGAAGGCGTTAAAGAATTCCGTAAAATGATGGAAGTTCATAACATCACGTTGCCAAAAAACATCTGTAAAGATTTACCAGATGAAACTATTGCTAAGATGGTTGCTGTCACCAAGAGCATGGGCCCATTATGGGATAATGTTTACGGCGCGGGCTGGGAAGAAAAAGTTACCGATGAAATGCTAACTAAGTTATTCCGTCGCATATAGTTTAGCCCTAAAAGCTATCTTTAAGGGCTCTTTAGAGCCCTTTTGTTTATCGTTTTAAGATAAGTAGGTTTATTGATGAAAGTTACTCTTTTAATCCCTGCTAGATATGGTTCTAGCCGCTTTCCTGGCAAACCCCTAGCACCTATTAATGGTAAGCCAATGATCCAACACGTTTTCGAACGTGCTTCATTAGCTAAAGGATTAGATAATATTTATGTTGCTACAGATGATGACCGAATTAAAGAAGCGGTAGAGTCATTTGGTGGTCAAGTTGTCATGACGAGCCCTGACGCGGCTTCTGGTACCGATCGAATAAACGATGCGATTAGCCAACTTGGTTTAGCAGATGATGATTTGGTGATAAACCTTCAAGGTGATCAGCCACTTATTGACCCTATTTCAATTGAACAAATTATCAGTCTTTTTGAGCGTCACCCAGGTGAGTTTGAAATGGCAACTTTAGGCTTTGAAATCATTGATAAGCAAGAACGTGACGATCCTCTGCACGTTAAGATGGTTTTCGATAATGAGTTTAATGCATTATATTTTTCACGCTCGTGTATTCCATTCGGTCGTGATACGGATGACTTCCCAGTTTATAAACACCTTGGTGTTTATGCTTATACTCGTCGTTTCGTTAATGCTTTTGCTAAGTTACCTTTGGGCCGTTTAGAAGATTTAGAAAAGTTAGAACAGCTGCGTGCATTAGAATACGGTCATAAAATTAAAGTTGCTATCAGTGCTTTTGATTCACCAGAAGTTGATACACCTGAAGATATTCGCAAATGTGAGCAACGTTTAGCTGTTGATTAAACTTGTTGGTAATTTATTGAGGTAGACATGGATTTATCAGGTATAGAAGTATGGATTATTATTATCTTAGTTGTTGGCATCATTGCCAGTAATTTAGCGGTATTAAAATACAGCGCTAAATTTAAAATGCCTCAATTTGGCGATCCTAAAAAACCTGACGATAAAAATAACGCTACCAGCGATAAACATACCACAGAGAAATCACCAGGTAACAGTGATTTAAAAGACAAGTAAAGCATAATATTTGCAATAAAAAAGAGACTCAATTGAGTCTCTTTTTTTAGTTTTATCTCGTATGGTTTTTGCAGTAAATCAAACCTCTACATTTATTTAATAAGATTATTCAATATTATTATTTAGATTCTGCAGACTCATCTGACTTAGCTACAAAGGGGGAGTGACTATCAGGCCAAGCGTTAATCACAGCTTTGACTAATGACGCCAGTGGGATTGCAAAAAAGACTCCCCATACGCCCCACAGGCCACCAAATACAAGTACTGCGGCAATGATTAACACTGGATGTAAATCTACAGCATCAGAAAATAGAATTGGCACCAACACATTGCCATCTAATGCCTGAATGACACCATAACCAATCATCACATAGCCAAACTCAGGGCTGACTCCCCATTGTACAAAGGCCACCAGCGCAATAGGTAAAGTCGCCAATGTTGCACCTACATAAGGAATAAGTACTGAAAGCCCTGTTAGCACGCCAAGTAGCGCAGAGTACCTTAATCCCATTAACGCAAAAAAGATGTAGCTGACAGTACCTACAATGACAATTTCAATGACTTTACCACGAATATAATTGAAGATTTGCTGGTCCATTTCAAACCAAACTTTTCTTGCTAAGTCGCGGTTGTTAGGAAAGAAACGTTTACTGCTCTTAATCAATTGCTCTTTATCCTTTAAGAAAAAGAACACCAATAAAGGCACTAAAATCACGTATACCATTAACACGAGTAATGATGCAGAAAAGCCTAATAATTGCTTACCGATATCTAAAAGATGCTGAGTGTCGACCAGTTTTTTAAGTTCAACAACCATGGCATCAATTTGTTCGATACTAATGTATTGCGGATAGTTTTCACTAAAAGATACTAGCGATTGCATACCTGTATCAATCATTTGCGGTAAATCTGTCGCTAAAGCAATCCCCTGTCGCCAAAGACTGGGAACGAGTCCAAAAGCAACTAAGACCATCAGACCAATAAACAAGACTAATATTAACGATGCACCTAAAGTTCGGTTAATACCAAAACGCGCGATTTGAGCTACAGGCCATTCTAGTAAAAACGCTAAAACTAACGCCACTAATAAAGGCGCTAACAAACCGCCAGCAAAATACAGTAATAATCCAATCCCAAGTAAAATAAACAATAATGTAATCGCGTGGGGATCACTGAATCTGGCTTTATACCAATCGCTTAAAAATGAGAGCATTGTGTTACCTAAAAAGAAATCACAGTTGTGGTTGTTATTATCGGATTCTACCTCAGTAGATAGATAAAATTATACTTATATATTGTTAAGCTTTGTGATGGCCAATGACATTGAATTGTCATTATCCTCAGTTATTTGAACTTGATAACCAAATTTTTTTAAAAATAGCGGAACATCTCGACGTGAACCGGAGTCAGAGATACTAATTGCCAACGTTTCACCTGGTTGCATCTTTTTTAATGCTAATTTAGTTTGCACCAAGGGATAGGGGCATTGATGAGCAGTTAAATCAATAAATTTCATTATGAACTTGCTTTACACATTCTATGGCTATTATCCTAGCAAGGACAATAAACCACAAGCGATACCGTTATAGTGTTGCTTTAACTTTGCTCGCCACCCTATTGAAATAATTATAATAAAGGTTTCATTTGCGCAAATTATCGTTTTCTCAGTTTTCTAAAGGCGTCGTAACCACAGCGGTTAGTTTATTACTCACGGCTGGTGTTGCTAAAAGCTTCGCGAATAATGACCTTCCAGACCTCGGTACGGCTGCTGTTAACACTTTTAGTCTTGAAAAAGAAATGGTGTACGGCGATGCTTACATGCGGGTCATTCGTTCATCTGCGCCGGTTATAAGCGACCCTGTATTGAATCAATACTTATCTGAATTAGGTAACAAATTGGTAGCTCATGCCACAGGGGTAAAAACCCCCTTCTATTTCTTTCTATTAAGAAATGATGAAATTAACGCATTTGCCTTCTTCGGTGGCCATGTCGGCGTTCATACAGGGTTATTTCTGCACGCTGACACTGAAAGTGAACTCGCATCAGTGCTTGCCCACGAAATTACTCACGTTACTCAACGACATTTAGCGCGCTCACTAGAAGCGCAAGATAAGAGTTCAACAGCAACTATCGTTGGTATGCTAGGTGCTATTTTGTTGACCATTGCAGCGCCACAAGCCGGTATGGCTGCACTTGCAACGACTCAAGCTTTATCAACCCAAGCGAGAATCAACTTCACCCGTTTACATGAACGTGAAGCAGATAGAATTGGTATGCAAATCCTAGCTGATGCAGGGTTTGATCCAAATGGTGCATCTGACTTTTTCCAAAAATTAGCCATTCGATACCGTTTTACTACTACACCGCCACAAATGCTACTGACTCACCCATTACCTGAGTCGCGTATTACTGATGCGAGAAACCGCGCCACACAATATCCTAATCGTTATATACCTGATCAACTTAATTACCAGTTAGCTAAAGCCCGTATCCAGGTTAGATTTTCAAGTTATAGCGATCAGGCTGCGATTTCTTTGTTTGACAAACAACTAAACAAAAAAAGCTATACCTTTAAAAGTGCTGCATTGTACGGCAAAGCTTTAGCTTTATTCAGAACCAAGAAGTTTGAAGAATCTGAAAAGATTATTGATGAGTTATTAGCAGGCGACCCAAACAATCTGTTTTTTATCGATACTAAAACAGATTTACTGGCGCAAAAAGACGATTACGATGCGGCTATCGAGCTGTTAAAGCATCATCATCGATTAAAACCAACGTCATTAGTCATTGCGGCTAACTTAGCCAATATCTATGTTGAAGCAGACCAGCCGCGCAATGCCATTCCGTTATTAGAAGATTTAATTTTCTTAGATAAACAGAACGTATTACCTTATCAAATTATGACTCAAGCTTACCGTAAACTGGGTAATAAAGCGCTTGAGCATTACAGTAATGCAGAAGCTATGGCACTTGCAGCAAATTATGATGGTGCAATTGATCAACTCAATTATGCTTACCGCCACTCTGAAGGCCAAACGTTACAAATTGCCCGAATTGAAGCGCGTATACGTCAATTTAGACAAGCTAAGCGCTCTTTAGACGCATTAAAATAACAGCTCAGCTTATTCAATCTCAAATTAGCCACATCCCCCTGATGTGGCTAACCATCTGATTCAAAGTTTGATAAACTGTCGCCAAAATAAAGACAAGAAGTGATCCTATGACAAACGTAACGCTTTACCATAACCCTCGCTGCTCAAAAAGCCGTCAAACACTGGCATTACTCGAAGAAAACCATGCCAAGGTTACCATTGTTGAATACTTGAAGACGGTGCCTACTGCTGAAGACATTAACCAGATTTTAAGCTTATTAGCTATCTCGCCACGAGAGCTAATGCGCACTAAAGAAACAGAATACAAAGAACAGAACTTAGCAGACGAGTCATTAACAGATGCTCAGTTAGTCCAAGCGATGATTACTACGCCAAAGCTAATTGAAAGACCCATTGCGCTAGCGAACAACAAAGCGGCTATCGGTCGTCCTCCAGAAAACGTCTTAGCGATTTTATGAGCCCTAAAATGACAACACACACTTTGTTTCAGTTATGCCGAGTAGGTTATGTTGCATTACTCATGTTGCTTTCTGGATGGTTTATCCAACAAGGCTTTACCGGCGAATACTCAATGGCATTTAGTCTACTGTGGATCGTCCCATTATTATTACCTATCAAAGGCATATTAACGGGTAATCCTTACACCTATGCTTGGGCCAGTTTTATTCTGTGTTTATATTTATTACATGGCTTAACCTTAGTGTATATCACTGAAGACGCCCTTTATTTTGCATTAATAGAATCAGTGTTAATCAGTGCCTTGTTAATAGGATTTCCATATTACGCACGTATGCGCGGTAGAGAACTGGGCTTAGGTTTAAAAAAGAAATCTAAAACAGATTAGTCTCATTAATACAGCACTAAAAAGCGCCTGATGGCGCTTTTTTCATTTTATCTGGTGTAAAATCATTACCACATTGCTGTTAACGGGTCGTTAATTCATTCTTTTTGTACAAGTATTCACATGTTATAGTGAAATGTCAGTCATTTGATTGAGTATAGTGCTAAGCAACGGAGATTGTGTATGAAGACTTTGTTTAACAAGCGTATTTCAGCTGAGGCCGCGATTCAAAAACCTTATCAAGGGGCCACAAAAAAATTTGCAATGAGCAGTTTAGTGATTGCAACTGTAATGTTAAGTGCCTGTGGCGGCAGCTCAAGTGACTCGTCCAGTGATGGTCAAACTACACCAGATAATGCTTTACCAATTAATACTTGTGACACTAGTTCTGGCCTGACAATAGTCGACACAACGTCTGATTTAAACTTCAATATTGAGCAAAGTTATTCTGCGGGGCAATCTGCCACAGTAATTGCAAATATTAACAATCGCGATTCAGCTGGTCTTACCTATCAATGGCAACAAACATCAGGCCCTGACGTCTCGCTGAGTTCAGAAAATAGTCCTGTTTTATCATTTATTATTCCGAGTTCTGGCAACTACAGTTTTACTGCTAATGTGTCAGGCCCACAAATAGACCTCAGCGAAACTGTCTCAATTACAGCAGGCAGTGCAATTAACCAATTAAATATCAACAGTGACCACCAAGTTGTCCAAGGTAATGGGGTCAGCCTCAGGGTAGCTCGTATCAATGAGCAAATTGTTGATGAGATAGAGTGGTGTTACTTTTCTAACCAAGCCGTTGAATTAGATTTAACCGATCCTGAACGCCCCTTATTTACCGCCCCGTCAGTGAGTTCAGACAGTGTCATCGGTTTAAAGGCCACTGGCCAGTTTGCTGGTGAAACACTTTCCGATGAAGTGTTTGTGTTAGTCACCAATGAATCTGCAATCACATCACCTTACTTTGATCAACCCGTCGCACGAACCTATTCCTATAATTCTGCTTCTATTTATTCTGCTAATGCTTCAGATTGCGTATATTCAAACCAACTTAACCAAACTTGTGATATTGCTGATTTACCATTAATTGGCCAAGTCTCCAATTCAGAGAATATTGAATCTGTGATGGAGCGTGTTGTGGTATCTCATGACTGGATGGGAGAGAATTTTGAAACCTTCCTAAAGCAATCTGATCCCAATAGCGACTTTATTAAGCTACTGCAATCTGTCACGGCAGTTGTCATCAGCTACGATGTGAGACCTTCTTTTTACTGGGTCGCGACGGGTGCTATTTATCTCGATCCTGAATACTTGTGGTTCACGCCAGAGCAGCGAGACAGTATCAATGAAGCGCCAGATTATCGCAGTGACTTCGGTAATGATTTACAGTTCATCATGCCATGGCGCTATGTAAAAGATAATGATTATGCCTATGGCCGTATTGCAAAAACAGAAAGAACAACAAGAACCTTGGCAGATATCACTCCTAGTTTAGCCAGCTTGCTTTATCATGAATTAGCCCATGCAAATGACTTTTTCCCGCGCTCGATTCATAGCACGTTAACTGGGCCAACATTAATAGACGACTTTTACCGTCGTACAGACAGCAATGGCCTTATTTCTGATCAACTTCAAAATGTAGATCCGCTAACCAGTAGTGAAATGTTTGGTTTAGCTGGTGTTAGCTTTTTAGGTGAAACAGCGAATGAGACACAAAAAGCCTATATGCCGGATGATGTCACCAGCTTTTTCTTATCTGATCATGCGAATGATTTTTATGCCTACTCTTCTACTCGTGAAGATGCTGCCATGTTATTTGAAGAGTCATTTATGAGTCATCGTTATCAAATACAACGCGACGTAGCTGTTACCGATCCAACTAATCTTATAGTTGACTGGGGGCAGCGAGGTCGTGTGGGCTCTGCTGAGTTACTCGATAGAGCTGCATTCGCAATTGATGAAATCATGCCAGAAATAGACGGTAAGACTTTATTAAATGGTTTACCTGAACCTATTAATATGACGCCTGGACGAGATTGGTTTGAAAATATTGACATTAGTCCTAGCATTGCTCAATCACTGTCTAAAGTCAGTAGTTTAAGTAGCTCAGAGACAAGCGTTGAAAGACGCCCTGTTCTAATAGGTCGTGAACACAGAGATATGCCAATCCCTAAACGATAAGCGAGATACTCGTCAGGTACATGAGATCATAAAAGCCACCGATAAGGTGGCTTTTTATTTAACTGACAAAATTCAAAAAGAACGATTTACAATCTCAACATCTCTTTAATAAAAGGAATCGTTAACTTTCTTTGGTGCACCATTGATGCTTTATCCAGTTTATCAAGCACATCAAACAATGTGCGTAAATCACGTGCCATTCTAGTTAATAAAAAGCGCCCTACTTCATCAGATAATTGTAAGCCACGCATTGCAGCTCTTCGCTGCAGAGCCACTAACTTTTCTTCATCCGCCATAGGTTGTAGCTGATAAATTAACCCCCACTGCATACGAGAGATTAAATCAGGTAAGGCAAAACCCGCTTCCGTTGGCGACGAACTACCACTGACAATAAGACGACAATCTTCTTGTTCAGTCACTCTGTTATATAGATGAAACAATGCTTCTTCCCAAATAGGATGACCAGCAATAGCATCAATATCATCAATACAAATTAATTGTAGTGACTCAACACCTTCAAAAAGAGCAGGAGAAATGCTGGCATGGATCCCTAGGGGAATATATAAGGTACGACGATCGAGATCATTGGCATGAGCACAAGCAGCATGCATTAAATGCGTTCGGCCTGATTTTTCAGGGCCAAATAAGTATAAACTTGACGCTAAGCTACCTTCTGCAGCAGCTTGAAGCTTTTGAATCAACTCATCGTTACCCATGGCTGGGTAATAACTTTGAAAAGTCTCATCGTCAGGTAAGTATACGGGTAATGATAATTGTTTTGGTGAGTTTTGGGTCACTCAAAAATTCTCTAATAATGTAAACAAGCGACAGTTAGTATAACACAATCGTTTTAGTGTCTGCTGTTGTTTAACTAGCCTAACTCATTCAACTGTGATCAGTTAGATCGTGATCACGTCTCTATTGGCTAGAAAACTAGCGACTAATGCCACTGGTAGTAGAGCGTGGTGACCTGTTCTGGTGAAACTTCCGTTGATTCTTGTTCAATAACTGGTTCGACAAAAGTATTTTCAGTTAAACGCTTGTTGATGTTCAAAAGTTTTTGTAAATCGTCAGCATCACCAAATAACTCAAGTTTATAGGTTACCGTATTAGCTTTAAACTGACTTAAACTGACTGTTTTAATCGCACTCAACTGATTTAAGTAAGCTTCAATTTCAACTAATTGAGCCATGCTCTGTACTCCTGATAGAGACAGCAAGGTTTCTGCGCTATTGCCACTGTCCGCAAAAGCATATTGGCTCACAAAGTATTCAGCTAAGGTGCTTAAAATCTGATCGGTAGCTTGTTGGTAATCCAACACTTCAGCTTGTTGATGAATCAAAGGCTGCATTAATCCACCTTTATTACTTTTATCAAATAGTGACACTTGAAAACGTACAAAACCGCCCACTTTATCCATGTCAGCAACAGCAAAGTAATCGGCGCGGTAACGAGTAGATGCTTCTGCAACCACGTCAGTAAACATGCCTCGTACATCTGATACGCTTATTTTCATCACATCATCTAAATCCATTATTGGCAAAATAACAGGAATACCTTTGTTGCTTGAATCTAAATGAATCTGTGAACGCGTATCGAGCTCTGAGGCATCAGATAAAATATTGCGCTCACCTTCATCTTCAATTGATAGCCACAATAAAGTTAGAGGACGTTGACGCCCCCAAACTGGGAGTTCAGCTTGACGTAGCGTAGAAATAATTCGTTTATGATCGAAGTTAGCTTTCAATATCAGTTCATTATCAACTTCACTGTAACCGTATTGAGTAAGCAGTACTTCAGGCTTATTGATTTGAGCTTTAACCAACGGGTGTTCTAATACAGATGGCAGACCCGAGTTTTTTACAAATACCGCAGACAAAGCAGTCTTCAACGCAGCTTGTCGCTCAGAGCGTGCTCTTGACGTGACAACAATATCAGCCTCATCTAAAAGGCCGATTTCTGCAGAAATCGCTTTAGGGCTATAAAAATTGAATAGCGCACTCATAACAATGATTTGTAAAAATATTTTTAGCATAAGAAAATAAGCAGCAATAGATGAAAGTGATCGAAGTGTAGCATATTAATTTTGCTTCTAAAATTACATTGCCTAACCAATTTTCAAGCAAGATTTGCCACTAATAATGCTAAATCTAGACTTAAACTTGATTTACATTACAGACATTTAACGATTATTGGCCTATCTTACAGCTTAATTTATACCTGAATGGAAAATTATCTACACATGAAACGTTTATTCATCCCATTGCAAGGTGCGCAAATGTTATTTGTCGCATTTGGTGCATTAGTATTGATGCCTTTACTGAGTGGTTTAGATACCAGCGTGGCATTGTTTACCGCAGGTATTGGCACACTGTTATTTCAAGTTATCACTAAAAGACAAGTGCCCATTTTTTTGGCTTCATCCTTTGCTTTCATTGCCCCCATTATGTACGGGGTTCAAACTTGGGGAATACCCGCCACGATGGGCGGATTAATGGTCGCAGGCTTTGTTTATGTCATTTTGGGTGCGTTAGTTAAAATTAACGGCAGTGGCTTTATCCATAAATTACTGCCGCCAGTAGTCGTTGGCCCTGTCATCATCATTATTGGTCTAGGACTCGCTCCCATGGCAGTTAATATGGCACTGGGTAAAACTGGGGACGGCAGCGCCGTTTTAGTCGATCAAAATATCGCGCTCTTTATTGCAATTATGTCTTTATCGACCACTGTAGCAATTGCTGTTTTTGCAAAAGGTATTTTAAAAGTCATGCCGATTCTGGCTGGGATACTCGTTGGCTATGGCCTCAGTATGGCTTTCGGTATTGTTGATTTTACAGCAGTTAACCAAGCACCATGGTTAGCAGTGCCAAACTTTGTTGCACCTGAATTTCATTGGCAAGCCATATTATTTATGATCCCTGTCGCGATTGCGCCAGCAGTTGAGCACATCGGCGACCTTCTCGCCATTTCCAATGTTACCGGTAAAGATTATCTTAAAAAGCCAGGATTACATCGCACCTTAACCGGCGATGGCATAGCAACGATGGCCGCATCAGCTTTTGGCGGCCCACCTAATACGACATATTCTGAAGTTACTGGCGCTGTCACGCTCACTAAAAGCTTCGATCCTCGGATAATGACATGGACTGCAATAACAGCCATTACGCTAGCCTTCATTGGCAAGTTAGGCGCGTTAATGCAAACCATTCCCCTACCTGTAATGGGTGGCATTATGTGCTTACTGTTTGGCTCTATAGCAGCTGTAGGTCTTAATGCTCTTATCCGTAATCAAGTCGATTTAAATGAACCAAGAAATTTAAGTATTGTTGGGGTTACATTAGTCTTTGGTATTGGCGGGATGGCGTTCGGTATTGGTGAGTTTAGTTTAACTGGTATCAGTTTATGTGGTTTAGTGGCTATTTTAATGAATCTTATTCTGCCAAAGACAATTAAAGACACTGAGGAAAGTGCTCATTAATTATTTATCCAATTAAAAATATTCTACACAATAAAAAAGCCCTAACGAATTGTTAGGGCTTTTTAATACGCTTTAATCGTATTAGCATCAGGCTCTGTTGCTAATCATCATTGGCGATAAAAAAGAGCTTATTCAGCGTCTTCTTCTGTACGAAACTTATCAGCAGTTTCTTTGATAATTGGTTGTAACTCACCTTTTTGGTACATTTCAGTGATGATGTCACAACCGCCAATTAGCTCACCTTCAACCCACAATTGTGGGAAAGTTGGCCAATTAGCAAATTTTGGTAATTCAGCACGAATATCTGGATGCTGTAAAATATCAACAAATGCAAACTGCTCACCACAGTTAATCATGACTTGTGCAACTTGCGATGAAAAACCACAGCTTGGTAACTTTGGTGACCCTTTCATGTATACGATGATAGGGTTTTCACTGATTTGCTGTTTGATCTTGTCTACTGTTTCCATTGTAATTCCTAAGTGCAACTTAATAATCTACACCCATTGTACAAGAGCTAGGGCAATAACAAAATCCCACAGTTTGTAGGGTTATAATAAAAATAGCTTTTTTAGATTGCGTCTATCGACATTATTCATCAAACAATGATTCACATCACAAAAATTTTAAGTACAATGTCGGCAGAGCAATGATGCCTAAGTGGTACTCATAAAAACGATAACCTATGTCCATGGAGAGATAATAATGGCTTTCGAATTACCAGCATTACCATATGCTAAGAACGCACTAGCACCACACATTTCTGAAGAGACTATCGAATATCACTACGGTAAGCATCACAACACTTACGTTGTTAAGCTTAATGGTCTTGTTGAAGGTACTGAATTTGCGAACAAAACATTAGAAGAGGTTGTTAAAACTTCAACTGGCGGCATGTTCAACAACGCAGCTCAAATCTGGAACCACACTTTTTACTGGAACTGTCTAGCACCAAATGCTGGCGGCGCGCCTACTGGTGCCATTGCTGATGCAATTAATGCAGCATTCGGCTCTTTTGAAGAATTCAAAGCTAAGTTCACTGATTCTGCAGTTAACAACTTTGGTAGCGCTTGGACTTGGTTAGTAAAAAATGCTGACGGTTCAGTTTCAATCGTGAACACAAGCAATGCAGCAACTCCTTTAACTGACGAATCAGTGACTTCATTGTTAACTGTTGATGTTTGGGAACACGCTTATTACATTGATTACCGTAACGTTCGTCCTAACTACATGGCAGCGTTCTGGGAATTAGTTAACTGGGATTTCGTTAACGCGAACTTCGCTGGTTAATCTACCTATTTAGGTACAAAAGAGATGAGACAAAAGGAGCCTTATGGCTCCTTTTTTATTACTCAAATTGGGATAGTTTCTGACTTTCCAAATTGTTCGCAATATTCGTTTATTTATAACTCCACTTTTGCAACAGTTGCAAATGCAACTGTTTATCTTTGTTTTTATTGAAGTTTTTATTTATCCCACCTCGCAAATATCAAACCTCTGACCTAGACTTAACCTAGCAAATGGTTTTTACACACAAGAAATGATGGAAATTATTTTCAGTTTTAGTCATTAAAAATGCGCTATCAATCACTTTCTTTCAGCTAAGTTTCAAGGGGTTTCTTATGGGCATATTCGAACATTACCAACAACGTTATGAACAAAAGCTAGATGAAGAATATTCATTACAGCAATTTCTCGAAATCTGTAAAGAAGATAGAAGTGCATATGTGTCTGCAGCAGAAAGAATGCTACTGGCCATCGGTGAATCTGAAACCATCGACACTTCGAAAGATCCGGTGTTGAGTCGTATTTTCTCAAATCGTCTTATTACCCACTACCCTAGCTTTAAAGACTTTTACGGTATGGAAGAATCAATTGAGCAAATTGTGTCTTATCTCAAACATTCAGCACAAGGCTTAGAGGAATCGAAACAGATCTTGTATCTACTTGGGCCTGTAGGTGGTGGTAAGTCTTCGCTTGCTGAAAAACTCAAATCACTGATGCAAAAAGTACCGATCTTCATCTTAACTGCTAATGGCGTCCGTAGCCCTGTAAATGATAGTCCTCTGTGCCTATTCGATGCAGATGAAGACGGTGAGCTATTAACAAATGAATATAATATTCCAACTCGTTACATTAAAACTATCATGTCTCCATGGGCCGTGAAGCGTTTGCATGAATTTGGTGGTGATATAAGCAAATTCAAAGTGGTTAAAGTCTACCCCTCAATTTTAGATCAAACAGCTATTGCGAAAACTGAGCCTGGTGATGAAAATAACCAAGATATTTCTGCTTTAGTAGGTAAAGTCGATATACGACAACTTGAGCATTTTTCACAAGATGACGCAGATGCTTATGCATACTCTGGCGCGTTATGTCGTGCAAACCAGGGCGTGATGGAGTTTGTGGAAATGTTTAAAGCGCCGATTAAAGTGCTTCATCCACTATTAACTGCAACTCAAGAAGGTAACTACAACGGCACAGAAGGGTTATCTGCACTGCCTTACAATGGCATGATCCTCGCTCACTCGAATGAGTCTGAGTGGACGACCTTTAGAAATAATAAGAACAATGAAGCTTTCTTAGACCGAGTGTATATCGTCAAAGTGCCTTATTGTTTACGTGTATCAGAAGAAATTGAAATATATCAAAAGCTATTAAGTAATTCTGAACTGTCTTCGGCGCCTTGTGCACCAGGTACCCTTGAAACCCTTGCTCAGTTTAGTATCTTGTCACGTTTAAAAGCACCTGAAAATTCATCAATATATTCAAAAATGCGTGTTTATAACGGTGAAACACTCAAAGATACTGATCCCAAAGCTAAGTCATTCCAAGAGTACCGTGATTACGCTGGGGTAGATGAAGGCATGCAAGGGTTATCCACTCGTTTTGCATTTAAGATTTTATCGCGGGTATTTAATTTTGATGACACAGAGATTGCTGCTAACCCCGTCCATTTATTCTATGTCTTAGAAAAACAAATTGAACAAGAACAATTTCCAAGTGAAATGAGTGAACGCTATTTAGAATTCCTGAAAGGATACCTCATCCCTAAATATGTTGAATTTATCGGGAAAGAAATTCAAACAGCTTACTTAGAGTCCTACTCTGAATACGGACAAAATATCTTTGATAGATATGTCACCTACGCAGACTTCTGGATCCAAGATCAAGAATTCCGTGACCCTGAAACAGGACAATTATTTGATAGATCAGCACTTAATGCAGAACTTGAAAAAATTGAAAAACCTGCGGGGATCAGTAATCCCAAGGATTTCCGTAATGAAATCGTTAACTTCGTATTACGTGCTAGGGCCAATAATGAAGGTAACAACCCATTATGGACCAGTTACGAAAAACTACGCGTTGTGATCGAGAAGAAGATGTTCTCCAACACCGAAGACTTGCTACCCGTAATTTCATTTAACGCTAAAACATCTGCTGATGATCAGCGAAAACACGATGACTTTATCAATCGAATGATGGAAAAAGGCTATACCCAAAAGCAAGTTAGGTTACTGTCTGAATGGTACTTGAGAGTGCGTAAATCGTCATAAATCTTGCTCACTTTGACCTGTATTACGATAAATCGGTATAGGTCAAAGTCCATTAGGAGTTGTGTATGGCAAATTTTATAGATAGACGCCTCAATGCAAAGGGCAAAAGCACGGTTAACAGACAACGTTTTATTGAACGTTATAAAAAACAAATTAAAAAGTCAGTAAGCGACGCTGTTACCCGCCGAAGTGTTACTGACATCGACAAAGGCGAAAAAATTAGTATCCCCACTCGGGATATCAGCGAGCCTATTTTTCACCAAGGACAAGGTGGGATCCGTGAGCGTGTTCACCCAGGCAACGACCAATTTAATCAAGGCGATCAAATTGAACGTCCTAAAGGTGGCGGCGCTGGTGATGGCAGTGGTGAAGGTGAAGCTTCAAATTCTGGTGAAGGCAAAGATGAATTTCTATTTGAAATTTCAAATGATGAATACTTAGAATTATTATTTGAAGACTTAGCCCTACCAGATCTTCAGCAAACCAATGCGAAGCAAATGGTTGAATTTGAAACCTATCGTGCTGGTTTTACTAATGTCGGTGTACCCGCCAACATTAATATTGTTCGGTCGCTTCGCTCGTCTCACGCCCGCCGTATCGCCATGACGGCCGGAAAAAAGAAGCAACTGAAAGCGCTTAAATCCACATTAAATGAGCTTGAAAATACCCCAGGTACGCAAGCTGAAATCATCATGGATTTGAAACAACAAATAGAAGATTTACAGAAAAAAATTGACAGTGTGCCTTTTATAGACAGTTTCGATTTACGCTTTAATAATTTTGCCAAACGTGAAAAGCCATCAAGCCAAGCCGTGATGTTTTGTTTAATGGATGTGTCAGGTTCAATGGATCAAGCCACTAAAGATATGGCAAAACGTTTCTACATTCTGTTGTATTTGTTTTTAACTCAAACCTATAAGAATTTAGAAGTGGTTTATATTCGTCATCATACTCAAGCTAAAGAAGTTGATGAACATGAGTTTTTCTACTCCCAAGAAACAGGCGGTACCATTGTTTCAAGTGCACTAAATTTAATGCATGAAATTCAACAGGAACGCTACCCTGCCGAAGAGTGGAATATCTATGCTGCACAGGCATCTGATGGCGATAATTGGGCTGATGACTCCCCAGCGTGTAGACAGTTATTAGCGGACAAAATCTTACCGGTATCGCGTTATTTCAGTTATATCGAAATCACCCGACGCGCGCATCAAACGCTTTGGCGAGAATACGAAGCCTTACAAGAGCAGTTTGGCAATATCGCTGTACAACATATTAAAGAGGTTAATGATATCTACCCCGTGTTCCGTGAATTATTCAAAAAGCAGCCAAGCTAAGGAGAACACAATGACAGCAGAAAATATTGATTCAACCGAAGCTGACGATAATAAAAAAATGCCACTAGATGACGGTCCTGATTGGAATTTTCCATTACTTGAAACCTACATGGAAGAAATTGAAAAAGTCGCAGCTTTTTATAAGCTAGACAGTTACCCCAATCAAATCGAAGTGATTACAGCTGAGCAGATGATGGATGCTTATGCGGGGATCGGAATGCCTATCGGCTATACACATTGGTCTTTTGGTAAACGTTTTATTGAAACCGAGCAAGGATATCGTCGCGGTCAAATGGGTTTAGCCTATGAAATCGTAATTAACTCCGATCCATGTATCGCCTATTTAATGGAAGAAAACACCATCACGATGCAAGCGTTAGTGATGGCCCACGCAAGTTTTGGGCATAATAGCTTCTTTAAAAATAATTACCTCTTTAAAACTTGGACTGACGCCAGTTCAATCATCGACTATTTAGTTTTCGCCAAGAATTATATTCATGAATGTGAGTTAAGGTTTGGTGTTGAGCAAGTTGAACTAACACTCGATTCTTGTCATGCATTAATGAACTACGGCGTTGATAGATACAAGCGCCCTGCTGAAGTGTCATTTAAAGAAGAAAAGATGCGCCAAAAAGATCGTGAAAGTTACTTACAAAGTCAAGTGAATGATTTATGGCGTACGGTTCCTAAGAATCCTGATGAACACAAGCAAGACGAAGGCATTAATTTCCCCGATGAGCCACAAGAAAATATTTTATATTTCATCGAAAAAAACGCGCCATTATTAGAGCCATGGCAGCGAGAAATCGTCCGCATAGTGAGAAAAATGGCGCAATATTTTTACCCTCAGAAACAAACCCAAGTGATGAATGAGGGGTGGGCCACATTCTGGCATTACACCATACTCAATCATATGTTCGATGAAGGAACGGTGACAGATAGGTTTATGTTAGAGTTTTTACAAAGCCACACCGGCGTTGTCGCGCAGCCTGCCTATAACAGTCCCTATTACAGTGGCATTAATCCCTATGCATTAGGTTTTAATATGTTTATCGATATTAGACGCATTTGTGAAAACCCAACTGATGAGGATAAAAAGTGGTTTCCTGATATTGCAGGCAGTGATTGGCTTACCACGGTGACCTTTGCCATGGAAAACTTTAAAGACGAAAGTTTCATTAGCCAATACCTGTCACCAAAAGTTATTCGGGACTTTAAATTATTCAGTATTCTCGATGACGACAGCTGTAACAGATTGTCGGTATCTGCTATTCATGACGACCGCGGTTATCATTTGATCCGTGAGAAACTATCACAACAGTATAATCTCTCTAATCTTGAGCCCAACATCCAAGTTCAACGGGTAGATATTAATGGTGACCGTTCATTAACATTACGCTATGTGCCTAATAAACGGATCCCTTTAGGGGAAAGTAATGAGCAAGTTTTGAAGCATCTACATCGTCTATGGGGATTTGATGTTAGCCTTGAGCAGCTTGATGCGAATGGAAAAATCGTAAAACTAGCCCAATGCCCTGCTCCTAACGAAGAAGGAAAAATGACCACTCTGTAGTTGTTTTACTTACGTAAGTTTGTAGCATAAAAAAACCAACCGTTAGGTTGGTTTTTTGTATCAATATCAAAGATGAAATGGCTATATTAATCGCATTTATTTATCATTTTGTGCGATTTCAGCAGGCATATCATCACGCAGTTTTTGCCACATAATACCGCTATTAATACCATTCGTCTTCATTAACGCAGGAACATCAGTGTACTTACCATCAATCGCCAATTTCTCTAATGCTTTATAAAAATCTAATGCGATAGAACGGGCTTCTTGACTCGAGAAGTAATAACGTCCTACTCGGCTGTATAAACCTTTAAATCCATTAAGAATTAAGACGTACAGTGGATTTCCCGACGAAAATGCCAAAGCATGATGCAGCTCATAATCATATTCAGCATAAGCTTCAGCACTGTCTTCTAGTTGGTGTATTTTTGCTAATACTTCTTGTGCTTTTTCAGGGTTATTGCGCACCGCACCGCGAAAATATATCGCGCTAACATTTGCTCTTGCTGATAATAGCTGATCGACAAGCAACGGAAATCCATCTGGATTCAAATCCGCTATTGTCTCAAGAATATTAAGTCCTGAGGTTTCCCAAAAGTTATTAACTTGAGTTGGTTTGCCGTGTTGTATTTTTAACCAACCGTCACGAGCTAAACGCTGTAGTACTTCGCGTAACGTGGTTCTTGTTACACCAATTAATTCTGAAAGTTCGCGTTCTGCAGGCAAAATTGAACCTGGTGGAAACTTATTTTCCCATATCGAACGAACGATATACTTCTCTGCAAAACTTGCAGGACCTTTTGCATTGATAATTGTCAACTTGAACATCCCGTGGTTACCCAATGAACTGATCATACCAGAGGTCATGTCATTTCACACCATTGTGAGTCGTTAAACAATCGATTTAGATGCGCCAACGGCGATTAATTATACAAGTCGCAAAAACTTTGTGAGCCAATAGTTATATTGGTTACCTTTTTGTCGAAGGATAAGTTTTATCGCATTACAATATAAAAAGTTTGCGCTAAACTACGCGCCAAACAAAATGGATGTAAGTTAGTGGCACAACTAACGAATTTTGAAAATACAAATAATAAGCGCTAAGAAATAATTGTATCAACTTGATTAAACTGATGATAAGTAGCTAATAAACAACATAGTTTAAGCACTATCTAACCGGTTTTATCTTACAAACTCTTATTTCGGCTACGATTTGTCTGTCAGATTCCTTCCTCAAAAGTTCACTTATCAAATTCACAACTGGAGAGGCTATTATGCCGTCAACCCCTGGTGCTGCATTATTTAGTAACTTCTTGGGCAATTCGCCAAGATGGTACAAATATGCAATATTATCGTTTCTTGTAATCAATCCACTTTTATTTTTCTTTGTCAGTCCATTCATCGCAGGATGGGTACTTGTCATTGAATTTATTTTTACGCTCGCAATGGCGTTAAAGTGTTACCCACTTCAACCTGGTGGCCTGTTAGCGATACAAGCTGTCATTATCGGCATGACTTCGCCTGCACAAGTCTTACATGAAATTGAAGCAAATCTAGAAGTATTACTACTACTGATCTTTATGGTCGCCGGTATTTACTTCATGAAGCAATTGCTCCTGTTTGTGTTCACTAAAATGATCACAAAGGTGCGCTCTAAAATTGTTGTTTCGTTGATGTTTTGTATCTCGTCTGCATTTTTATCCGCTTTCTTAGATGCACTAACGGTTATTGCAGTTATTATCGCTGTCGCTATTGGCTTTTACTCGATATACCACAAAGTCGCTTCAGGTAAAGATTTTAGCAGCGATCATGACCATACCTCTGAAACTCGCGAACAATTGAATGACGAAGAGCTAGAAGCTTTTCGTGGTTTCTTACGTAACCTATTAATGCATGCCGGTGTTGGTACTGCATTAGGCGGTGTGTGTACGATGGTCGGTGAGCCACAAAACTTGATCATTGCAGCGCAAGCGCACTGGCAGTTTAGTGAATTCTTTATTCGTATGTCGCCTGTGACAATCCCTGTGTTTTTTGCCGGTATCACCACATGTTTTATCGTCGAAAAGTTTAAATGGTTCAGTTACGGTGCCCAGCTACCTGATGCCGTGCATAAAATTTTAAGCGATTACTCCGATTACGAAGATAAAAACCGTACCAAAGCAGACAAGATGAAACTGCTGGTTCAAGCACTTGTCGGCGTTTGGTTAGTTATCGGTCTTGCATTCCATTTAGCATCAGTTGGTTTAATTGGTTTATCTGTCATCATTCTAACCACTGCTTTTAATGGGGTTACTGATGAACATCAGCTAGGTAAAGCCTTCGAAGAAGCTCTACCGTTTACCGCCTTACTAGCTGTATTCTTTGCTGTTGTCGGCGTCATTATTGACCAACATTTGTTTGCGCCTGTGATTCAGTGGGCACTGAGCTTTGAAGGTAATGCACAGTTAGTGATCTTCTATATCGCAAACGGCTTACTGTCTATGGTGAGTGATAACGTATTCGTTGGCACGGTCTATATTAACGAAGTAAAAGCTGCGCTGATTAATGGCCAAATTACTCGTGATCAGTTTGATTTACTTGCGGTTGCCATTAACACAGGTACTAACCTACCATCTGTTGCAACGCCAAACGGCCAGGCTGCATTCTTGTTCTTATTAACATCTGCTCTAGCACCGTTAGTGAGACTGTCATACGGTCGTATGGTATGGATGGCGTTACCATACACAATCGTATTGTCTATCGTTGGTATTGTTATGATTGAATCTGGGCTCTTAACGGAATCAACCCAGTATTTCTACGATAATCAAATTATTATCCATCACTCTGCAAAAGAAGTTCTTGGCAGCTCTGTTGGACATTAATACTGATATGATTTAACGTTGCTTTAGAAAACACCCTCATTCGAGGGTGTTTTTTTATCGTCATAAATCGACAGGAGATTGATTTG
The DNA here is from genome assembly GCF_030548905.1 of Shewanella sp. 2_MG-2023. Lineage (NCBI taxonomy): Bacteria > Pseudomonadati > Pseudomonadota > Gammaproteobacteria > Alteromonadales > Shewanellaceae > Shewanella > Shewanella sp. 2_MG-2023. The sequence continues at coordinate 155,629 of NZ_JAUOSO010000002.1, forward strand.
ACTGGTTTACAACATTTTACGCGTTCGCGCGCTGCATGGATTATTTTATTGCTTTCAGCCATTGGGCTTGAAGCTGCTGCCCTATTCTTTCAATACATCATGGAACTCGATCCTTGTGTGATGTGTATTTATGTTCGAGTCGCTGTACTTGGGTTAATTATTGCTGGCGTGTTTGGCGCATTAGCACCTAAGTTATGGTTAACGCGTTTTATAGGATTAATTGGCTGGGGCGTAAGCGCTGCATGGGGACTTAAGTTATCCCTTGAATTAAATGAGTTACAAGTTGATCCTTCGCCTTTTTCTACCTGCTCATTCTTTCCTGAATTTCCAGCTTGGATGCCTCTTGATGAATGGCTTCCTTCGGTTTTCTCACCTACGGGGATGTGTAGTGATGATCCGTGGACATTTTTGTCAGTCAGTATGGCGCAGTGGATGGTGGTGACGTTTGTTATTTATCTCATTGTACTAGCAGTGATGCTTATCCCTGCAATCAAACCGCTTAAGACTAAATAGTGAATAGTATTTGTTAATGTACTTACTGAGCTCGCACACTATATACCCAACAAAAAAGCACTCATCATTGAGTGCTTTTTTGTTGGGTATTATAACGATTTTCGATGCAAACTAATCGATGTCTTTTAAAGGCCAAAGTACAATATGGTCAAAAACATCACGGACACGTTTTTCATTAATGGTTTTGCCTTTTACTGATATCCCCGCCGCATGCATAGCGTCTTTAGAGCCCGTAATAAGCGGATGCCAACTTGGTAACGTTCGGCCTTCATTGAGGCGTTTATAAGCACAAGAATCAGGTAACCAAGTCAATTCAGCGACATTATCAACCGTAATGGCTGTACATGCTGGTACGTATTTAAAACGTTCAGGATAACGACGACAATTACATGATTCATCATCTAATAAATGACAAGCGGCATCGGTGTAATACAACTCTTCAGTTTCATCATCAATTAATTTGTTTAAGCAGCACTTGCCGCAACCATCGCACAATGATTCCCATTGCACGGTGGTTAATTCGTGCAGTTTTTTTTCAATCCAAAATGACATAGTTCAATACAGCATTAGCGTTACATTGCCGACATTGTACCATTAATTGATTGGAGGATTTTTAATTCGTTCTGAAAGGTAAGTCACAGTGAGTAAAAAATGTTCTTTAACTGACCATGCTTGTAATAAGCGGAAATTATTATAAACCAAATATTGACGACCTTTGTCACCATCAGGCATTAATAATGATACTTGCATATCATCACGTTTAGGTAAGTCATTACCGTTATAACGTCTAACACCTAATTTTTGCCATTCAGTGAATGTCTCATTATATTCAGTGCCAACCATATAACTGTCTATTGGATTTATTGAGCTCACCTGTCGACCCCAAGTCTCATCATTTTTCCAGCCAGCATCTTTTAACATCGCAGCTGCAGTTGCAAAAGCATCAAACTGGTTATTCCAAATATCTTTTAATCCATCGCCATTACCATCTTGAGCGTATTGTAAATACTGCGAAGGCATCAATTGCATATGCCCCATGGCACCTGTTGATGAACCGATAAGTTGTTCATATTGTATTTGGGTATTATCCAGAATTTTTAACGCTGCAATAAACTCATCAACAAAAAATTGCTCTTTGTTGCCTGAATATGCATTAGATGCTGTTACAGATAGAATTGGGAAATTGCCTTTTTGCTCACCAAATTCCGAGGTCATCCCCCATAAGGCAACTAAAAAACGCGGCTGAATGCCGTAACGGTCACCTAAAGCAATTAGCGATTCATGTTGCTCTTTAAACATTGCTCGGGCTGTGCTGACAGTAATTTCTGGTGCATTTTGAGGAATGTAACTTTCAAGGTTTATTGTTCTGTTAGAACCATTTGCAGTAGCACGCTTAAACACTTTAATTTTTGAAAAATGTTCATTAATGGTGGTCTGTGATACACCAGCAAGCAAGGCTTTATCTTTTAATGTAGCTAAGTAATCATCAAAACTGACGCTCTGTTGAGCATATGCCAAATTAATAGTAAAAAAAGTTACTATTACAGATGAAATGATCTTCCCAATCATAAATTGTCCTAAATTAACTCATTATTGCTGTTTTTGTTCTTATTAACTTAACGTTAACACATTTGTGTTAACGTCGAAATACCCAATACATAACCACATAAAATCAAGATATTATCTTATACAAACTGGAATTCAAAACAAACCAATATTCCAAAATAAATCATCACTTATAATATAAGCCACTTTAATCACTGAGCCCTAAACTTTTACGGTGCTCATCCAATAAATTTGTCACCGGTGGTGGTAACTGAAGATAAAAACCTTTGTCAGCTAATTCAGATCTGACTTTTTCGATATCAGCCATCGCAAGTTCTTCTCTTTTAGACAATGGAACCAACATGACCAACTTAGGCGTGCCAAACATTTTCATTAAAGGTTCTGGAACAGCATCAAAAACATCACGTTTCTCAACAAATAAGTAGGTATCAAGTTTTCGGCTACTTTTATATACGGCACATATCATTTTGGGGTTAAATTCCTCTGTTTCTTGCTTGATAGTCAACTACACACACTATAACATGGACAATTAATAAATTATTGCAATTCAGTTCTCATACTGACATTTTTGGAGATTAACGCCTGGATGGCCACACAAAGTCTTGAGTTGAAAGCCACATCTTTTACTCTTTCAGTACTTCATATTAATACACATGATTTTAACGCCATTGCTGCTGATTTAGATACTAAGTTATCTCAAGCACCCCAGTTTTTCATTGGTGCGCCTTTAATCTTAAATTTAAGCGCAATTGAAAGTCATGATGTTGATCTCGCTGCATTAAAACAACTTCTTACTGATAACCAACTGATCATAGTTGGTGTAACATCTGCTAATGAAAGCATTAGTCAGCAGGCTAAAACATTAGGCTTAGCCATCGTAAAATCAGGCAAACAAGCCAAAAACATGCCAGCTCCGACAAAAGAAACCAAAATCATTAAACAAAATGTGCGTTCTGGGCAGCAAATATATGCAAAAAATGCCGATTTAATCATTTTTGGTGCGGTCGGTAATGGTGCTGAAGTCATTGCAGATGGTAGCATTCATATATATGGCGCTTTACGCGGTAAAGCTATGGCTGGAGCTGCTGGTGATAGAAACAGTATTATCATTGCAAACTCACTCGATGCAGAATTAGTTTCAATTGCTGGGCAATATTGGCTAGCAGAACATTTGCAGCAGCATTGTAGCGATCAGCGAGGTTGCATCCGCTTAACTAGCGATACACTCATGGTTGAATCATTGCCTCAATAGTTGGCAACTTAAAAGGATATAATAACAAATGGCACAAATAATTGTTGTCACATCAGGTAAAGGCGGCGTTGGTAAAACAACGTCAAGCGCTGCGATTGCAACCGGCTTAGCATTAAAAGGCAAAAAAACCGTCGTAATCGATTTTGATATCGGTTTACGTAACCTTGATTTAATTATGGGTTGTGAACGCCGTGTTGTTTATGATTTTGTCAATGTCATTAATGGTGAAGCGAATCTAAATCAAGCACTCATCAAAGATAAACGTTGCGACAAACTGTTTATTCTTCCTGCTTCCCAGACCCGTGACAAAGATGCGTTAACCAAAGAAGGCGTTGGCGGTGTACTTGACGAATTAAGCAAAGATTTCGATTACATTGTTTGTGACTCACCAGCGGGTATTGAACAAGGTGCAATGATGGCACTTTATTTTGCAGATATCGCTATCGTAACCACAAACCCAGAAGTGAGTTCTGTACGAGATTCAGATCGTATCTTAGGTATGTTGCAGAGTCGTTCTCGCCGCGCTGAACAAAATCTTGAACCAATTCAAGAGTTTTTATTACTAACTCGTTATTCTCCTGCTAGAGTTAAAACAGGTGAGATGCTCAGTGTTGAGGATGTGTCTGAAATTTTAGCCATCAAATTATTGGGGGTTATTCCTGAGTCGCAAGCTGTACTCAAAGCCTCTAACTCAGGCATTCCTGTCATTAATGATGACGAAAGCGACGCAGGTTTAGCTTACGCTGACACAGTACAACGTTTACTTGGTGAGGAAGTGCCGTTTAGGTTCCTTACTGAAGAGAAAAAGGGATTCTTGAAAAGGATTTTTGGTAGCTAATTATGTCAATACTCGATTATTTCAGAAGCAATAAAAAACCGAATACTGCTGTTACAGCAAAAGAGCGTTTGCAGATAATTGTCGCCCATCAACGCGGCGAGCGTGATGCGCCTGATTACTTCCCTAAAATGAAGCAAGAAATCATTGAAGTCATTCGTAAGTATGTACAAATATCTGAAGATCAAGTGTCAGTGCAACTTGACCAAAATGATGACAAACTCTCTGTATTAGAGCTCAATGTTACCTTACCTGACGGTAAGTAACCTTAGGCATATTTTGATGGTCATATGATGTAACGCTCGAATGAGCTAGTCGTATGAGTAAGTCAGTATCTGATTTATATGCATAAACAAAGCCTAGATAACAATGGATTATCTAGGCTTTTTTATTGACTCGATTTATAGCAATTGACACAGTCAATTACAGGAAATTTATCCAAATTTGATATTATCAAGCGCTTCATTAACAAGCTTGCCGCGCCAGCCCGACAATAACAAAGGCGTTGGCGTTTGTTTCTTATGATGAAGCCATAGCAAGAATTCATGTATCAAACGTTTTGATCCAATAAACTCAATTGCTACTTCTTTTTCTTCAGCAATGGCCGCTAAAATCACCTTAACTTCTTTAAATGATGCTTTGTAACCATTCTTAAGTGCAATAACGTCAACGGCTTCAGGTAAGTTTTCTAAGTCTGCTGTTTGCAGTATTTTGATTAACTCTTTGCCATGAAAACGTTTCTCATGATCCGTTAAATCATTTAACTGATTCAGCTCAGTTACCGTTTTAGGCTGTTTTTTAGCGAGCGCTATCAACGCATGATCTTTAATGATAAAGCCAAGCGCTGAGTCTTTCTTTAACGCTTTTTGTAATCGCCATGTCGCTAACACTTTCAAGTATGCCAACTGCTTTGGGAATAACTGAAATGCGTTTTTAATTTTTAAATAAGCAAGCTCTTCATTAGGCGGCGTTAAGCGCCCTTCAGTCATGCGCTCACCTTCTTCAAGTAACCAATCCATTCTTTTAGCTTCAGTGACTTTAGCTAACAGTTCTGGGTAAAGTTTATATAAGTAATAAACATCATTGGCTGCATATTGAAGCTGTGCATCTGTGAGCGGACGTTTCATCCAGTCAGTTCGCGACTCGCCTTTGTCAATTTCAATGTCTAAAAACAGCTGCACTAATTTTGCGTAACCAACACCATGACCTAAACCGCATAAACTGGCTGCAATTTGGCTGTCAAATAATGGAGATGGCTGGCATTGACCATAACGGGCAAACACTTCTAAATCTTCACTGCACGAATGGACTAGTTTGGTGATTTTCGGATCGGATAATAACTGCCAAAAACAACTTAAATCAGGTAAAGCAACTGGATCAATTAAAGCCAACGTTTTACCGTCATATGCTTGAATTAAACCTAACTTAGCGTAATAGGTTCTTGTTCTGACAAACTCGGTATCTAATACCAGTAACTCACTTTGCTGGTATTGAGCGACTAATTGCTCAAGGCTTGCTTGGTCGCTAATGTATTCAAACGATAACAAAATTCTCTCCAGTATTAACTTAGCGCCAATGTAAGCATAAATGATATGCAATAAAAAGCCGGCTATTGCCGGCTCTACTTTACGCTGATTTAACTTCGTCTCGAAGTTCTCGTCGTAAAATCTTACCTACATTGGATTTTGGTAACTCGTCTCTGAATTCTACCAGCTTTGGTACCTTATATCCTGTTAAATGATGACGACAATGCTTAATAATATCGGCATCAGTTAAACTGCTATCTTTAGCAACAACAAATATTTTAACTAGTTCACCACTAGCATCATTTGGTACGCCAACAGCAGCAACTTCAATCACTTTTGGGTGCAATGCAACGACATCTTCAACTTCATTAGGGAATACATTGAACCCTGAAACGAGGATCATGTCTTTTTTACGGTCAACAATGAAGAAAAAGCCCTTTTCATCCATGTAACCGATATCCCCTGTCGCTAACCAGCCATTCTTATCAATGACTTTAGCTGTTTCTTCAGGGCGCTGCCAATAGCCTTTCATCACCTGAGGACCTTTAGCAAACAATTCACCGGTCTCACCTTGTGCTAACACCTTGCCTTCATCATCACGGATTTGAATGTCCGTTGAAGGTGCAGGGAAACCAATAGATCCATTGTAACCATCAAGGTTATATGGGCAACACGTAACCAATGGTGAAGCTTCAGTTAAGCCATAACCTTCAAGTAAGCGGGTTTGAGTAATGTTCTGCCATTTATCAGCAACCGCTTTTTGCACCGCCATACCACCGCCAATTGACAATTTTAGACGACTAAAATCTAGACTCTTAAAATCTTCATCATTGACTAAGGCATTAAACAAGGTGTTTACCCCAGTTAACGCAGTAAAAGGATACTTTTTAAGTTCGCCCACAAAAGCGGGTAAATCACGAGGGTTAGTGATTAATAAGTTTTTACTGCCTTTATGAAGGAACAATAAGCAGTTAACCGTTAATGCGAAAATATGATAAAGCGGTAATGCAGTAACAACAAATTCTGTGCCGTCTTTAAGCGCTGGTGAATATGCGCCATTAGCTTGTAAAACGTTACTTAACACATTGCCATGGGTAAGCATTGCCCCTTTGGATACACCAGTTGTACCACCTGTGTATTGCAAGAATGACAAATCTTCAGCGTTAATTTCAGGTTTAATATACTGCAGGCGGCGACCTTTAGTTAATGACTGCCTAAAAGAAAGTGCATGAGGCAAATCATACTTTGGCACCATCTTCTTGATGTATTTAACAATGAAATTAACTAATGTACGTTTGGGTGCGCTTAGTTGATCTCCAAGACCAGTAATGATCACTGACTCTACAGGCGTTTCAGCAACCACTTCTTCTAACGTACGTGCAAAATTAGAGACGACAACAATGGCTTTGGCACCAGAGTCGACTAATTGGTGTTTTAGTTCACGTGGGGTATAAAGCGGATTGACGTTAACTACAACCATACCAGCACGTAATACGCCAAATAATGCAATCGGATATTGCAATAAGTTAGGCATCATTAAGGCGACTCTGTCACCTTTTTCAAGCTTTAATTCATTTTGTAAATAGGCTGCAAATGCACGACTTCTTTCTTCTAACTTACGGTAAGTTAATGTCGCCCCCATATTAATAAATGCAGGTTGGTCAGCATACTTTGATACTGCAGATTCAAACATATCGACTAAAGAAGTAAATTGGTTAGTATCAATTTCCGCCGGTACGTTTTCTGGTAGATTATTTATCCAAGGCTGGTCCACAAGTTTCTCCTATTTATCCTGACACATGCTATGAAGCAATGGCTTCAATAATCACGGTGTCAAAAACACTGCATCTTAAGCTAGCGTAAATTATTTTTATTGATACTAGCGACAGTAAAAACGTTATTGTTAATTATTATTCTCAGCCATACAAAAAATCATACGACCGTTTAAATTTAGACCATAATCACATAAATGAAAAAAAAAGCCTAGTGATTTTGCAGTGCTAAAGGCTTAATTTAGAATAAATGTTCTAATCGTGTTAGCAACTTGGTCCGCGCTGCCCATATGCAAATGATGATCCCCTTCTATTTGCACATCAGTTAAATCGTTAAACCACAATGTTGCTTGAGGCAAAGCTAATTTTAACTGTTTAAAGCCCTGTTCGGCTAATATTAATAGGCATGGTGTGTCACTGACGCTCATTAAAGCGTCAACCTGTTCAAAGGTTAATCTATAAGGTGAATCAAGCTTTAAACGCGGATCACTTTTCCAACAATAACACTGATTTTTAATTTCAAGATTACGCTTAATAATTAACTCGCACCACTGTTTGTCCATGCCAGTTAATTGATGACGGGCATTGACTGCACGTTCAATGGATAATTGCCTATTGGGTTCTTGGGCTTGCTTCGATTGTTGTTGCTTAGATTGTTGCAGCACTGCTTGATTATATCGATGGTGCTGTTTAAAACTGCGAGTGAGTCGCTCTTTTGAATGTTTAACAGACTCAAATAAAGGCGCCAGAGCTTCAATTAACACTAGTTGAGTGACTTTGTTTGGAAAAGCAGCATTATAAGCTGCAGCAACAATACCGCCGAGTGAATGACCAATGATTGTGACTGGTTGCTCTTTAGTTAGCTTTGTCATCAACTCATCTAAATCATAAAGGTAATCTATCCAATGCAGTGGATAATGCCCAGGACGATGTTGTGAAAAGCCATGACCCGGCCAATCTATCGCAATCAATTGAAAGTCATTGAATAGGTTAAGCTGCTGAAATGCGTTGACCAATGGCACAAAACTGTCAGCATTATCTAGCCAACCATGTAGCGCGAGTAATATCGGTTTATTTTTATCGCCATAACGTTTGGCGGCTAAACGAATATGAGCCAATTGAAAATCGACATCCTCATACTGCTGCGATTTTACAATTGACTCATTCATTTCAGACTTCTTATCTTGCTAAATACAAATACGTATTTTAGTTAAACGATTACTTAACTTAAAAGATTACTTAGCTTTTTTGACAAATTTAAGTGTCATACGATCGCTTTCGCCGATATCAAGATACTTTTGCTTATCTTGATCTTCTAGGGCTAAACGTGGAGGCAATGTCCATACGCCTTTCGCATAGTCCTTAGTGTCTTTTGGATTCGCATTGATTTCAGATGCAGCAACCAAAGTGAAGCCCACTTTTTCAGCTAATGCAATCATTTCAGCTTGATCCATGTAGCCACTATCAAACGACATTCCTGGGTTTGCGCGATGTTCAACAACGCCAAATATTCCGCCATCTTTAAGTACTTTATAAGATGCAGTGAACGCGTTTTCTAGCTGTTTTTGACCAGCCCAATTATGAAGATTTCTGAAAGTCAGTACATAATCAGCACTATTATCGATACCTAAATCAACTGATGCAGGAGGCTGGAAAGTCACGGTAGAAGCATTACCTACCGCTTCTTTATTGTCACTTAACCAAGTTTCAAATTTTTTGCCCGATTTAGCATAGTACTGCGTACGTTTAGTATCTTCTTTCGGGTTAGTCTCAAAAATACCACCAATGTACTTGCCCTTTTCAGCTAAGTAAGGCGCTAAAATTTCAGTGTACCAACCACCGCCTGGCCATAGTTCAATAACGGTATCATCTGCTTGAATACCTAAAAACGCGAGTGTTTCAGCTGGATTACGATGCTCATCACGTGCAGCATTTTTTTCGCTACGAAATTCACTCGCAACGGCTGCTGCAAGTTGTGGGTTAATTTTGACTGCTTGGACTTTTTCGCTGCTTGCATGGTCATGTGCAATGACACTGCTACTGACTGTGGCTAAACCTAGTGTACTTAATCCCAGCGCAGTGGTTAATAGTAACGTACGTTTCATTGTCTTCTCCCTGAAGAAATTGTCTTTTAAAATCAGCAACTGATACGGCAAATGTTGCTAAGTTGATCACTCTAAACTGTTTCTGGTTTTTTGTCGTCAACTCTTCGCCAGCACATCCATAACATAAAACAACTAAACACCAACCACATGATGACCCAGAGCCAAGAAGGCAACCAAGTAAGCTGAGAAAGCTTAGCTGCATCACCTTGAGTAGATAGCCCAAATAATACCGTAGGGCTTGTCATGGCATTGAGCACAATCATAAGACCGAGCATACGCAATAAACTATTCAACCAGGCACTATGCTCGAATTTCAGCGGCAGTAATAAAAACATTGCCAGAGAAATGAGAATACCAATGGTGAGTATATCTCGCGCCCAAAACACAATAGATGCCACGACTGTTAAGCCTAGTAAACCTAAAGTAAAGCGGATTCCGGCGCGCCATGTGGCTAATAAAAATATAAGATATCCCCAAAGCGCAGCGCCAAAATAGCCACTGAAGGTGATTAATGGCGCAAAGCCACCTTGGGTGAAACACAAGCCCGCACCGTTTGGAAATAACTGGATTTGATTAACCATACCACCGGTAATAATAGCGGCTATTCCATGAGAAATTTCATGAAAGTAACTTTCAAACCATTTAAATGGGATGCTAATAAAAGGCAATTTGGTAATAAGGAATGCCACAAAAAGTTCTAGAAAAAATAACCCTTTGGACGGAATAGCAGATAAGCTTTTCGGCTTAGGTTCATGCATATAAATCAATGCCCACCATTTGTTGAATTTGATCCCGTTGAGCAGCGTGCTGATTGAGCAAGTATTCTTTTATTGCACCTTCACTGCCTTGAGAATGATGCTGATGAGCATGACTTGATGTTTGTTGATCATATTGTACTTTGGCATCAACAGCAGATTTTATCGCTGACTCATCAAAATAAAGCACTTGCTCATTATCCGGAACAAGTTGGCCATCATTTTGATTAACGTTATTAACTGCAGCGTTGGTTTTTGATTGCGCTTTAATGGCTGATATATCACTAACAGCATCTACTTGAGCTGAAGCGTTTGGCTTAATAGCCTGAGGCGCCGAACCATTACTGATTGAGAAAGGGTTATAGGAAGACAATGGCTGAACGGCCGAATACATTGATGATTGCATTGATGAGTGCATAGTTGATTGCATAGCTGGTTGCATAAATTGTCCTCCTTTGGTTAATTAACTCACGTGCACAGATTCAAAATGTGATGATAACCTAGGTTATTCTCTGCCAGGAAGCTTTTTCCAAGTCACAGTATCCCGAAGGTAAACTGGTGCTAAATCATCAACTGTCGTAGATAAACCTTGCTCAAAACCAACCTTAGCTAACTTAAGCATAGCTTCAGCATCAGGAAGTTTAATATCTGTCATGATGATTGAATCAACTTCAGCTAACAAATCTGGGTAAGCATCAAAGCCTGTGCCGCAAAGCATAATTTGTTGCTTAGGATCTAACGTAAGCGTGACTTTATCTGGGTTGGTCACATACTCTTCGTCAACCAAAGTTGCAATGCCGTCGACTGCAATAAACTGACCCCAGTAGATTTCATTCATTCTAGCGTCAATAGCGACAAAAACTTGTTTTGCATCAGCTGAGTCAATGGCCATTTGTGCCATTGTCGCTAACGTCGATATGCCAATAACAGGAATATCATGTCCTAGGGCTAAACCTTGCGTCATGCTTGTGCAGATACGGATACCAGTAAAGCTCCCAGGTCCACGGCCATATGCAATCAAGTTTACATCAGCAATTTTGATCTCGGCTTCTTTTAATACTTCATCAACCATTGGCAATAAACGCTGACTATGCTCTCTTGGTGCATTCGCTGAGCGGCTAAATCGTTGCTGCTGTTTAATTAAAGCCGCAGAACAAGATTCTGTACAAGTATCTAATGCAAGTATTGTTAAATCTGAATCAATTTGAGTCATGTAAGCCTTGTTAACCCTAGGGCCTGTTGATCTTTCAAGGTTGTTTTTGCAGCGAGTTGTTGGCCATTTATACAAGGCAGAGACTTTGTAGTGTAGTTATTCTACATAAAAAGTCGATAACGTAGTAAAAATGGCCAACAAACGCTGCCCAAGGGGTTCGATTAAAAGCGTTTTACTCTTTGTTGAATGCATCTTTGTCAATAAAAGATGCTTAGATGACTAGGCATCAACTCATCCGCCTCGATTACAACGCTTTTATTTCGAACTAAACTTAACCAGCAAAGAACAACAGGCCCTAGAATATATCTTTAAATAATGGACGATATAATAACTTATGGGATACGTTTTAAAAAGCTTAACGCGGTATCTAAATCTCGGGTACGGCTCATTGGCGGCAAAGAGTTAATAAAAGCCTCACCATATGGACGGTTCACTATACGGTTATCACACAAAATTAATACGCCGCGATCTTTTTCATCCCTTATCAAACGCCCTACTCCTTGCTTCAAACTGATCACTGCTTGAGGTAATGAAATAGTCTGAAATGGATCTTTATTACTGCGCTCTGCATTGGCGGCCCTTGCACGGTATAAGGTATCGTCAGGTGATACAAATGGCAGTTTATCAATGATCACGCAACTTAATAAACGTCCCCTAACATCAATGCCTTCCCAAAAACTGCTAGTACCCAGTAAAACCCCATTGCCGAGCTGACGGAATTTATTCAATAAGCTTTGCTTACTGGCTTGGCCTTGGACTAATAAAGGGTAATTGACCTTACGCTGCAGTGCTATTGCCACTTGCTGTAGCATGTGATGGCTAGTAAATAAAATAAAGGTACGGCCTTGCGCTGCATTAATCGCTTGAGTGCAAACATCAACGAGTTGATTGACATTAGCCGCAGATTGGCCTGATTTAGCCAGATGCCTTGGCACACAAAATAACGCCTGATTTGGGTAATCAAATGGGCTATCTAGAATAATTTGTTTTGCTTTTCCTAAACCTAATTCGTCTGCGAAATGTTTAAGCTGACGATTTACTTGCAATGTCGCTGAGGTAAAAATCCATTGGGTGTTTTTATCAAATAACTGCTGACATTGTTTGGCAATATTAATTGGCGCAACTCTCAACATGGTAAAGCGGCCACTAGGTTCAACACTGTACGCGGCGTTTTGATCATGGCATTCAAAATAGCTCTGCAAATTACCAATCAAAGTAGCAAGTTGTGTGACGATTGAATCTAATGTCTCGCTACGCCCGACATGCTCAGTGGTGACCTTCAAAATTGTCATCAGCTCGGTTAATAAGTCCCATGATTGAGTCGCAAGTGCTTTGTTCGATATGACTTGGCGCCAATCGGTCACTTCAGCTTCCAGTAACTCGTTTTGCCAATGGGATAATTTCACTAAGCTTCGCTGACTTAATTGCTCTAATTGGATGGTGTCACGCAGCTCGGTGCGATAAACATCAATCACCTGATTTAATAGACGGTCTATATCTCGCGTGGCAATTTGTTGGCCAAAATAATTAATGCAAACATCTGGCACTAAATGCGCTTCATCGAACACCACCACGTCCGCTTCAGGTAATAATTCAGCAAAGCCTGTGTCTTTTAATAAGCGATCAGCAAAAAACAAATGATGATTGACCACCACCACTTTTGCATCCTGGGCTTTAATTTTTGCTTTACGACTAAAGCAAGCATCGTAATAAGCGCACTTTTTACCCGTACAGCTTTCTTTAGTGCTAGTCACTGTGCCAATAGTGGCCGAGTTTTCAGCAACGGCAGTCAGGTTTCCAATATCACCGTCTTTGGTCATACTGGCCCACTGGTTGATCTTAATGAGTTCATCTACCACTTGAGGAGACATTTGGCTGATGTTCTGCAGGTTTTTCTCAAGCCTTAGCTGACATAAATAGTTACTGCGACCCTTTAATAAAGCAGTTTTTGGCGCGACAGAAAACATTTTCAGCAATAAGGGTAAATCTTTAAAAAATAATTGCTCTTGAAGGTTTTTACTGCCGGTACTGATGATAACTTGTTTGCCACTCAATAATGCAGGGATCAGATAAGCATAAGTTTTACCAACACCAGTACCCGCTTCTAAAATGAGATTGTGCTTATTAGCGACGGCATCACTCACCGCCATTGCCATATCAAACTGGCTCTGTCTTGGTCGGTATTGATGAATACTTTTCGCTAAAGCGCCTTCAGATGAAAAAGCTAATTCGACTTCTTTTTGCAATCTACTGCTCACAATTAACTCTTAAAGATGAACTCATTGGTACCACTTTTTATCGGATTATCAGACTAACGGCTTTTATCTATCATATTATCTATGTAATTAGCACGCTTAACAATTCAAATACTAGGTAACATTAAATATTAAGTTGAATTAACGAGTAAGACTAAGTTTGAAATTAACTTTCTTACTTTCATTTTCTTTATAAAATTTTCACAATAAAAGCTGTCGATATATCAGCAGTGTTTCGCTTACTTGTATATACAAACAGAACAAAAATAAGTCTAAAAATCATACTGATATAAGTTATATTTTTTATTTTAAAAAAAATCACAATAAGTCTTTATTCTGTATTGCAAACAAATTTAAAAGGGGTTAGATTGTTTGTAATGAAATTACACAAGCTAATTTAAAGAGAATTTATTATGTTCATCCGAATCGATACAAACCATCATCATCACCATTTGCGGTAGCCTTCGGATGCTCACTGCCGGAGGACTATTTCCTTCAGGCGGTTGTAAAAAAATACACAAACCCCTGAAAGAAATTTCAGGGGTTTTTTAGTTTTTAGGCTTAAATTATTGTTTTTATATTAAATTTATTAGGGGTTACACCATGAGCGAAAATAACAGACTGCGTATTGCGATTCAAAAATCTGGTCGACTATCAAAAGAGTCACAAAAATTACTGAAAAGTTGTGGCGTTAAATTCAATGTGAATGAGCAACGACTCATCGTTCACGCTGACAATATGCCAATCGATTTACTACGTGTACGTGATGATGACATTCCAGGTTTAGTCATGGATGGTGTCGTTGATTTAGGTATTATTGGCGAGAATGTTCTCGAAGAAGAACAAATTGAACGCCAAACTTTAGGCAAGCCAGCTGAGTGTGTAAAACTGCGTGAATTAGACTTTGGTGCTTGTCGCTTATCATTAGCCGTACCAAATGAGTTTAGCTATGAAAATGCCAGCTCACTTGAAGGACTTCGCATTGCCACTTCATACCCTAACCTGCTTCGCCGCTATATGCAGGAAAAAGGCATTAACTACAGTGACTGTATGTTAAAAGGCTCTGTTGAAGTCGCACCGCGTGCGGGTCTGTCTGATGGGATTTGCGATTTAGTTTCAACAGGTGCAACCCTTGAAGCCAATGGATTGTACGAAACTGACGTTATCTACCAATCAATGGCTTGTATTATCCAGTCAGCTGAAGAGCAAGAGCCCGGTAAACAAGCATTAATCGATAAAATCTTATCTCGCATGAACGGCGTAGTTCGTGCCCGCGAAAGTAAGTACATCTTATTGCACGCACCTAGAGAAACATTAGATCAAATTGTAGCCCTACTGCCAGGTGCTGAAAACCCAACGGTTTTACCACTTAACGATGATACTGATCGCGTCGCAATTCACGCAGTTAGCACAGAAGATTTATTCTGGGACACAATGGAAGAGTTAACGGCGCTCGGTGCCAGCTCAATTCTAGTGATGCCAATTGAAAAAATGGCTGGCTAGTTTTAATAAATCATCAGCAGATAAAAATACTAGCGTTAACGAAATAGCAGTAGCGGAGCGGTAAATGCAAATCAAACAATCAATGCAAATACTTAATTGGGATCAATTAAGCCAACAAGCACAGCAGCAAGCGTTACTTCGCTCGCCTTTGATTGGTGACAACAGTGTTGAACAGTCTGTACGTGACATCATCAATACCGTCGTTGCAGATGGAGATGAAGCACTTAAGCAGTATAGCCAACGTTTTGATGGTATTAATGTTTCATCTTTGGGTTTATCGGCACTTGAGATAGAACAAGCTTGTGAAAGAGTCAGTAATGACGTTAAACAAGCAGTTGCAAATGCGGTTAGCAATATCGAGACATTTCACCAGGCACAGGCTTTCAAAGCTATTGATGTGGAAACTCAGCCGGGTATTCGCTGCGAACTTCGCTCTGAAGCGATTGAAAAAGTGGGTTTGTATATTCCTGGTGGCAGTGCTCCGTTGATTTCTACCGTCATGATGCTAGCACTACCCGCAAGAATTGCAGGTTGTGAGCAAAGAGTGCTAGTAAGCCCACCACCCATCAATGATGCGATTGTTTACGCAGCCAAAGTGTGTGGTATTACTGAGATCTATCAAGTGGGCGGTGCTCAAGCGATTGCCGCGCTGGCTTTTGGTACGGAATCAGTTCCTGCAGTCGATAAAATATTCGGACCAGGAAACCGTTTTGTTACCGAAGCTAAACGTTTAGTATCGCAAGATGGTCGCTGTAGTGTCGCCATTGATATGCCAGCAGGGCCATCAGAAGTACTCGTCATTGCAGATGAGAAATCAAACCCTGCATTTATCGCAGCCGATTTATTGTCTCAGGCAGAGCACGGCCCAGACTCGCAAGTGATGTTAGTAACTGAATCAGCCAATATCGCCGATGCGGTCAATGTTGAACTAGAAAAACAGCTTGCTGAACTTTCTCGCCAAGATATTGCAGCAGAAGCCTTAAGTTGTAGCCGCACTATTTTAGTGAAAGACATGACTGAAGCTGCGATGGTTTCAAACCTATACGGCCCTGAACATTTAATTATTCAGACTGAAAACCCAAGAGCCATTTTAGCCAATATACGTGCTGCCGGTAGTGTGTTTTTAGGGGCATATACACCTGAGTCTGTTGGTGATTATGCCAGTGGCACAAACCATGTATTACCGACATATGGCTACAGCCGCAGTGTTTCAAGTTTATCGCTCGCTGATTTCTCGCGCCGCTTCACGGTACAAGAGCTCACCCCACAAGGTTTACAAAGCTTAGGGGAAACAGTCATGGTATTAGCTGAAAACGAACTACTTGATGCACATAAAAATGCCGTAGCCATTAGACTGGCTTCGTTATAAACACATACATCACCACTGGTTAAATAAAGAAGAAGATAATGGCTAATTCCATAAAGCAAAACAGCGAATTAACACTCGCACAAAGGCTCGCTAGACCTGAGTTACTTGATCTTACGCCTTATGAAAGCGCAAGACGTATTGGTGGTCGTGGTGATGTATGGATTAATGCTAATGAATCACCTTTTAATAATAGTGAACTCAATAAACTTAATCGTTACCCTGAATGCCAGCCTGAAAGTTTGATAAAAGCATACAGTGAATATTCGGGCGTGGCAGCAAAGTCAATTGTTTCAACTCGTGGCGCAGATGAAGGCATTGAACTTCTTATTCGAGCTTTTTGCACCCCAGCAAAAGACAGTATTGCCTGTTTCGGGCCCACTTATGGTATGTATGCCATCAGTGCCAAAACCGTGAATGTTGATGTTATTAATTTATCGTTAACTGATGAATATCAACTACCTAATGGTTTTTCAGAGCAAACTGCGGGTGCCAAAGTTGTCTTTATTTGTAATCCGAATAACCCTACGGGTACCATCATTAGCAAACAAGACATTGAACAGGCTATTGCCGCTATGCCTAATGCTATTGTGGTTATCGATGAAGCGTACATTGAATTTTCAGCTGAGTATTCAGTCGCGGATTTAATCGAGAAATACCCAAACCTTGTGGTGCTAAGAACCCTATCTAAAGCCTTTGCACTTGCAGGTGCGCGTTGTGGATTTTTAATGGCAAACACTGACATTATCGATTTAATCATGCGCGTCATCGCCCCTTACCCTGTGCCACTACCTGTATCTGAAGTGGCAGAAAAAGCGTTATCAACCCAGGGGGTTGAATTAATGCGTCAGCAAGTGAGTCTATTAGCTGAGCAAGGTAAACGCTTAAGCCAAGCGCTTGAAGCTTACGGTGCCAAAGTGCTACCCGCTAATGGCAACTTTGTGTTAGCAGAATTTACTAGCACAGATGCAGTCAGCCAATCGCTGCAGCAGGCTGGGATAGTCGCAAGAGCATATAAAGATGTACGTTTAAAAAATCGAATTCGTTTTAGTTTCAGTCAAGAATCAGATACCGATAGGCTCATTGCCATCTTTAGTAAAAACAAATAATAGCGTTATCAGGGCTCGAGTTAGGGCATAAATTAAGGCATAAGATAGTGCTGTATACAGCAGTAAACAGCAGTAAACCTTAATGTTTAACCTCGTGAGAACGTCACTGATAACCATACAGAATGACAAAAAATTTAAGGAAGTCCCATGAAGCAGAAAATATTGTTTATTGATAGAGATGGCACATTAGTCGAAGAACCGGCAATTGATAAGCAATTAGATAAATTAGAAAAACTTGTCTTTGAACCGCAAGTAATTCCGTCATTGTTAAAATTACAAAATGCGGGCTTTCGTCTAGTCATGGTCTCAAACCAAGATGGTTTAGGCACAGACTCTTTCCCACAAGCTGACTTTGATGCACCACATAATATGATGATGCAAATATTTGAAAGCCAAGGGGTTAAATTTGATGACGTGGTCATTTGTCCACATTTTGACCATGAAAATTGCAGCTGCCGTAAACCTAAACTTGGCTTAGTTAAAGATTACTTAACCCAAGGTAAAGTCGATTTTACCACTTCAGCAGTCATTGGCGATCGCCATACCGATGTTGAACTGGCTAATGCAATGGGCATTGCCAGCTTTCAATATCAACGTGAAAGCTTAGATTGGTTAGCCATTACCGATGCCCTGCTAAATAAAGGACGCACCAGTGAAGTGGTACGTACGACCAAAGAAACTGATATCAAAGTTAACATTAACCTAGACGACACCAGCAAAGGCAAAATTGATACTGGCATTGGCTTTTTTGACCATATGCTTGATCAAATCCAAACCCACGGTAATTTCAAAATGGACGTGAGTGTTGATGGTGATTTAGAAATTGATGATCACCACAGTGTTGAAGATACCGCACTCGCTATTGGTGATGCACTACGTCAAGCATTAGGCGATAAACGAGGCATTGCGCGCTTTGGTTTTAGCTTGCCGATGGATGAAGCAAACGGTGAATGTCTAATGGATATCTCTGGTCGCCCACTCATCAAGTTCAATGCACAATTTGACCGAGAAATGGTAGGTGAAATGGCCACTGAAATGGTGCCACACTTTTTCCGTTCATTCGCAGATGGTCTTCGTTGTACCCTGCACATCAGTACTGAAGGTGATAACGATCACCACAAGGTTGAAGCCTTGTTTAAAGTGTTAGGTAGAACACTGCGTCAAGCGGTTAAAGTCGAGGGTGATATTTTACCTTCAAGTAAAGGTGTTCTTTAAGGTTGTACAAATGACAAACTCAACGACAACAGACAATGGTTTAAGTAGGGTGAATAATGTGAGTGCTGTGAATCAAGCAAACACGACTGTGATTCTTGATACAGGCTGTGCAAATTTAAGCTCTGTAAGATTCGCTTTCGAGCGTTTACAAGCCAATGTCATTGTATCTGCCGATCATCAAGTGATTAAATCTGCCGCACGTGTAGTTTTACCAGGTGTTGGTACAGCAGGTGCTGCTATGGATGCGTTAGTGAACCGTGACTTAGTCACAATTATTAATAGCCTAACTCAGCCTGTGATGGGCGTATGTTTAGGCATGCAGATGCTAGCAGAGAAATCCAATGAACATGGCGGGCGTACGGATAGTGATATCGAGTGCTTAGGCTTGATTCCTACGCAAATAAATGACTTAGACAGTCAAGGCTTGCCATTACCTCATATGGGCTGGAATCAAATCTCAGTCTCAGACCACCCTCTTTTTGATGGTATTGAAGATGGTAGCTATGTGTACTTTGTCCATAGTTTTAAAGCGCCAATCAGTGAATACACGATTGCCACATCACAATACGGTGAATCATTTAGTGCTGCCATCGGTAAAGATAACTTCTTCGGGGTGCAATTTCATCCAGAGAAAAGTGCCGCTATCGGCTCAAAAATATTACAGAATTTTCTGAACATGGGGAGCCAAGCATGATTATTCCAGCAATTGATTTGATCGATGGCCAAGTTGTACGTTTATATCAAGGTGATTATCAACAAAAAACGACCTTTGATTTAAGCCCTTTAGCACAGCTGCAATCATATGAAGCTCAAGGTGCTAAGTTACTTCATATTGTGGACTTAACCGGTGCTAAAAATCCTGAAAAACGTCAAATCAAACTGATTTCAGAATTAGCAGCAGGACTTAACACTGACATTCAAGTCGGTGGTGGGATCCGCAGTGAGCAGCAAGTTAAAGAATTACTCGATATTGGCGTTAAGCGTGTCGTTATCGGATCGCTTGCGGTTAAAGAACCTGAACTGGTTAAAAGCTGGTTTGTGAAATACGGTAGCGATGCGATTTGTTTAGCATTAGATGTGAACATTAATGAGCAAGGTGAAAAAATTGTCGCAGTTTCTGGTTGGCAAACTGGAGGCGGCAAGTCACTTGAAACCCTTGTGAGCGAATTTGGTACAGTTGGACTGAAACATGCTTTAGTCACCGATATTAGCCGTGATGGTACCCTTCAAGGGGCAAACACTGTTTTATATCAAGAGCTTGCAAGCACATATCCAGGAATTAATTGGCAGGCATCTGGTGGCATTGCCACACTTGATGATGTTGCAGCGGTAAG
Source organism: Shewanella sp. 2_MG-2023 (assembly GCF_030548905.1). NCBI lineage: Bacteria > Pseudomonadati > Pseudomonadota > Gammaproteobacteria > Alteromonadales > Shewanellaceae > Shewanella > Shewanella sp. 2_MG-2023. The sequence goes on from NZ_JAUOSO010000002.1 coordinate 175,948, forward strand.
AAACAGCAAAGCTAACGGTATCATTATTGGCAAAGCCTTATTAATTGAGAACTTTACTGTTGCGGAGGCAATTGCATGTTGGCCAAACGTTTAGTCCCTTGTCTTGATGTCCGTGACGGTCAAGTTGTTAAAGGTGTGCAGTTTCGTAACCATGAAATCATTGGTGACATTGAGCCATTAGCCGCAAGATACGCGCTCGAAGGCGCCGATGAATTAGTATTTTACGATATCACTGCCAGTGCCCACGACAGAGTCATTGATAAATCTTGGGTGAGTCGTGTTGCAGCACAAATTGATATTCCATTTTGTGTTGCTGGCGGGATTAAAACTATCGAACAAGCCAGACAAATGCTGGCTTATGGGGCGGATAAAATTTCAATTAACTCCCCTGCACTTAGCGACCCTAGCTTGATTTCGCGCTTACAAGATGAGTTCGGCCGTCAATGTATCGTGATAGGCATTGATTCATTTTATGACGCCGAGTCAGACAGTTATAAGGTCAAACAATTTACCGGTGACGAGGCTGCGACCAAAGATACGCAATGGTTTACCCAAGATTGGGTTGAAGAAGTGCAAAAGCGAGGTTGCGGTGAAATCGTACTCAATGTGATGAACCAAGATGGCGTTCGTGGTGGTTATGATATTAAACAGCTCAGCATTGTCAGAGCGATATGTGATGTGCCATTAATTGCTTCTGGCGGCGCAGGAACCATGGCGCACTTTAAAGAAGTGTTTGAACAAGCCAATGTTGATGCAGCACTTGCCGCTAGCGTATTTCACAAAGGCATAATTGATATCAATGAGTTAAAGAAATACTTAGCCAATGAGAATATTGCGATACGTCTATAATTAAATATAGTCATTTAAACGCAACTAAATAAGACAGATGTGCTAATTAACAAGAGAAAAGAATAATGACACAATCTTCAACAGTAAAATTTGACACTTCAGAACTGGCTTGGGATAAACAAGACAACATGCTCCCTGCCGTTGTTCAGAATCACCTGACTGGCAAGGTGCTCATGTTGGGTTATATGGATAGGGCCGCTTTAGAACATACCTTAGCCACAGGAAAAGTCACCTTTTATAGTCGTTCAAAACAACGTTTATGGACTAAAGGTGAAACCTCTGGGAACACGTTAGATCTAGTGGCTATTGATAAAGACTGTGATAATGACAGCTTGCTGGTACAAGTCATTCCAAATGGTCCAACTTGTCACACTGGCACTGAAAGTTGCTGGCCTGACGGCAACGCACATTCGTTTATCGATAACTTAACCAATGTGATCATTTCTCGCAAAGGACAAAGTGCAGATTCAAGTTACACCGCTTCTTTATTTGAACGAGGTACTAAACGAATTGCGCAAAAAGTCGGTGAAGAAGGCTTAGAAACAGCCTTAGCTGCAGCAACTCATGATAAAGAAGAGTTGATTAATGAAGCCTCTGATTTGATGTATCACTTGATTGTTTTGTTAGAAGATCAGCAACTTTCTATGGCTGAAGTTAACCAGAATTTAATGCAGCGTCATTTGAACAGTAAATAACGCTTTAATTCATTCATAGGTGCATACATCTATATGAAGATAAATCCGTTAGACATAAAAAAGGCACCTTAAGGTGCCTTTATTGTTCGCTAACATTCATTTGTTAACTTAAAAGTTTGTTGTCAAAGCTAGGCTTGACCTTCCCACAACTTTTCATCATTTTGCATTTTGTAAAGGCTCTCTGCACGAGATACCAATAAATTAGCAAATTTTAGTTGGGTTTCATCACGTGTCGCGCCTGACTTATGCAGGTTCTCAGCTTTTAACTGCCACATCATTGAAAAATGACGAATTGCTTCACGTGCAGTACCCGCTACTTTCACGTCGACATAATCTGAAGGTAAGTCACCAGACATAACCCAGAACGTTTGTTTAGTCGGTTGCTTAGATTCCATTTTCCAAATAGCGAGGTAAGGCACAAGGTAACGGCTTTCATCAGCAAGTACTTTAGACGGGATGACCCCTTTCTCAGCAAGGAAACGATTGGCTTTTTGAAATTGCGCTTGGACCCATTGTTGTCTTTGCACTTCTGGATCGGGTTGTTCTACTTTAGGCTCAGCCACTGATTCGGTCATTCTTTCTTCCTATTTTATTGTTATATTTGCCATCATAAAAATAACATCAACACCTATAAAAAGGTGACAAATGTAACGAAACGCATAAAAAGTTTACGTTTACGTAAAGTGGCAAGCTAAATTGCCACGTAGATCACAAAATTATATGAATCTATCTTTGTTGAGAGTATCGCTAAATGCTATCGTTCTGCAATAAATAATAACAAGCAGTCGTTATCCCGTATAACTCTAACGACTATTTTATCGCACAGCGGAGATCACCAGTGGCTTTATTTAATCATGTATCGTTTGATAACCACGAACAAGTCGTTTTTTGTCACGATGAAGAAAGTGGCTTAAAAGCAATCATTGCAATTCATAACACTAACCTCGGCCCTGCCGTAGGTGGTTGTCGTATGTGGAACTACGATTCAGATGATGAAGCAGTAAACGATGTATTACGCCTCTCGCGCGGCATGACATACAAAAATGCCCTTGCAGGTTTAACTATGGGTGGCGGTAAGTCAGTGATTATTGCCGATCCTAAAACAACAGATCGTGAAGCGCTATTCCGTGCATTTGGCCGTTGCATTCATACACTTGGCGGCAAGTACTTTTCAGCTGAAGATGTGGGTGTTTCAACTGCAGATATCATGATTGCACATCAAGAAACGCCTTACATGGCAGGTCTTGAAGGTAAAAGTGGCGATCCTTCTCCTTTCACAGCTTTAGGAACTTACTTAGGCATCAAAGCAGCCGTTAAGCATCAACGCGGTATTGATAGTCTTAAAGGTCTTAAGATTTCAATTCAAGGCGTGGGTCACGTAGGTTACTACTTATGTAAGCATTTGCATGAAGAAGGCGCTGAACTTATCGTTACCGATATTCACCAAGCATCTTTAGATAAAGTGGCGACAGAATTTGGTGCGACAGTCGTTGCTCCACAAGATATCTATAGCCAAGATGTTGATGTATATGCACCTTGTGCACTTGGCGCTACGATTAATGACACGACTATCCCACAGTTGAAAGCAACGATTGTTGCTGGTTGCGCGAACAACCAACTAGCCGAAGTTCGTCATGGTGAAATCCTGAAAGATAAAGGCATTTTATACGCTCCAGATTACGTGATTAATGCTGGCGGTATTATTAATGTCTCTTTCGAAAGTGATTATGATGCGGCTAAATCAAGCGCAAAAGTAGAAGAAATCTACACCACCTTAATCAAAATTTTTGATGAAGCTGAAAAAGATAACCGTACAACAGGTGATGTTGCAGATGACATGGCTCGCGCCATCATTAACGCAGCAAAATAATCTGGTTATTCGAAACGAGTTAAAAATGAAAGGGAGTCACTAAACAGTGACTCCCTTTTTTATGTCTATTAATAATAGCGTTAGCAGATTTCTATTCACTGCAAATCATTTAAAACGCTTAATTCATCACCTATTGCCAACCTGTTGTTTTATAAAGTTTGTCACCGATTTGACATACTATCGTCATCTGTTATTCAAAAACGTCCCATAAGCTAGCCTTGAAATCCATATTCAGGGAAGCGTCAATGTCTCAAAGTCATGTTGATAACAAAGCAAACTTTAATCCATTCTCTGAAGCGATAACTGCCAATGGTCGATCGCTTCCTCCTGAAAACATAAAACAACTGTTCAATGCCCTTTGGTTATCAGATATTCATTTAGGCAGTGTTGATTGTAAGGCTGAATTTCTGCTGAATTTACTGACTCAAACAAAAGCAGCGCAAATTTACTTAGTCGGCGACGTTATTGATATTTGGGCACTGAAGCGGAAAGTTTACTGGCCAGAAACCCATAACCTCGTCTTACAAAAATTACTCCAGCTGGCCAAAGATGGCACTCAGATAAAATATATCCCTGGTAACCACGATGAAGCCTTTAAGTCTTATACCGACTTTCATTTGTGGGGAATAACCATGGCAAATGAATATATCCATGAATGCATCACAGGCGAAAAAATCTTAATGCTTCATGGCGACCAGTTTGACTCTGAAGTTTGTGTTAGCCGTGCGTATGCCAAATTAGGGGACCATTTATACGACGTATTACTGTTCCTTAACCGTAAATTACATCAAATCAGACACGCTTATGGCTTTCCATACTGGTCACTAGCAAGTTACGTCAAACTGCGGGTCAACAAAGCACAACATGCGATAGAAATGTACCGAGATGCCGTTTTACGTTATGCCAAAACTCATCAGGTACAAGCGGTTGTTTGCGGTCATATTCATCAACCTGAATTGTCACTTCACGATGACATTGTTTACGCCAACGACGGTGACTGGGTTGAAAACTGCACCTTAATAGCAGAAACCTTCAGCGGTCAATTACAACTATTACGTTGGAGTGACGAAGCATCCACCACCAAAGTCATTAAACAATTCCAACTTAACGTGCAGCCAAGCAGTGAATTTAAGCAGAAAGTCGCTTAACCAATACTGTTAGCGAACTAAATGTGAGTTAAGTAAAACCGCTTTTAGGCATTGATAACAACAAAGGTCATCAAAATGATTTTTTCCGTAGAGAACGTAGTTCAGCAGAACTTACCCAAACTGAACCAAACCCCATGGCTTGCGATGCCCACTAAGGCCATGCTACGTTACTTACTTAATGAAAAGCAGTGCAATGATATAGCCGCTGAATTTGCATATTTAAAAGGCGTTGATTTTGTTGAGCACGTTCTGGAGTGTTTTGACTTTAATTATTCAGTGCCAAGTAATGAAATCGAAAACATTCCCATTGAAGGTCGAGTGGTGATCTACGCCAACCACCCTATCGGTTCACTCGACGCACTGGCATTAATAAAACTCATTAGTAAAGTCAGACCCGATATTAAAGTGGTAGCAAACGAGTTATTAATGGCATTAGAACCCATGCATTCCTTATTGTTGCCTGTTAATAACATGTCTGGTGGAACCCCAAGGCAACATCTTGAAAATATACACCTTCATCTCAAAAGTGAAGGTGCAGTTCTGATTTTTCCATCTGGAGAAGTATCACGGTTACGACCTTCTGGCGTGACTGACTTAAAGTGGCATTCAGGCTTCTTAAAAATGGCTAACACTTGCAATGCACCTTTGTTACCCATATTCGTTGATGCTAAAAACTCAGCAGCGTTTTACGGCGCATCGATGATTTACAAACCCCTTGCGAGCTTAATGCTGGTCAAAGAGATGTTTAAACAAGCCAAGCGAACTATGCCTGTTCGTATTGGGCAATTGATCCCCAAAGAAGCCATAACCAGCAATGACTTTTCCCGTAAAACCAAAGTACAGTTGCTTAAGAATCATCTTTATCGGATTGGTAAAAACCGCAGCCCGCTTTTTGCTACACAAAACGCAATAGCTCATCCTGAGTCGCGAAGTGAGTTGCAACAAGCGCTGCAGCAGTGTGAGTTACTGGGTGAGACTAACGACAACAAACAGATATTTTTATATCAGCACCATCATTGCAGCCCAATCATGCGTGAAATTGGCAGATTACGTGAAATCGCTTTTCGCGCGGTCGGCGAAGGCAGCGGTAATCGCCGCGATAACGATCAATACGATCCTTACTATCAGCACTTAGTGTTGTGGGATAAAGATGCATTGGAAATTGTCGGCTCATACCGATTCGCCAGTGCTAAGAAAGTCCATGAAGAACAAGGCCCAGAAAAGCTATATAGCCAGTCATTATTTAAGTATTCAGATGAGTTTGCGCCATATTTTGAAAGCGGACTTGAGCTAGGTAGAAGTTTTGTACAACCTAAATATTGGGGTAAACGGAGTCTTGATTATTTATGGTTAGGGATTGGCGCTTATTTAGCTAAAAACCCGCAATTTAGATATTTATTTGGCCCTGTGTCGATTAGCGACCAATTACCTGAGCAAGCCAAAGAAATGATGGTGCATTTTTACCAGCAACACTTTTCAATGCCAAACGAACTGGCACAATCTAATAGCCCCTATCAGTTCACAGATGAACGTCTACACCAACTGAACGGTTTATATCAGGATAATGATTACTCAAGCTGTTTTAAGGTGTTAAAGCACACCTTGGCGAACATGGGCGCTGCAGTGCCTCCGCTTTATAAGCAATATGGTGAACTTTGCCAAGATGATGGTGTTAAGTTTCTCGATTTTGGTATTGATACTGACTTCGGCAATTGTATTGACGGACTGGTTTTGGTGGATGTTCATGCTCTTAAGCCTAAAAAACGTCAGCGCTACATCGATTATCACTCAAAGACTAAAAATATCGACTAGCAGCGACTTTTTATATGGTTTGAATACCGCAAATAAAGGCTGTGATGATTTGTTCACTTTACAATTGTCTGATATAAATAGATTAATTGAAAAGGAGGATCATCATGGTCACAATTGAGCAAATAATGAGCCCGAGAGTGGTCACCATTGAAATGGATGACCGCATTAGCACAGCAAAAGAAATATTTGATAATGTGCCTTTTCATCATTTAGTGGTGCTTGATGAAAACAAAACCATTTCAGGCATTTTAGCCCGTACTGATTTGCTCAATGCTCTCAGCCCTAATTTAGGCACAGCAGCAGAGCTCACCAGAGACATTGAGACCCTCAATAAACGCGTTCATCAGGTGATGGCTCACGGGCCAATTACTATTACCCCGTCATTAGATATCCAAAGTGCATCGCAATTAATGCTTAGTAAAGGCATTACCTGTTTCCCTGTTCTACAAGATGATGAGTTAGTTGGGATCGTCAGCTGGCGAGACTTGCTTGGACACTATTGCGGCTTGGTAAAAGTGGATAACAATAAGGCTGAGAATTAAAATTAAGCCTATGATTTTAAGACGTTAAATATAATATCACTATCAAAAGCCAGATACTTTATCTACTAGTTCAAAAGTAAATTTTGTCAATTAAAAATAATTAAAATAAAATCTTTAATCTCAACAAACACATACCGATCGATTCAAAAAAACTTCATTTTTCTCGCTGGAAAACGTCACATTTGTCTGCTTACCTTAAGGTAGGTTCACAAGCCAAGGAGATGTTTATGACGAGTTTCAAATATCAATTAAATCAGGAAAAGATTGAATTGCTGGCTAGTGACTGGATCGGATTAGAACGTGTTTTAGTTAATGACAAAATCGTGTCGACTAAGGTTAATTTTGGACAACGTAGTACCCATAAAATTGAGCTTAAAAGCGGTAAACCCTGTCGATTACAATTACTTATTGACCCTCAAACAGAACAACTTACCTGTCGGCTTTATAAGCAAAATCAGTTGATCGCAAGCTTGAAGCAAGGAAAGCAGAGCTTATTGAGTAGCAAAACGTTTTTTGAAGCCACAATGATGCTCGCATGTATGAGTAGTCTAGGGCTTTATTGGATCAGTTAACTTAGTGACTTCAATTAATATGTTTTAAATAACAGGCTGCTCTTGCAGCCTGTTTTTATTCACATTCAAATAGCTTATTATTCTCGACACAAATCAATTGCGAAGACTGATAATTACCACTGCCTGCAGTCACAGTCGTTATTTTCACTTTTTGTACTTGATCAGTATCCTCCATGACTTCAACGTTAAGAATGGTGCCATCTCTTGGTATAACAATCCCTTGGGTAAAGTCACCTACATATAAATCTTTAAACAATTTAATGGTAATCGAGCCAATTGAGCGAGGTTCAATTCGTCCCTCTGCAATCACTAAACTTTGGCCATTACTAAACTTAAACGACTGAATATACGTACCATCATTTGATGTGGTTAGTTCAAACGTTTCGTGTGCTTGCACGCTAGTCATCAACATTGAAAAACTGGCTACTACCACTAGTTTTATCATTAAAGCCTTCATTTTCATTACCTACTCGCTCAGCTGTTAATTCCAATAATATAATCATTATGCAAACTGCGTTAATTTGCGAATTTTTATCCAAAACAACATCATTTTACATTTTATATAATGGCGAAACTCTAGAAACTCTCGTAACAAAAAAAGGCTACCAATTGGTAGCCTTAACGCGTTAATGAGTAAAACACAACTCATTAAGAAACCGCTTAAACCTTAGAACACCCGAGCAACAAGGCCCTTAAGGTAAAACCCTTCTGGAAATGCACTACCAATGGGATGATCGCTAGCTTGGCTTAAACGATCAATAAACTGTACATCACGTTTAGCATCCAGCGCAGCATCAGCAACAACCTTTTGGAATAAATCGGCAGCCATTAACCCTGAACATGAGAATGTCAGTAAGGTTCCACCTGGGTTAAGCAGTTGCATTGCAATCATATTAATATCTTTATAACCACGGCACGCGCCATTTAACTGCGCCTTGTTATCGGCAAACTTAGGTGGGTCTAGAACGATAACATCAAATGTTTTACCTTCATCACGATACTGTCGTAATAGCTTGAACACATCAGCTTCATGGTAATTAACATGCTCATCACTAAACCCATTAATTTCCATGTTTAAACGGGCAGTTTCTAACGCTAATTTTGATACATCGACATTTTCGATGCTGGCCGCGCCGCCTTTAGCTGCGTATAAGCCAAATGTGCCTGTATAACAAAAACAGTTTAATACCGACTTGCCTTTAACAAAACGCGCTGCAATTGCACGATTGTCACGTTGATCTAAATAAAAACCTGTTTTATGGCCTTTAGTCACATCCACTGAAATCTTGATACCATTTTCTTCTATCACTACAGGCATTTCAGGCAACTCGCCATGAAGCAAACCAGTGACAGGCTTCAGCCCTTCTTTCTTACGAGAGTCCACATCTGAGCGCTCATAAATAGCACAATCAGGGTATAACTCAGCTAAGACCTCAACTAAGGTATCACGCCAGAAGTCAGCACCAGTGCTTAATAATTGACACACTAATACATTGGCATACTTATCGATGGTGATGCCTGGCAGTCCATCAGATTCTGCAGCAATCAGTCGATAACCCGTTAGCCCTTGTTCGGCAATAAGCGCTTCTCGACCCGCTTGTGCACGCTGAATGCGTCGAGTAAAGAAGTCTTTATCGATTTGCTCTTCTTTATCAAATGTCCAAACTCGTACTTGAATTTGCGATTCTGGCGACCATGCACCACGGCCTAACCAATGACCATCATGCGCAACAACATCAACCGTTTCACCTGCTTGCAGCTTACCTTTAATGTTATGTATACCACTAGCAAATACCCAAGGATGTTTACGTTCGAGTGATTTTTCACGCTTGGGTCTAAGCTTGATTCTGATTGCCATGATGCTGCCTTTTTAAATTTGGGATCGCGATGATAAGGATCCTAACAGGGGAACGCAAGTTACAACACTCAATTATAGAGGTTTTCCCTCATTAGCAAATGAACTTAGTGAAACCACAGCGCATGTTGAGCACATCTTGTCTATCGGTAAACAAAAACGCCATTTAATTTATATTAAATGGCGTTTATTTTAGGATGAACTACTTATTTCTATCTCACTTTTCAAATGTCACCTTTCAAATGTCACTTTTCAAAAGTCACTTTCATAACGACATCTTTATAACGACACCTTTGAACATTGTTTGCCCAATGATATTAATCACAATAAGTGCCATTTCATATAAAATAACATGGAGTAATAATAAAATATAAATAAGCTGCAAAAAAAATCACTAATAAACGGTCAAGGCCAGCATAATAAATATAAGTCTACATCAGTATTTAAATCATCTACATTGAATAGCAACTAAAATCATAAGCTATTTGTTTAAAAGTAACAGTGTAAATAATTGAGACTGACTTAATAAAGTAATATCTTGATGCTGTTGACCATCTATCGTTAATGATAAAACTGGGTTCTGTAAAAAATCTTTAGCATCATCAGCTGAATATAATTCTGGTAATTCTAGGTGATATTTTTCATTCCCTGACACATCTAACTTTAAGTACAAGGGCTGTGACTTAACCCAATGCCCAGAATCATCAGCGTTATCTTGGAACAAGTCGCTGTAGCTAACTTCGATTAACTGTTCGCCAGTGCCTAAGTCGACTTCACGTTCAAACTCAATCACAACACCATTGACACTATCAACATCAAGGTCGTCATGGAAGGTTATGCTAGAAGATTGCGCAGCAAAACTTGTCAATAATAATCCGAGTGCTGCCGATAATGTAAGTTTAGTATTCATGTTAAGCTCCAATTTAATTTCATGTATTCCGTAAAACACTTCATTTCATACCACACGAATAATTAGACCTTCGATTAACAATAAAAATTTCAAAAACAATTGAAATATTTTTATTTAAAAATAAATAATCATTTAAAATCAGCCACTTTATTTCTAAATAGAATAATTAACTGTGACAATATTTAAAATCAACTTACTTTCTTTGATTTAATACACAGAACCTTAACGTTTTATTCTTTATAGTTAATAAACTAATAATAACATTAATGATAAAATTGGAAGCTTCATCGATGAGTCAAGTTGGCAAAAGAAAAATTTTGTGCATACATTGCGAAATGGAACGAGTCGAACTATTGAAAGTTTGTCACTGCCAAAACAGTATAAAAACAAAACAGAAAAGGAATGTGAACGCTGTTACTGCCATTTCATTATTTGCGTTGAGTGTCTTAATGATTGTGCTTTCATCGACTTTTTGGTTATCAATAATGATTAACCTAGATGTCTATTCTTTTCATTACGAAACAACACATGGCAAGGTTATAAACTTGTTTGCTGGTTGGGTTTTCTTTACCGGATGGTATGGTCTGTTGATTACCCTACCTAAAATAATGTTTCAAATAAAAAAAGCATAAATACCACAGTTTCAAGACATCAGGCAGGGTGCAAACCTACTATCTAGTAAGTATAAATTTTAGTCGATTTACATGTTTGATTAAACGCCTGAATAATCAGGAACAATTAATGGTTCAATTCCATACGCACACTTTTCTTGTCAAAATATACTTTTAAAAAGTCTAATAAAAGTCTTATCTTTTTAGAATCTGCAGCGCCAGGCGGAAACACCGCATAAATATTAATATCACTGAATTGATAATCATCTAATACTGACTCTAAGGTTCCCTGTTTGATTTTGGGTAAAGCATCATAACTTGGGATCCGGCCAATACCATGGCCCCCTTCAACAAACGCAGTTCGTGCTGATGCATTATTGGTGCTAATACTGCCCTTCATTTCGATGCTAAAAGAGCGGCTACCTTTTTTAAGCTCAAGCACTTTTTTTAACGGTTTATAAATAACCCAATCGTGAACACTTAAGTCACTGGGTGATTTAGGCCTACCGTGTTTATTAAAATATTCAGGCGAGCCACATAAACACGTTTGTAGTACAGACAATTTAGTTGCCTGTAATGTCGAATCCACCAGAGGTGCACCACGAATTGCGATATCGATACCTTGATTAATAATATTCACGATATCATCTGTTAACATGACATCCAGTTCAATCTTTGGGTACATACGTTTAAATTCATTCAGTGCAGGCACAATGTTCTCAAGCCCAGCATTAACCGGACAAGTCATTCTTATCAAACCCATTGGTTCGCTTTTCATATTTTCAATTTGCTTATTCGCCGAATAAGCTTGTTCTGCAATAACCTTACAGGATTGATAATAGGCCTGCCCTTCTTCGGTCAAACTAATACTTCTTGTTGAACGATTGAGTAACTTAACTTGCAGGTGCGCTTCTAGTTTTTTCAGATGGTAACTCACTACAGCACGAGACAGTCCGATATGTTTAGCGGCGCCACTTAAACTCCCTTGTTCCACTACTTGTGAAAACACCACCATACTTTTGAGCTGTTCAAAAGAAACATTCACCGTCAAATCCCTCCTATCGCAAATAACCCTATTATGAGCTTAACGTTAACTTAATCAGCTCATTGTATCAATAATTTAAACAATGAAGTCGAATTACTCTGCATTGTCAGATATTAATCTCGTTTCTATAATGGCTTCAATATTACGGCACGTGCAAAACCCAATGCTTTGCCAGAACAGTTAAACAAGGATTTCCCATGACTCAAGTAACTAAAAACGTATTAATGGTATTAACTTCTCATGATGCTTTAGGCGACACAGGTAAAAAGACTGGTTTTTGGATTGAGGAGTTTGCAGCGCCTTACTTTGTTTTTAAAGATGCTGGTTTTAATATTACTCTAGCTTCACCAGCAGGTGGCCAACCACCCATTGACCCAAGTAGTGAGCTAGAAGATTTTCAAACTGATGACACTCGCCGTTTTGATAATGACAAAGAAGCACAAGCTCTATTAGCTAACACGCATATGTTAGAGACAGTTAACGTTGATGATTTCGATGGTGTATTTTACCCTGGTGGTCACGGCCCATTATGGGATTTAACCGACAACACAACATCAATTGAGTTAATTGAGCAGTTCATTAGCCAAAACAAACCGGTAGCAGCGGTATGTCACGCAACTGCAGCACTGTTAAATGCTAAAAACAGCGATGGCACTATGTTAGTTGCAGGTAAAGCTGTCACAGGATTCAGCAACACAGAAGAAGATGCCGTGCAATTAACAAGCGTGGTGCCTTTCTTGCTTGAAGATGAATTACAAAAACGTGACGCAGATTACCAAAAAGTCGCTGACTGGCATGCGTTTTCAGTTCAAGATGGTTTAGTCATTACTGGTCAGAACCCTGCAAGTTCATCAATAACTGCACAAAAGTTAGCATCACACATAAACGCTTAATAAAGATTATTATTGATACTAGGACATTCTCATGCTTAATTTTTCATTTCAAAACAATACAAAAATCTTATTTGGTGAAAATCAAATCAGTGCTATTAGCCAAGAAATCCCAGCTGATGCAAAAGTACTTATGGTTTATGGCGGTGGTTCAATTAAATCAAATGGTGTTTATGATCAGGTTAAACTGGCACTAAAAGACCACACTTGGTTTGAATTTTCTGGTGTAGAACCAAATCCTCAATACGATACGTTAATGAAAGCGCAAGCTGTCATTGAAGCTGAAAATATCGACTACATTCTTGCTGTAGGTGGTGGTTCAGTTGTTGATGGGGTTAAATTTATTGCTGCGGCAGCTAAATTTGATGGTCAAGATCCTTGGGATATTGTCGCAAAAGGCGCCAAAGTTGAACAGGCATTACCTATAGGAGCAGTTTTAACCCTTCCTGCAACAGGTTCTGAGTCCAATGGTGGCTCTGTGATTACTCGTGACGGTAACAAGTTACCATTTGGTAGCCCATTAGTGCGTCCATTATTTGCAGTATTAGACCCTTCTGTGACTTTATCTTTATCGGATCGTCAAATTGGTAATGGTGTTGTAGATGCTTATATCCATATTATGGAGCAATATTTAACCTTCGACGTTAATGGTAAAGTTCAAGACCGCTTCAGCGAAGGTTTACTGCAGACATTAATTGAAGAAGGTCCAAAAGCACTAGCAACTGAGACTAAAGAAGATTTAGCAGTTAGAGCCAACATCATGTGGTCAGCAACCATGGCATTGAACGGTTTAATTGGTGCGGGTGTCCCACAAGATTGGTCAACCCATATGATTGGACATGAATTAACAGCCAGCCACGGTATTGATCATGCACGTACTTTATCAATTGTACTGCCAGCGGTTATGAAAGTTCGTCGCGAGCAAAAACATGCCAAATTAGTTCAATATGCTGAGCGTGTATTTGGTATCACAACCGGTAGCGATGAGCAGAAAATTGATCAAGCGATTGTCGCCACTGAAAACTTCTTTAAGTTGATGCAGGTACCAACACGTTTAAGTGATATTGATGTGGGTGAGGAGCAAGTTGATATTTTAGTGTCTGCTCTTGAAAAGCATGGCATGACAAAGTTAGGTGAACATGGTGATATCGATTTAGCAGTCAGCCGTGAAATTTTAACCACCGCTTTGTAATTCAAGTTAATCACTGAGTCCACCAGCTTATACTTTATCAACCTAGGTTTTTGGTTTGAATAAGTATAAGCGAATGCAAGGCTAGCATCGTGCTAGCCTTTTCTATTCTCGCTAAACCACGCTTAACCTGCCCGATTAAATTGTGATCCAGTGCCTAAAATCGTAATTTATTCATCAATTGTTGAATATTGAAGAATTAATTAGCTTAGTGATATAACCACATTAGCTTACTATATTCTACACTTGAAGAATTACACATTACCTCAGCAATACCATGGCCACGATTAAAAAGTCAGCAGGAAGACCATTAACCCAAATGGACAAACGCAGCGCCTTAATTGATGCCGCAAGAGTGCTATTTGTAGAAAGCGATTATGAAAAAGTGTCAGTTCGCGCCATTGCTCAACAAGCAGGTGTTGATGCAAGCCTTATTCGCTACTACTTTCAGTCTAAAATGGGGTTATTCAGTGAAATGGTTAAAGAGACCCTTGCACCAATGTTCGACAAAATTGTGCAAACAAACAAGCAAAATGCCGCAAGCTCCCCTGAAGAAATTCTCACGACATATTATTCAATAATGAGTCAAAATCCGGATTTCCCGAAACTTATTTATCGCACCGCGAACCTATCGCCTACAGACAGTAATCGAGAGTTGCAGGCCAATTTATTGGATCTGTTTCCAGCAACGCGAATGACAGTATTTGATCAACTCAAACAGGCGGATATTCTCAGACCCGAAGTTGACATTATGTGCGCCAAAATGAGCTTTGTCAGTTTGTTGGTTTTTCCTTTTTTAATGCCTGAGTTGTTTAAACAAGCAATAGGTATTGAAAGCAGCCCCGAATTCTTACAAAAGCTTGCTAAACACAATGCAAGGCTTTTACGTCATGGGCTCATTGCCGATGAATTTCAACCAAGCCAGGACCGCTAAACATGACTAGCTTAAAAAGACGTTACGTATTTCCCGGAATAGCAGCCGGTTTTATGATTTTATTTGCCGCCATTGCGCTGCGTTCATCGCCTGAATTAGAAGCAGGTCACGATAAGTCACGGTTAGTGGAAGTGATAAGCCTAGATAAACAGCTAAGTATGCCTGTGATCAAAGCCTACGGCCGAGTCGCCCCTAAACACAGCTGGCAAGGCATCGCTGAAGTCGGTGGCAAAATCATTTATCGTCACCCTGAATTAGAAACTGGTCGATTAATTAAAGCGGACACCTTAGTGCTGGTCATCGACCCACTCGAATATGAATTAAAGCTCGCCCAGGCAGAAGCAAACTATAACGGCGCTCAGGCGCAATTAGTTCAGCTTAATCAACAAGAAATCAATTTAAAAACCAGTCTAGAAATTGAACAGCAAAAATTGACCTTAGTGGATCAAGAATACCAACGTAAAAAAGCCCTTAACACCAAAAACTTGATTTCAAAATCTGAATTAGAAACCCAGAAACAAGCATTATTAGCCCAGCGAAATCTGGTGCAAGATTTGAACAGCAGCTTAAGTTTGCTGCCAGATGATCGCAAAGTCACGCAGGCTCAAGTTAAAGTCAATCAGGCCTTATTAAATGATGCCCAGCGACAATTAGATAATACCCAGTTTACCTTGCCATTTGATGCTCGTATCGCTGAAGTGAATATCGAACGAGCTCAAGCAGTATCAAGTGGTGCAGTGCTATTTGAAGCGCATCAGTTAGGCGCGGTTGAAATCAAAGCTGAATTATCATTGCAAGATGCTGAAACCTTAATTACCAGCATCTCTGATATTCCAAGAGACAGCGCATCATTACCGTCAATTGAGCGAGTAAACTTTAACAGCCATGTTGAAATCAACATGGGCAAAAAACATCATCAATGGCAAGCCAAGTTAACCCGTATAGCAGACACGATTAACCCAGACCAGGCTACTATCGGTTTTTATCTTGAGGTTGAACAAGACTTTAACGACATGAACTTAGTTAAGCGTCCACCGTTAACTAATGGCATGTTTGTAACAGCCTACATCAATGGTTACTCATCAAATCAGTTTGTGATCCCTGAAAAAGCACTGCACGGCGATAAAATTTATCTGATGGATAACGAAGGTAAACTGCAAATAAAATCGGTTGATGTGGTGTATCGCACTAAAAATGGCGTTGCCATAGCCAGTCAAGCTGGTGAGCCTGCGTTAAAAAATAGCGACCAAGTCGTGACCAACGACTTAATTCCTGCCATTGCAGGTATGAGTCTTAAAATTGCAGGTTCCAAGACAAGTGACACACAAATGAGTGACGAAAAAGATAATGGGGAGAACAATCAGTGATTAACTTTTTCACTCGCCACCCCACCATCGCTAACTTGATGATGTTGGCATTTTTTGTTGTTGGCTTAAGCAGCATCGGTAAAATTAAACGCGAGACCTTCCCTGAATTTAGCCCGCCCTACATTATCGCCAGTGTAGTTTACCCCGGCGCATCGCCAGCTGAAGTGGAAGAAAGCCTGTGTTTACGCATGGAAGATGCCATTGATGGTTTAAGCGATATTGAAGAAACGAAATGTGATGCCCAAGAAGGTTTTGCTTCGTTAACGGTTAAGTTAACAGGCTCTGCTGATATGGGGCGCAGTTTAGTGGATATTCAAACCGAAATTAACGCCATTAAAGATTTTCCATCGCAAATCGATCCACCTACAGTTAAAGAGCTTGATTGGGCTGAACCTGTGGTCGATATCGCCATTGCTGCAGATGCCAGTTTGCCGCATTTAAAATCATATGCAGAAGATTTAAAACGACGGCTGAAAATTGATGCGGGAGTTAATTTAGTCACAGTATCTGGCTTTTCTGACCACCAAATACGGGTTGAGCTTAATGAAGCAGATATTAGACGTTTGGGGCTCACGGTCGCTGAAGTAGCAGACAAAGTCGGACGCCAAAATGTACAAATGCCTGCCGGTAGCGTGGAGTTATCAGATAAAAACCTATTGATTCGTTTTGATGAACGCCGCATCACGCCTGAAAATTTAGGCAAAATCATTGTCTCTTCAAACCCTGAAGGCGGCGTCGTCAGATTACGTGACATAGCCAAAATAGAAGACTTATTTGAACTTGAAGAAGAACACACCATTTTTAATGGTAAAGCCGCTGCGGTACTTAAAATACAAAAGAACAAAGCTGATGATGCCCTTAGAATTAAAGCCAGAGTCACTGAGTTTGTCGCCCAAGAGCAACTCGTCGCCCCAGATGGCGTCACATTGACCTTAACCAATGATATGTCATCACTGTTGCAAGACAGGCTGTCTATGCTGCTTAAAAATGGCTGGCAGGGGATCATTTTGGTGTTCTTCTCAATGTGGCTATTTTTTTCGTTGCGCTATTCATTCTGGGTCTCTGCAGGTTTACCCGTCGCCTTTATGGGTGGCCTATTCTTAATGTGGGTATTTGGGGTATCCATTAACATCATGAGCCTTGTTGGTTTATTGATGGCCATTGGTATCATGATGGATGACGCCATTGTGATTGCAGAGTCTGTTGCAGCCCATGTCGAAAAAGGTTTGCCCGTTAATGAAGCGGTCACCCAAGGAGTCAAAAAAGTCGCTCCAGGTGTATTTTCATCCTTTTTAACCACGGTATTTATTTTCGGCAGTTTATTGTGGCTCGATGGGCAAATGGGCGATGTATTATCCGTGGTGCCACTTGTATTGATTATGGTGCTGAGTGTCAGCCTTATCGAAGCATTTTTAATTCTTCCAAATCACTTAAGTCATTCTCTTAAATCACAAAAAAAAGAGAAACCGCCACTAAAGTTTAAAAAAGTATTCTTAGAAAAATTCGAATACTTTCGTAATAACACCCTAGTGGATGCCGTAACCTTTGTGGTGAAATGGCGCTACGCCAGTCTTGGCGCGACTTTAGGCTTACTGTTTATCTCTGTGGCATTAGTCGCAGGTGGCGCAGTTAAGTTTGTTGGGTTTCCAGAGCTTGACGGAGATATCGCTGAAGCGCGGATTATTTTGCCGCCGGGCTCAACACTAGATCAAACCAAGCTAGTGGTTGAAAAACTCGTCGCCAGTGCGAATAAAGTCGGAGCAAAATACACAGAGAAAAATCAAGAAGACGCAGATCTCATTCGCTATATCACCGAGCAATACAATATGAATGCTGATGCCGGAGAATCAGGGCCGCATGTTGCAACCGTGAGATTAGATTTATTATCAGCCGAAACCCGTGAAACCTTAATTGACAATTTCATCGAAGATTGGCGTATTGAAAGTGGTGATATTGCCGCGCCGATTTCGTTAGTGTTTAAACAACCTTCAATGGGGCCTGCTGGGCGCGATGTGGAAGTACGTTTACAACATGATGACCTTGAAACCTTAAAGATGGCCTCGGTTGATTTACAGTCCTATTTAAGTCAGTTCTCGGGTGTTAATGGCATTTTAGATGACATGAGGCCGGGTAAAGAAGAAGTCTTAGTTAAGCTTAGAGATGGCGCAGAAAACTACGGCGTAGATGGTGAAATGATTGCATCGCAATTGCGCGCCGCCTACTTTGGTCAAACCGCCGACGATGTACAAGCTGGCCCAGAAAATATTGAAATTCAGGTACGCCTCAATAAACAACAAGCGGGTGATTTGCAAGCATTGGCTAATTTCCCAATTATGTTGGGCGATGGCAACCAACTGCCGCTCAGCGCGGTAGCAACCCTTGATTACGAGCGTTCATACGTGCGTATTCAACGTATTGAAAGTCAGCGCACAGTGACTGTGATGGCAGATATCGACAATACTAAAGCCAATGGCAGTGAAATTGTAGGTAAAGTGAGAACTGAATTTGCTAATGAGCTTCGTGAAAAATACCCAGGGATCAAAGTAGATTATGAAGGCGCTGCAAAAGAAACGGCTAAAACTGGCGCTTCGTTTATGCAAGGCTTCATCATTGGTCTATTTGGCTTATTTGCGATTTTAAGCTTTCAGTTTAGAAGTTATTTAGAGCCATTCGTTGTCATGCTAGCCATTCCTTTAGCATTAATCGGCGTATACTGGGGCCATTTGCTCACAGGCCATAGCCTGTCGATGCCATCAATATTAGGCTTTGTCTCTCTTGCGGGGATTGTGGTTAACGATTCTATTTTGTTGGTGCAATACATTCGCCATCACGTGGACATAGGCGATAACATTCAAGAAGCAGTCGTTAAAGCCAGTCGCGATCGTTTCAGAGCGGTATTCCTGACGTCTTTAACCACCGCAGCAGGCTTATTACCATTGTTAATGGAAACCTCATTACAGGCGCAAGTAGTTAAGCCCATTGTCATCTCAATTGTGTTTGGTATTTTCACTTCAACATTATTAGTGCTGTTTATCATCCCGAGTGCTTATGCAGTACTGGCAGATTTTAATCTCGTACATAAACATGAAGACTTAGAAGCATAAGGTATCAGCTAGTATCAATTATATTGGTCACTGTAACTCAAGGCAGAGTTAGCTTTCTGTAAAACGAATAAAGGCCGTTAATGAAATCATTATCGGCCTTTATTTTTATGCATTTACTGTCTTTCTAAGATAAAAATGTATTTCACGACTAGTTAAGAGTTAAACACTAATTACTATTGATTAATCTTGTTTAGAAGCTGTAACAAGGTTTGTTGTTCTTGCTCATCTAACCGTGCAAGGCACTTTTGATTAACCCACTCAGCTTCGTGAATGAGGTCTTGCTCTAACGCCTTTCCTGCATCGGTTAAAAATATTTGAAAAGCACGGCGATTATCAGACTCCTGATGACGGGTAATGTAGCCTTGGACCTGAAGCTGATCTAACAGACGAGTCATAGTGTAGTTGGCGACATCACAAAGCTTAGATAACTCTGTTTGACTGATACCCTCTTCTTGCCATAAAGAAAATAGAACTGGCCAGAGTTTAATGTCCAGATCATAACGCTTAAGGCGCTGATCAAGCTCATTTTGCAGCATGATATTAAGATGAGATACTTGATAATAAAGACTTTCATAACGTTTCATAAACCGCTCCTACATGCTCATCAACCCTTAGCTACTGGTCTGATAACGAATCAAGCTAAGAATACGACTGTTGAGTTGTACTTTAGATTACTATCATATAAACAGGTTATCATTCAATACAGGATCTAGTACGTATAAGACCGTAATTTTAGTCAGTCTGTTACAAATTGATTAATATATCGGTAGTAACAAGCACGGCCTAATCCCGCTTTAACGCCCCTTTCTATATTTATTTCAATGGCATCTTCTAATAACGCCACTTCAGATATATTAGCTATAGCATGCTCAGTACCAATACTACTAATGAATGTTAATCCATCTTTATCGTCTAGCTGGTAATCAACTAACACAATTGCGTGTCGTTTAACCGTGACTTTGACTTTTTCTACTGGCGTTATCAGAAAGTATTCGCCATTAATACAATTAAGCACACTAGCAAATAACTTAGCAAATTTGGCTGGTAATGGGCTATCAAGGTAAAACCACTCACCTTCACTATTAATATCAAACATGGGCGTTTCACTGCATAGCGGTGCAGATTCATCAGTATTTGATTTAGAGTGTAAATGCGTTTGAGTTTTTGATTGGGTTAAGCTGAGTTGTTTTAGCTGTGCCGAAACACTGATAGCATTTTTCGAGGCGGTTTTTGTCATCTATCAACTCCCTTTTGATACCACTCTATGTCGTTATTTAGCGGCAACAATAACTGGCGCGAAGAATTAAAAAGTAACTCGCACCAGTCATGTCTAAAGCTTATTCGACTTTCATTATTAGCTTCATTATTAGCTTCATTATTAGCTTCGTTATTGAGCTTCGTTAGCTGCCTTTAGTAATTGTAGTAAAGCTTCAATTGGGTGCTTAGGTTTAAAGCCTGCAAAACGTTTGACTTGGCTGCGACAAGAATAACCAGACACTAATACTTGTGTTTTATCGTCAATGCCATCTAATGTCGGCTGCCATGACATAGCAAAGAGCTTGCTAGAGCGGCCAAGGTTATCTTGTTCGTGACCATAAGTGCCCGCCATACCGCAACAACCGACGTTAATCACATCAAAATCGGCGCCAAAGTGACTAAACACCTTTTTCCATTCTGATGGCGTGGCTGGTTTAGCAGTTGATTCTGTGCAATGACTGAACCAACTGTATTTCTGCTCTGTTTGTGCAAGTTGCGGTAAGCCTTTAATGGCATCTGTTAGCCATTCATTGGCCAATAGGACTTCAAAGTTACCACGCTTGTCACCTAATACTTCTTTGTATTCGTCGCGGTAACACAAGACTAACGCGGGATCTAACCCCACCATCGGCATATTTAAGCCATGAACTTGATTTAAAAAGTCTGCGTTAGACTGCGCAGTTTTAGCAAATTTATCTAAAAACCCCTTAATATGAGTCGGTTTACCATTAGGCTTAAACGGCAATAATACGGGTTTAAGGCCCATTTCTTTAATCAATTGAATAAAGCGGAATACTAACTCTGCATCATAGAAACTATTGAAAGGATCTTGCACCACTAAGACATACTTTTCCCGTTCAGATTCTGGGATCCCTTGTAGCGCTTCTAAATCATAACCACGGCTTTCATGGCCATCTAAACGTTGTTTTAATGTTGGCACTGACAAAGCGGGTGCATCAACATAACCAATCGACTTTTTGATAACCCATTGGCTCAGTTTATTCTGCGAAGCTAAATTGGTGACCTTTGGCATCGCTGCCATCATTGGCAACATATCTTCGATACCCGCGACAAGGTAATCTTTCGCTGGTCGCATATAGCGCTTGTAATAAATATTGAAAAACTGCGCTCTAAACTTGGGGACATCGACCTTAACAGGGCACTGACCAGAACAGGCTTTGCAGGCTAAACAACCTTTTAAAGATTCCATCACTTCATGGGAATAATCATAATCTCGGGTGCTGTTAAGGCTATTTTGCGCCCGTTGCATGATGCTTAATGGTTTTGATTTTGCAAGAGCATCAAGATCAACGCCTTCAGCTTCTAATAATCGTAGCCATTCACGCATTAAGCCACTACGGCCTTTTGGTGAGTGAATACGATCGCCAGTCGCTTTAAAAGACGGACACATAAATGAATAACTGCTGTAGTTAAAACACAGACCGTTACCATTACAGTTCATCACATCAGGAAATGCATCTCTGGTTTCAATAGGGATTTGACGATCAAATTTACCGCGTTTAACACTATCTACGTTAAACATCATTGGGCCACTGTTTTTAGGTGCCACCAACTTGCCTGGGTTTAATCTATTTTCAGGGTCGAATAAACCTTTGATGTCTTCAAGCTCACCATAAAGCTCGTCGCCAAATACCGCAGGACCATATTCGCCGCGCACGCCTTTACCGTGCTCGCCCCACATCAAACCACCATATTTAAGCGTCAGCTCGGCCACTTGATCAGATATGGTTTTTAATAATTTTTCGTCAGCCTCATCGCACATATCCAGCGCTGGACGCACATGTAAAACCCCCGCGTCCACATGGCCAAACATGCCATATTTGAGATCATGCCCATCTAATAAGTCGCGAAACTCCATAATAAAATCTGCGAGGTTTTCAGGCGGAACAGCGGTATCTTCAGCAAACGCTAATGGTTTACGGCGTCCCTTTGTTGCACCCAATAGACCTACCGCTTTTTTACGCATAGCGTAAATTTTATTGATACTCGGTTTATCTGAAGTGATTTGATAGCCAACAACACCAGCCTCTTCATTGGCTAATTGCCGTGCTAAAACGACCTCTAGCTTACCAATACGTTGCTTAACATCATCTTCATCACCAGCAAACTCAACCATGTTGAGTCCTTCAATCACTTTATTAGGCACAGCTTCAATCAGGTGTGACACTGAATGCCAAATGATGTCTTCTCGGGCAAGGTTTAACACTTTAGAATCGATGGTTTCTACCACTGTCGCACTGGCGGCAACTAACGATGGTGCATGACGCAGCGCTGATTCAAACGAGTCATATTTAATATTCAACATCATCCGCGTATTAGGTAGCGGCGTGATATTCAATTTAGCTTCAGTTAGTACGGCTAAGGTACCTTCTGAGCCTGCTAATATGCGTGATAAATCAAATTGGGTTAAATCATCATTCCACACATGACGCAAATCGTAACCGGTTAAAAAGCGGTTTAAGGCAGGAAATTGCTTAATGATTAATTCACGCTTTTCATGACAACGCTTAGCGATATGGCGAATGATATTTTGAGCAAATGGATTAGGTTCAACTTCTTGAGTTAAGGCAGCATCTGCCTCAATTGGAGCTGTAGTTAATATGCTACCATCAACTAACACACTGGTGAGCCCTAATACATGATCTGAGGTTTTACCATAAACTAAAGAACCCGCACCAGATGCGTCAGTATTAATCATACCGCCAACGGTGGCGCGATTTGAGGTTGATAAATCGGGACTAAAAAAGAAACCATGTGGTCTTAGGGCATCATTAAGCGCATCTTTTACGACACCCGCTTGCACTTTAACCCAGCCTTCTTCTGCATTGACTTCAATCACTTGATTCATGTGTCTTGAAACATCAAGGATCAACCCATGAGTTAACGACTGGCCGTTAGTGCCCGTTCCGCCGCCACGAGCACTAAAAGTCACTTGCTTATATTGAGGGTCTGACGCCAAAGTGAGTACTAATTCGACATCTGTCTGATTAAGGGGATAAATGACTGCTTGTGGTAAAAACTGGTAAACAGAATTATCTGTGGCTTGAATCAGTCTGGCGCTGTAACGCTTATCTATTTCACCGGCAAAAGACGATGCTTCAAGGTCATCTAGAAAACGTAAATAAATAGGCTCTAAAGTTTGATGGTGAGATAGCAACGGCAGCATATTCGACTTCTGTTTATAGTAATTTTGTGATCATTATAAACAAAAATAGAGCCGCTAAGTAGTTGAGTTAAAAATTTTCATTAGAAACATTCAATACAGTAACGACTTAATCATTAATAAAAACAATACACGTAAGCCATTGCTTCATATGCTAAATGAATAGTTAAAAACTTAAAAAAATTGCCATTAGTTGATTATGTAAGATTCATATTTCTTGAATATGATGATTAACCCTATTATTCAAATCTAATACAGGTAAATCTCAATTTAATCTGCGGATTTGAAACTTGAACTCAAAAGCATCCATTACAGGTTAAATAGTACCGGTTATATGGTGCAGATTATTCACACTATTACGACTAATTCATATACCCACAGATTGAAAACCATTACAATGCGGCGCTTTTTAATAAACACTCCCACTTACACTCGGATATACACCCCATGAAACTCAGTAAAAGATTGCAGCAATTAGATGATATGGTCTTATCTGGGTACGATCATATTTGGGATTGTTGTTGCGATCATGGATTTCTAGGTGGGGCCTTATTAATGCGCCAAGCTGCGCCAAATATACACTTTGTTGATATCGTTGTTGAGTTAATGAATGAACTCGAGCAAAAATTAGTCCGACTTAATTCAAGCTCAAAGCTTAAGCCCACTGTCCAATCCAACTGGTTTACTCACTGTATAGATGTAGCAAAGCTTCCTTTAGATAAATATTGTGGTAATCATTTAATCATTATTGCGGGTGTTGGCGGTGATTTAATCAGTGAATTTATCCAATCGATTCATCACAACTACCCTAAGCTAAATATTGATTTTCTATTGTGTCCTGTTCATCACCAATTTAAATTAAGACAGGCACTTATTTCAATAAATTGTAGTTTGAAAAATGAAGCTCTTATACAAGAAAACCAACGTTTCTATGAAATCATTCACGCCTCAAACCAGCAACAAGGTGTAGACCGAGAAGATAAAGTCCAACAAAGCGGACAGCTACAGCCAGTATCTGCTGTAGGAACACAAATTTGGCAAGCTAACACCACTGAAAACATTAATGTTAGTCAGCAATATTTACAAAAAATACTCAGTCATTATCAACGTATTCAGTTAGATCCTAACGCCAATGTGCAGCACATCATTGATGCTTATCAATCTGTCGACATTGCTACTCATTAATCAGCTCAGATTATGCTGCTGAGTACATCCCATTTGTGCTCAACTAAAATAGTGTCACCGCTAATGTGCTTTATATAATCAAGTGGGTTTACCTGTGACTTTAAGCGTGGAAAGGTATTATTCAAGTATGCTAAATGTGCCTGTTCAGAAGCCCAATAAGTGACGACCACATAGTTTGTTTCTGTAGATGCATTAATGCCTTCATTTTTACCAGAATCAGTATTCTTATGACGCGCCTCTTCTTGCCACACATCACCACCTAAAAAGCCGGCCTGCTCATGCATACCAGGATTCCAAATTTGCTGTTGATCTCGAATAAACTTTTGCTTGTCTATGACTCCATTGCAGTAGGCAACGCGGATCAAGTTAACTTTAGGAATAATTAGCTGATTACTACTAATAGACATTACATGTTGCTGGCGCTTAACCTGACAGTGAAGGTATGTATCTCCCTGAAGATTATGTTCAATAATGTCATCGTGAACTGATTGCATAAAAGCGGTTAAATGTGCCTGAGACTGCCATAGTGCAATAATGATTGCCCGCTGATATTCTGAGGTTTCATTAGGATTAACCCATCCACCAAATTGTCCTAAAAAACCGTTACAAGTTGCGGTTAGCCCCCATTGGCTTTGAGAGTGACTGAACTGATTGATTTGCGATGGTGTTACCTTACAGCTAATAATTTTAGCTAATGTCATCGTTAATTCCTTTTAAACGAACTTATTAGAGGCTGTTAAATTTTCAAGATTACTTTTCAGCGTGTTTTATCTGAGATAAGTGATAAGTGATAGTGTTAGTGTTAGTAATAGTGAGGTAACTAACTATGCACATATTCCATCGAAACTTTATCTATTCCCAATGCGTAAAAATTTTTCACCTTTTTAGTCATAACAAAGCCATACCTTTCAAAAAAGTCTGCTGTATGCTGAGAAGTGTTAATACCGACTTTCAGCATTGGATATTTGAATTTAATCTTTTCAAGACGTGAGGCTAAAAGAAACGCTCCTGCACCCGTTTCATGATGTGTTTTAGTGATCATTCCATCAACTAATCTCACCATATTATCTTTAATACAAAATCCACCGCAGCCGATCACTTCATTATTGTGTATCACGATATATACCCATGATACTTCAAGATGCAAAGTCAGCAAGGCAAATAGTGCCAAGATGCTAGGCATAAAATTGAGGTATAGTTATTCTACATCGATATTTTATAACAACGCAGATTGGTGCTATTTGACTTGCCCAACGGGGCGCAAGCTCGAAAACCGTTGCTTCGAAAACCATTGCTACGTTGTAACCTTTGAAAAGTGAATAACAATTACCTCAGCTTACGCCTTGCATTGTTATTCGAGCTTATGCCTGACAAAGCATCTTGAGGTGACATGGGTATAGTATTCGATTTCAAATACGTCATGATCAAGAAACTTAATAAATTCTCTGAGTTCATCTTTCGCAAAATAAAGACCAATATTACTCTCAAAAGCTTCAATACATTGATGACGGTATTGCTGATCATATGGGATCAGTTCTTTATTCATTGACCTTACCTTCCATGAACTCAGTCAGTTATGTTGCAAAGCGTTCAATCATGCCACAATAAAAATGAAAAAAGCCGCTAAATAGCGGCTTTTCTTAGGTTTTAACCTACTAACGCATAAATATACTTAGCAATTACGCATGTTCTTCAGCAAGGTATAACCAAGTGTCGATAACTGTATCAGGGTTAAGTGATACGGTATCGATGCCTTGCTCAACTAACCATTGAGCGAAGTCTGCATGGTCTGATGGGCCTTGGCCACAAATCCCTACGTAAGCGCCCTTTGCTTTAGCCGCTTTGATTGCTAATGAAAGTAATGCTTTAACTGCATCATTACGCTCATCGAACAAGTGACTGATGATGCCAGAGTCGCGATCTAGACCTAACGTTAACTGAGTTAAATCGTTAGAGCCGATAGAGAAACCATCAAAGTGCTCCAAGAACTGGTCAGCCAATAAAGCGTTCGAAGGTAATTCACACATCATGATAACGCGTAAGCCATCTTTACCACGCTCAAGACCTTGCTCTTTTAGCAATTCAATCACTTGTGCAGCTTCATCAACCGTACGCACGAATGGGATCATGATTTCAACGTTTTTCAGACCCATATCGTTACGGACACGTTTAATCGCTTCACATTCTAGCGCGAAACAATCACGGAATGATTCAGAGATATAACGACTTGCACCACGGAAGCCCAACATTGGGTTTTCTTCTTCAGGCTCGTAACGGTCACCACCAACAAGGTTAGCGTATTCGTTAGACTTAAAGTCTGACATACGTACGATAACTTTCTTAGGATAGAACGCACTACCAATCGTTGCGATACCTTCAACCAGACGAGCAACATAGTATTCAACTGGAGATTCATAACCTGCAATCATCTCGTTGATTTCTTGTTGTAGCTCAGCAGGTTGAGAGTTGAAATCAAGCAATGCTTTAGGATGAATACCAATCATGCGGTTGATAATGAACTCAAGACGCGCAAGACCAACACCTTCGTTAGGAAGACGAGCAAAATCAAATGCACGATCAGGGTTACCCACGTTCATCATGATTTTCATTGGTAGTTCAGGTAAAGAATCAACACGGTTAGTGATGACTTCAAAGTCTTGCTTACCATCGTAAATGAAACCTGTATCACCTTCAGCACATGAAACCGTCACAACTTGACCATTTTGAATGCGGTCAGTTACGTCACCACAACCAACAACGGCTGGAACACCAAGCTCGCGAGCAATAATTGCTGCGTGACAAGTACGGCCGCCACGGTTTGTAACAATAGCGCTTGCGCGCTTCATGATAGGTTCCCAATCAGGATCCGTCATGTCAGTAACGAGTACATCACCAGGTTCAATTTGATCCATATCTTCGATAGAGGCTAGTACTTTAGCAACACCGGTACCGATTTTATGACCAATGGCACGACCTTCACAAACGACATCACCTTGAGTTTTTAAGTGGTAACGTTCGATTAATTGTACATCTTCACGGCTACGAACCGTTTCTGGACGGGCTTGAACGATATATAACTTACCGTCATTGCCATCTTTTGCCCATTCGATGTCCATTGGACGACCATAATGTTGCTCAATAATGACGGCTTGTTTAGCCAATTCCATGACTTCTTCGTCATTGATTGAGAAAATGCTGCGTTGTTCTGCAGGGATATCTTCGATCTTCACTTGCTTACCATGTGAAGCATCGTCAGAGTAAACCATTTGAATCAACTTGCTGCCGATATTACGGCGCACAACGGCTTGATGCCCTTGCGCTAAAATTGGTTTGTGAACATAAAATTCATCAGGGTTAACCGCACCTTGTACTACCATTTCACCTAGACCAAATGATGAAGTGATGAAAACAACGTCGTTGTTACCTGACTCAGTGTCCATAGTGAACATAACACCAGAAGATGCTTTATCTGAACGAACCATGCGTTGAACGCCAGCAGATAATGCCACACCTTGGTGCTCATAACCTTGGTGAACACGGTATGAAATGGCACGATCGTTAAAGAGCGAAGCGTAAACATGCTTAATAGCAAGTAATACAGCATCAAAGCCTTTAACGTTTAGGAATGTTTCTTGTTGACCTGCAAAAGATGCATCTGGCATATCTTCAGCAGTTGCTGATGAACGCACTGCAAATGAGGCTTCTTGCGTCTCACTAGAAAGTTGCTCGTAAGCTTCACGAATCGCATCTTCTAGTTCCGGTTGAAATGGGGTATCGATAACCCACTGTCTAATCTGTGCACCAACTTTCGCTAATTCATTAACGTCATCAACATCCAATGTTGCTAGAATATCGAAAATTTTCTGGTTAACACCACTTTGCTCTAGAAACTCATTAAACGCATAAGAAGTTGTAGCAAATCCACCTGGGACTTGAACACCTGCGTTTGCTAGGTTACTGATCATCTCACCAAGTGACGCATTCTTACCGCCAACTTTGTTTACATCACCCATTCCTAGTTCTTGATACCAGAGTATGTATTGCTGCACAGTTATCTCTCCACAAGTTTATTTCAATGGCCCCTTCACACGAGGGCAGAGGCATTCTACACTCCACCACAACAACCGTAAATGTATAATTTTATTTGTAATTTTATTACTACAAGAGGCTGAAATGACACCAAAAGTATTCTACATATCAGATGGGACCGCGATCACAGCAGAAGTATTTGGCCACGCAGTACTGTCGCAATTTCCAGTTGAATTTGAAGCACTTACCATTCCATTTATTGACAGTGTAGCCAAAGCTGAAAAGGTGAAACAACAAATCAATGATAGTTTTATTACAACAAGCTTAAGACCCGTTGTGTTCCATTCGATAGTAAATTCCGACATTCGCGATATTATTTTCTCAAGCGAAGGGCTAGATTATGATTTTTTGAACACCTTTGTTTCGCCACTAGAACAACAACTAGGTATAAAAGCAGCGCCAGTTATTAACCGAACTCACGGCAAGAGCACCGCTAACGAAGCTTATGACAACCGTATTGATGCGATTAATTTCACTTTAGATAATGATGATGGTCAAACCATGAAACACATGGATAAAGCCGACATTATTTTACTCGGTGTTTCCCGTTGCGGAAAAACACCATCGAGTTTGTATCTTTCTATGCAGTTTGGCATCAAAGCGGCGAACTACCCTTTTGTAGAAGACGATATGGATAACTTAAAGTTGCCAGAAGCATTAAAACGAAATAAGTCTAAATTATTTGGCTTAACGATTGATCCCAATCGCTTACATGAGATCCGCCAAGGACGTATGGAGAACAGCCGATACTCATCGTTAAGACAATGTCGTATCGAAGTGAAAGAAGTAGAAATGCTATATAAGAAAGAGCGCATTCCGTTCGTCAATACAACCTACCATTCAGTAGAAGAGATATCGGCAAGAATTCTTGATATTACAGGCTTGAAACGACATATGTTTTAACTCTGCTACAACTAGGCAGTCATTGATAAAAAGTCTGCCTATATATGCCGAGAATGTTAAACACACAACATTTTCGGCTAACTTATTCCTATTTGACCGCTTTTGTTCTCTATCTAAGTCGATTTCAACGTGTCTAACGCTAACTAATTAGTTATAATCCCGAGCAATATGATGTTAATTCATCGCAAACATGCTCGGTAAAATGAATGACAATTAAAACTGACGAACTACGTACCTCCCTTTTATGTAAGGTAATTTCACCTGCGCAACTCGCATCTGAATATCCACTAACCCAAAATGCTGCTGACTACTTAGTTGAGCAACGTCGTGAAGTTGAAGCCATTATTGCAGGCGAAGATCAACGATTACTGGTTATCATCGGCCCTTGTTCAATTCACGATACTGAAGCGGCTTTAGATTATGCTCAACGTTTAGCAGCACTTCATCACGAACTTAAAGACGATTTGTGTATCGTTATGCGTGTTTACTTTGAAAAACCACGCACTATCGTAGGCTGGAAAGGCTTAATTTCAGATCCTGACTTAGACGGTAGCTTTAGCCCAAATAAAGGCTTAAGAATGGCGCGTCATTTATTACAGCAAATCACTGAACTTAAATTACCAATTGCCACAGAGTTTTTAGATATGGTCAATGGTCAGTACATTGCCGATCTCATCACTTGGGGCGCAATCGGTGCACGTACCACTGAAAGCCAAATTCACCGTGAAATGGCCTCAGCATTATCGTGCCCTGTTGGCTTTAAAAACGGCACAGATGGCAACATCAACATTGCTGTTGATGCAGTTCGTGCAGCGCAAGTTCCACATATTTTCTACTCACCAGATAAAGATGGTGCAATGGCTGTTTACCGCACTCATGGTAACCCTTATGGTCATATCATTTTACGTGGCGGTAAAAAACCAAACTACTCAGCGGAAGATGTAGAAATCGTCCGTTCACAGCTCGAAACTGTTGGTGTCACTCAACGTATCGTCGTTGATTTTAGCCATGGTAATAGCGAGAAGAAACATAAGAATCAGTTAAATGTTGCTGATAGCATCATGGAACAAATGCGCAGTGGTAGTACTGCAGTTGCTGGTATCATGGCAGAAAGCTTTATGATTGAAGGCAATCAAAAAGTTGTTGAAGATCAGCCTTTAACTTACGGCCAAAGCATTACTGATGCATGTTTGCATTGGGAAGATTCTGAAAAATTATTACGTGACTTAGCGCAAGCGTCAAAAGACCGTAAAGCACTACTTAACAAGTAATTTTACTATTACGTAATGTCAAAAAAGCCAATCAGTGATGATTGGCTTTTCTTTTTGTATCACTCGTTAACCATGACCTACCATTCATTCAAACCAAAAGAGCAGATGACTGTTCTTCTTCAATTGAGATGAGTGATAATTTTTTAAATAAATGATTAATTGTCATAAAGCTCTCAACCAACTTCGGATCAAAATGCTTCCCTTTTCCTTCAAGAATTAACCCAACAGCATCTTGATGACTAAACGGTTTTTTATAGCATCTTGGGGACGTTAACGCATCATACACGTCAACTAGCGCCACAATACGAGCAGACAGCGGAATATCATCGCCTGCAAGCCCTTTCGGGTAACCACTACCATCCCATTTTTCATGATGTCCTCCAGCTATATCACTGCCCATCTTGATAAAATTACAATCTGGCGCGTAGCGAGTAATACTTTCAAGAACAGACGAGCCTATTACTGGGTGCGCTTTAATTTGTTCGAACTCTTCAGGTGTTAATCTTCCAGGTTTAAGTAAAATAGCATCCGCAATGCCGACTTTACCAATATCATGAAGTACCGATGATAGGGTTATTTCCTCAATAAATGAGAGCGTTAACTCGTCAGGGGCATCACGCTCACTGTATCTTTGTTTCGCCAACATAGAAGCATATTGCTGCATTCTCAATAAATGCGCACCTGTTTCATTGTCTCGGTATTCTGCCAACTTAGCTAAGCCAATCACTGTCGCTCTTCTTGACGTTAATGTACTTTCTAAAGAGTTAGATAATTTATCCAGTAAAAACGCCGTAGACATTGTCACAATCGCATTGGTAGCAACAAAATTAATCACCACTACCAACCAAATAACCACGCTGTAACCTTCAATATCTGGCCATATATGCCAATCAAGATAAAATGCCGCACCCAAAAGTATCAGAGAAATAAAATTAAATATTTGGGCAAACTTACTGGCCTGACTACCAAGTAAAATACAGGTCAACGGCGGGAACATAAACAGCCAAAAGAAGCCTGCTCCGCTTGGGCCAATAGCGATTAAAAAACCTACACCTATACAGTAAGATAAACCGCAACCAATTAAAAATCGTCTTCTGTCACTGAGTTTATTATCCCAAATAATAAACAGTAAAATGGCATACACTATGGTGTCAAAAACCGCCATTAATAAAAGATCAGATTGAATACACAAGTACACACTTGTGAAGTATACGGGGATGCAAATAATAGCTAATAAACCAAATATTCGATTGAATATAATTCTTCGCCAATAAGATAACGAATCATTGAGGGTTATTGACTCAGAGAATAGGTTTCCCACCACTGACATAATTCTTCCTTGAAGTACAACGCGTTTAACTGTCACGCTTGTTCCAGTATCAATAATTATTGTTAACTTCTTCGAAATTGCAATAAATTACAGAATGCCAAAATAAATGGTCACATAAATGACTAAGTAAATTATGTTGTTATCTAAAGCTGATGTGATTAAGCTTTGAAAATTAAACTACAAAATGAAATATCAAAAGGATTTGTTATGATTAAGTCTGGCTCTCAATTAGCCTGTATCAGCCTATTAGCAGGATGCTTATGTTTCTCGACATACACCTTTGCCTCTTCTCAGGATTTCACCCAAGCTTACCAAGCCTATAATCAAGCAGTGACTGCTGGCGATAAACAACAAACGGTATTATCAGCACAACAAGCATTTGACCTGGGTAAAAAACTATACGGCAAAGACAGTATAGATACGGCAAACTTAAGCTTTAACCTTGCCATTGCACTAGCAGAAAATAAGCAAGATAGTGAGTCGCAACCCTATTTTGATTTGACACTTGATTTGTACAAATCTCACTATGGCGATGAAAGTATTGAAATTATTGACCCTTTACTCACCTATGCAGACAAAACTAAAGATATAAAACTGGCTAAATCTCTGTTATCTGAGGCTCGTGACATAGCGCAAGACAGCGACAAGCCAATTCTTTATGCACATACCTTGTCAGCCAGTTTTGCCAAATTGATTAATTCTAAATACGACAAGCCCTCTGTGCGCCGGTATATTTTAAAAGCGAAACAAATTTACAGTGAGAACCTTCCCAACGATGCTGCCGTATTAGTAAACGCGAGATACGACAGTGCAGCAGTATATTTTGCAGATAAAAAATATGACAAAGCCGAAGCTGAATTATTAGAAGTCATCAATCAATATGAACGCCTCGAATATTCTCATCCTTATGAGTTAGCCTCACACGCTAAACTAGTCTCCCTATATAGCCAACGAGATGAGACAGAACAAGCCACTGAACATTGCATTGCCATTGGCAGCATGAAGCCTTGGAGCCCTGATCAGCAGCAAACCCCTATTTACCGCGTAAATCCTAAATTTCCGCAATCTAAAGCTAAACGTCGCACTGAGGGCATGGTACAGCTTAGCTTTACCGTTGATGAACAAGGTTTTGTCATCAATCCAGAAATATTAACATCTAAAGGTGGTAAAGCTTTTGAAACTGAAAGTATCAAAGTGCTGAAAGAATGGCGTTATGCCCCAAAGTTTGTTGATGGTAAACCTGTTAAAGCAGAATCAACGGTCCAATTAGATTATACCTTTGGTTAATTTGAACTACCGATTAAAGGAGGCTATAAGCCTCCTTTTTTATTTAAGTGTTTAATACTGACTACTCCCTTAGCGCTTGTAACCAATTCCTCCTTGCAACTTGTCTGCAAAACAATCAATTTAACTCAAAAGTTGACGAGCACGTCAACTTACCGTTATGGTCTTTAGCTAATGTTTGTTACAAACCAGTTAATTTTGAATTCATTTTTAAATGATTTGATCGTCAATTCGGCAATAATATTCAAAATAATATTCAAAATAGTATTCAATTAAAGGAGCGCCTCTTGAACAATACTAACAAATCCAGTGCCGCTATTTTAGGTGTGTTATTACTTGTTGGTTTATCAGTGATGGGATTATTACTGAAACAAGCGATTATTGAATACAAGTTATTGGATAGAAGTGTCACTGTTAAAGGGCTTGCTCAAAACGAATACCCAGCTGATGTCGTTATCTGGCCAATTCAATTTACTGCTGCTAGCAATGGTCTAGAGGCGCTTTATGAGCAAATTGATAGTCAGACAGCATTGATTAATCAATTTCTAGTCAGTAATGAAATCACAACTGATGAAGTCACTCAATCCGCGCCTACTATTACGGATAAATTAGCGCAGCAATATGGTGGTAACCAAACAGTAGAATACCGCTACACCGCATTGCAGACCATAACGGTGTATTCTACTGACATTGAAAAAGTACGAAGTGCAATGCCGGAGTTAACCCAACTAGGTAAAAAAGGTATCGTTTTTTCACAAAACAATTACGACGCACAAATTGAATATATTTTCACACGTTTAAATGAAGTTAAACCGCAAATGATAGAACAGTCGACCCGCAATGCACGTTTAGTGGCCGACAAATTTGCCAAAGACTCTGATAGCCAACTAGGAAAAATTAAACGCGCAAGTCAGGGTCAATTTAGCATCAGCAATCGCGATAAGAATAATCCACATATCAAACGCGTTAGAGTGGTATCAACGATTGAATACTACCTTGCTGATTAAGTTAACCCTAACCATAGGAGGACAAGATGGACAGTCACTATAGAAAACAATTAAACCGAAGATACTTTACAGGGCTATTGATGACATTTGGCCTGATCACTATTTTAGCTATTTTGATGTTTAGCAGTGGTTTAATTGCAGCCGAGATATCCAATACAAAAAAAACTAATTCAGAACAGCTAACAGACGTTAAAACCAAAACGATATTTCTTGTTCGACATGCTGAAAAAGAATCGGGCAATGACCCTTTCCTCACAGCTGAAGGCAAAATACGCGCGCAAAACTTATCAAATTTGCTTCAATCAGTGCCTTTAGATGCCATTTACAGCACAGATTATAATCGTACCCAAGATACCGCAAAGCCAACAGCATCAGTTCAGTCATTAACGATTACTAGCTATAACCCACGCAAATTGTCTGACTTTGCAACAGCAATAAAAGCCAATCACCACCAGCGGATACTCATTGTTGGCCATAGTAATACCACTCCTGAACTGGTCAGTTTATTAGGTGGCATTGCAGGAGATGAAATTGTGGAAGCAACTGAGTTTAATCGATTATACATTCTGACCATTGATCACCAGGAACAACAAACCAGCTCAGTTTTATTAAGGTACTAGCTTAAAAAATTAGGCAGCACTTTGTTTTATTGTAGTTGATTTTAATACTATTGATTTTCATCACTCCCTCCCCCTGATATTAATCTAAATATTCATCTAAATTTAGCTTTACTGAAATTCAACGACCAGACAATTCTTTCGGAGTATTTATGCTTAAATGTGACTTACACGATTACATCGAAATAATCTGCCTTTACCGATATCGCGTAGAGTTGACCATGAAAGATAACGCTATTATCGAAGGGGTGTTTTTTGATACTGGATTTAGCGGGGAAAAGTCCGATTCGGCCTGTAAATCAATTGAAAAAGTAGAGGTCATTAAAGGCCAATTAAGCAAGAATCAACAGCCTGTCACAGTCAAAATCCACAATGTAAAACACATCAAAGTGCTTACTGATAATTCAAAGTTTACCCACTTAACCTTAAGTGATGACTAGGGCGTGTTGAGTTTCACTACCTATTTTATGACGTTATACGTATAATCCGCCATCCAACTAGAAGTACTAAAAATAAAATTAGGTAGTTGAATGCCCTTTACAAGTAACGTATCACCACAAGATAACCCATCATTTCCTGAAGATATCACTGCTCGAATTGAGCAATCTGAAGCAAAGGTCATCAAAGCGATATTTCCATCAAATACCAATCACCACAACACGTTATTTGGTGGTGATGCATTAGCATGGATGGATGAGACCGCATTTATTGCCGCGACACGCTTTTGCCGAAAAGCGTTAGTGACGGTCAGTTCAGATCGAATAGATTTTAAAAAAGCCATTCCCGCTGGCAGTTTAGCTGAATTGGTCGCGCGAGTGATTCATGTGGGTAATACTTCATTAAAAGTTGAAGTGAATATATTCGTTGAGGATATGTACCAAGATTTACGAGAGCATGCGATTCGAGGCGTATTTACTTTTGTCGCCGTCGATGAAGACAGAAACCCTATTCCAGTTTGGCAGTCAGCAGACATGGCTAAAGAACTCCTCTAACTGACCATATCAATTTACATTAGCAAATAAGCATAATGAACCAAGGGTTATACACGAAATAACCTTTGCTCAATTCAGTTCAACTATGGCGGCCTATATCATAGTAATAATTAAATTATTTACTAGAATAGGCGCCATTAATGAACAAGTTACTCATTGGACTCAGCATTAGTATTATGACTTCAAGTGCTTATGCCGAAGAAGTCATCGAGAAAGAAGTACAAGATATGTCAGATCCATTAGCGGTATACACCCAAGTTGGCGGTGGCATTACTGATGCTGGACTTAATTTAAAACTTGGTCAAACCTATGATACAAACAACCCGGAAACTATGGGAATGAATATCATTGAAGTGAAAGGGTTTGCTGGCGAATTAACCGGTTGGAATGGTTCATCAGATACTAACTCCATTGACTCTATGCGTTTTAGAAACTTTGGTGTTGATCTGACTAATGGCCGTGGTTCTCAATTTGATGCTCAATGGGATTTCGCTTCTAACCAAGGCAGCGCATCTTATAGCTTTATTCAAGCTTTACCAAAAATGGGGCCAGTTAACCTCTATCCATTAGCAGGTGCTGGTATTGCTGTTGGTGAGCCATTTGATGGTAGTACTGGTTCTGGAGTTACCGACCGTTACGACATGCATGGCAGTTTTTATGTTGTTGGTATGTATTCTAAAATTGAAATTAACGACAAAATATGGCTGAACTATAACCCAATGTTCTTGGGTGCAATTTCAGGTTCTGAAGCCTTTAAATCGAGTGGTTTTTCAGGCGATGATAGCGTATTAACCCATGAGTTTGCGGTAAGCTATCAATTTACTCCGACACAAAACCTACGTCTATTTGCCAACTGGGATGAAAATACCCGTTTTGCTAAAGGTGAATTCAGAGTCGAATACAACAAACAACTTTAATCGCTTTGAACTGAATCAACATCGATATCATCGAGCTGTTGAACGACAATATTGAAATTAAATCTTAAGTCTATAAACATACTTCTACACTTGCCATTAATTAGATTTATCGTTAAACAACAGGAGTCATATCATGACTCCTGTATTTTCTGC
This sequence comes from Shewanella sp. 2_MG-2023, assembly GCF_030548905.1. Taxonomy (NCBI): domain Bacteria; kingdom Pseudomonadati; phylum Pseudomonadota; class Gammaproteobacteria; order Alteromonadales; family Shewanellaceae; genus Shewanella; species Shewanella sp. 2_MG-2023. The sequence continues at coordinate 213,530 of NZ_JAUOSO010000002.1, forward strand.
TCTAGCGAACAATACTTTCACCTCAAAGTTTATTATTAGACAAAAGTCTAAGCCATAATATTATTTAACTGTTTTCGTTATACTCTTGCACTTTAGCGTGGATCGATAACCAAGTTATCTGTTACATTAAAATTACCTTCACGTGCAACCAAGACAACTAAAAAGCCATGAAGCTACAAAATTTAAATATAATTATTGCTGATGACCATCCCTTATTTCGTAATGCACTAAGACAAGCATTGAATAATGCTTTTCAAGGTACGAATTGGTTTGAAGCTGACAGTGCTGAAGCGCTGCAAACTATTCTTGATGATAAAGCCACAGACCTTGATTTGATTCTTCTCGATCTTCAAATGCCGGGTTCTCACGGTTACTCGACTTTGATTCACCTACGAGGCCATTACCCAGATATTCCAGTGGTGGTTATTTCTGCCCATGAAGATATTCAGACTATTAGCCGTGCGATTCATTACGGTAGTTCTGGTTTCATTCCTAAATCAGCCTCTATGGACACCTTAAAACAAGCGCTCGATGCTGTGCTTTATGGTGACATCTGGTTACCAGAAGGGACAGAAATCCTTGAAGTCGATGATGATCCTACAAGTCAGATGGCCAACAAATTATCAGACTTAACGCCACAACAGTATCGCGTATTACAGATGTTTGCTGAAGGTTTACTTAACAAGCAAATCGCCTATGACTTTGGTGTGTCCGAAGCGACAATTAAAGCCCATGCGACAGCAATATTTCGTAAACTAGGCGTAAGAAACCGCACCCAAGCCGTTATCGCACTACAGCAACTTGAAATGGAAAAGGTAGACTTATCTTAAACCATGTTTCTCAGTTACCCTTTTCACAAGCCTGTGAAAATAACAAAGGGCCGATACTTGTTGAGCTACAACGCATTTTTCAATACAACCAACAAGTATTAGAAATTGGCAGTGGTACAGGCCAACATAGTGTGCACTTTGCAGCCAACCTGCCACAATTAACTTGGCAAGCGAGTGATCAAAACAGCTACTTAACTCATTTAAATGCCCGCATCGAATTAGTCGGAACTCAAAATTTATTACCCGCCTTTGGTTTAGATGTCATGCTTGATTGGCCTGTAAAAATGATCTCTGCCCAACTCGATGGTGTATTTAGTGCCAATACATTACACATCATGAGTAAATCTATGGTTGAAGCCTTCTTCCAAGGTGTCGGCAACGCTCTTTTACCTAAAGCACAGCTAGTGATTTATGGACCTTTTAATTATCAAGGCCAATATAGTAGTGAAAGTAATGCGTCATTTGATGAATGGTTAAAACAAAATAACCCTCAGAGCGGGATCAGAGACATTGAATGGATAACCGCTTTGGCTGCACAACAATCCTTTACTTTAATCAATGACGTTGAAATGCCAGCCAATAACCGCTTACTGCACTTTGGTCGACATAAATAACCCTTGTTTATGTCGTTTTTCAAACACTAAAACCGTAATAACAAAGAGTTAACCTCTTAAAATATTGATGAAAAATTTGTAAGCTAATAGCGAATAAATTTTTCTGTTATCACACATAAGGAAAACGCATTATGGGTTCGGTTACCACTAAAAAACACCCAAACGGTTTAGATTATGTCGAAGTTAATACTGACTTGTGCCAAGCAAGTATTTTTCTTCAAGGCGCACAAATAGATTATTTCCAACCAAAAGATAAAGCACCATTACTCTGGGTATCAAATGCTGATGACTATCAACCGGGTAATGGGATCCGCGGAGGCATTCCAGTATGTTGGCCTTGGTTCGGAGCCAGTCCAACCGAAGGGTTTCCACAGCATGGTTTTGCTAGAACCAGCATTTGGTCTTTAGCATCGGTCAAAATGCGTGATCAACTGGTTGATTTGACGTTCACCCTTAAAATTACCAAAGCCAACAAACAGTTCTGGCCCCATGATACTGAAGTCAGTGTGTTATTCACTCTAGGTGAAACACTGTCAGTGAGTATCGTTAATAAAAATAATACCGATTACCCTGTAAACCTAACTCAAGCTTTACACACTTACTTCCCCATTGAAGATATCCATCAATTAACTGCTACAGGTTTTAGCGGCGCGAAATATATCGAATTTGGTAAAGGACCATATAGCCAAGATTCAGATGAAGTTAGCTTTACTCGTGAAACGGATAGAGTCTATACCGATTTAGCGAGTACTCAGTTGCTCCATACTCCAAATGGCACTATTGAAGTCAGTCGTGAAAACAGTCAATCAGCTGTGCTTTGGAACCCTTGGATAGATAAATCCGAGCGACTCTCCCGCTTTAACGATAACGACTACCTCACAATGGTATGTCATGAAACAGCCAATGTGCTTGAAGACGAAGTGTCATTAGCACCAGGTGAAAGCCACACACTCACGACACACATCCGCTGGGTATAAAGCAGGCTTACAATAACATTCTAAGATTATTGCCTAAGCTTAACGAAACTAAATCTGTAAGCTCAGTTAGTAAACTGAGCGTAGATTGAATTAATAAACTCAATCTACGTTCGTTAGTTTAGGCATTATTGAATGATTGATTAGTTGATTAGTTGATTGGTTGATTGGTTGATTGGTTGATTAGTTGATTGAATGATTGAATGATTGTTAACTAAATGACAACTGAGCCATTACACCTAAGCTATGCTATCCTTTCCTGATTCAAATATATCAAAACCTTAAAAGACTCATTACCCTAATGGCAGTTCGAATTTTTACTGTTAAGCGATTATTTTTATTGTGCTTTTTTATAATCGCATTAGGTTTAGTCCTGCTTCAACAAAACTTCAGGCCCATTGCACTAAATTTAATCAACTCATTAACTGAGCCCTATAATATCGAAGTGATTGATGTTGACGTTAAACTGACTGAATTAACCCAATTTAAGCTCACCGATCTTAATCACTTATATTTCCCATGGCTGCAATTACGTTATCAAGATAGCTTTATTGAGTTTCGTGATATCAAGTTAGATCTAAAAGATGGTTACCATACCCTAAAAAATATGTCCTTAGCTGTTGAAGATATCAATGCGCTGCACATTCGTGATATTCAAGTCACATTAGGGGACAGTTTTTTTAAACGACAAGAACAAGGTGAAAACTCAGATAATATAGGTCTGAGCATTAACCAAATTCCACAAATAACACTCGACAATATCAGTGTATATTTACCTAAGTCGTTACAAAAAAAGGTTCCTTCCCCAGTTCTACGAACGAGTAAATTGCAGTTAACCCATGTGGAATCTGCCAAAAAAACTACCGATGCACTGCAGAAAACGGATACACATCAAGTACTGTCTGGAACAGTCAATTTGATGGAACAGCAGGTATTGGCGTTTGAACTGGCACTCGCTCAAACACAGTGGACGCTTAGCCATCAAACTGACTTTAATACCTTACTTAGTAGTATGACTGAGTTTAATCGTGCGTTAACACTCATGGCATCTGATGAGGCTTTAGGCAATAACTCAGCCGTTTCGCAATCAGATTTTGTAACTGGATTAGATGACTTCGTCACTAGTATTGATGCATTAGCAATTGATGTTAACGGCCTTTGGCAAAGTGATACACAACTTGATTTGATTCACGGTTCAATCAACAGTCAGCATCAGATTATTCCTGTAACAGCATCAAGTGGCGACGCACTTCCCCTCATTAGCAGTCGATTACTTTCAGGGATTAAATTCAGCTCAGATTCGCCTATCGATTTTTCGATAAACTATCTGCCAATGTCAGATACAGCGCCCGCTATGACGACCTTTGAACTGCAACCTTTAACTTGGCAGCAACGCACGACTCAACTGCAATTAGCCGATATCAATGCATTGTTGAGTCGCACAGAATTCGTTGATACCTCGTTCACAGCTCACGCTAACCAATTGCTAAGTAAAATGGCCAAACCTGTTGATTGGTCTATATCTTTAAAGAAACCGTTAACCATTGAAATGCCACTGGATGACACATCTGTAATCAACGTTTTGCCAACAAGTGCCAGCTTACTTGTGAAGCATGATACTGTCACAACAGCATTAGATATCAATGATTTCACTGTGGACAGCCTCTCAATTGCGAATTCTGCAGCATCAAACGATAACTCATCCCCCCTTAATAGAATGACACTGAACTCAAGATTAGATTTCAGCCTGAATCAGCATCACCCTATTGAACTAATCGAATTGAGTGAGGGCTTAGCATTAACGTCTACTGAATCTAGCGGTTCTGACAAACGTATTACACTTGATGGAAGCAGAATAAAATTTACTGCAAACGCCAGAGCTGATAATCAATCAATAAAAGTCACCCTATTGCCTCAGTCAGGAATTCACACAGAAAAGCTCAATGTTTATATGCCACAAAAGACATTGTCTTTTGAAAGCCTGCATTGGCAGCTTACGCAACCTTCAAGTATTGAACACATTCAAGCGCCTATTGAGACCAGTACTGATATAAACCAAAGCACTGATATAAACCAAGCTACTAGAAAATCTACACTCAATATTGGCAATTTTGCATTGGGCTTTGACCGTTTTTCATTTAAAACAAATGACATCAAACAAGTGCTAAACGAGACTTTTGAAGTTGAGTTAGGCCAATTTGAGATCAACGCAACGCAAAATATCGCTTTGTTATTGGGTTCTTCGAACATCAACGAAACTGACCATCGCCATGGTAGCGCTACTTCAAAAATGTCTACCCTGGAAACATTACTCGCCCAATCAAATCAAACCCAACTTAATTGGTCGTTACAAGATGTTCAAATTGATAAGCTCATTCCAAGCAAAACAAAATTACGCCGTTACAAAGTACTGCGACTTGATGATATATCGCTTAGCCAACACTTAAACCTGCAGCATCAGCTATTAACAGGTTCAGAACAATGGCAGCTCGATGAACTAATTTTATCCAGCTATCATTTGCTGCGGTTACCACAGCAAAACATGCCAGTGTCTTTAGCAGGTCAATGGCTGGTCGATACCGAGTTAGCATCGGTTGTTAATACCTTAGAGCAAACTCAAATGCTCCCCGAAAACTTATCCATTTCTGGCAATAACAAGCTTAAGGCTGGTTTTGCACTTAATGAAAGCCAAGGCGTGTCTTTGTTTGAAATGAAATTTGAACAGCAAGTCTCGCAGCTTGATGCACAATATAACGAAAACTATTTTAACAACGCGAATTTAACGGCTAATTGTCAATTCAATTGGCAGCAGGTACATAGCACACCAATTCAACCTACGACCTACAGCCAAAGCCGTCTGTTGTGCCAACAAGCAGAACTCAATATTGCTGATGCATACGTCGGTATTAATCTTGAAAATATTCAACTAAAAACCAATGTTTCACTAGGGAAAAATGATGAAATACCCGCCAATAATTGGTTACAGGAAATTAGCGGGCTTAGCGATACGGATGTTAATTTAACAGCCAGTGGCGACTTATTAGATGGAGAGTTTTTAGTGCCTGAGTTTTATCTAAAATTACACGATAAATCTGAAGGTTACTTTGTCTTAAATGGCATTAGCTTAGAAGCGTTACTCGCTGCACAGCCCCAGGTTGGTGTCTACGCCAATGGTATTTTTGACGGTGTTTTACCAGCAAGCTTAGTCGATGGTAAAGTCACTATTGCAGGTGGACACTTGGCAGCAAGGAAACCAGGAGGCTTAATTCAAGTGTCAAATAACCCGGCCCTTGAGCAAATTAGAACAACTCAACCACACTTAGATTTTGTTGTACAAACACTAGAACATTTAGAGTACAGCCAGCTAAGTAGTAGTTTTGACATGGCAGAAAATGGGGATGCTTCACTCAAAGTGCAAGTGAAAGGTCAAAGCCAAGATATTGAAAGGCCAATACATTTAAACTACTCTCATGAAGAGAACTTATTTCAATTATATAAAAGTACGCAGATTGGCAACCAACTGCAAAATGATATCGAACGATCCGTGAAGTAAAAGGACAACTCAGTGAAAACGCATTCGATTAATACACTTTGGCTTTTATGCGCGAGCAGTCTGTTAATGAGCGCTTGCTCGCCAACAGTCAAAATAGCCCCTCCCGACAAGCCCATTGAGATAAACCTCAATGTCAAAATCGAGCATGAAATCATTATTAGAATTGATAAAGAGCTCGACATACTTTTAGAAAATGACGAGTTATTTTAATTAATAAGGAAATCACATTATGAAGTTACCCATCATAGCCTTATTAACAGGGCTTTTATTGTCAGCAAATGCTTATGCGTTAACCCTACAGCAAGCAAAAAGCCAAGGCTTAGTTGGTGAGCAAACCAATGGCTATTTAGGCCTAGTCGTCAATGATAAAGCTGCAAAACAGTTAATGTTAGACGTTAACGCAAAACGTAAACAACATTATCAAAAAATAGCTAAAAAAAATAAACTCTCAACCACTGATGTTGCCAATAGAGCGGCTAAAAAAGCGATTGCGGCGGCGGATAAAAATCATTTCATTCAAAATTCATCCGGGAAATGGCTGCAGAAATAAGCGACTTTTGAGTGCTCTTCCACCTTAAAATGTAAATGTCATCATTTTTTATCATCAATTTAGTTTACTTAAACTAGGATAAAAATTGATGGCATTATATATTTCACTTTATGCCATAACACCCACCCTTTACGATATGTGGCATATAAGCGCTTGTTGTTATTAACCTTTATCACCTCGCTTTTTGCTTTCATTCGCAATACTCATTCTTAAGTTAATTTTTTCTTTTTAATATTGATAAATTTGGCATTAATTTGTACAAAATTTTGGTGTCCTTATAGAGCTTGTGGGTATTTTATTCGTAAAACAAAAGTGTTACATTTATGTAATAAGTCATTTTTTTGTCTGGTGTCATTTTTACATCAGACGTATATACCTTGAGAATATGAACAAGATTTTATCTGCCATTGCTGCACTTATAATACTAATAAACCCTGTTCAGGCTAAACCTGTCGTTAACGTGGGTGGTTACTTGTTTGCCCCTTATGTGAATATCTCTGAGGCCGGCATGTTTCAAGGGTTTACCATTGATTTAATCGCAGCGTTCAATGAACTTCAATCAGAAGTCGACTTCCAATTTGTTAATACCAGCATTGAAAATCGCTACCAAGCATATGACATTGGTCGTTTCGATATGATGATTTTTGAAAGCCCTATTTGGGGTTGGCAAAACTTTGACACCACCTTTATCCCACTTGATATTGTCGACGGTGAAGTGTTTATCACCCTTAGAGATAATGACAAAAACCAAGAATATTTTTCATCTTTTAAAGATAAATCATTAAGTCTTGTGAGTGGCTATCATTATCAATTTGCAGACTGGAATACCGACAGCCAAGAGTTAGCACTCAATTTTGATATTCAGTTTGTTAATACCAATAAAGCATCAATAGAAAGTGTTCTCAAAGGTCGCGCCGATATTGCCCCTGTCACCCATTCATACCTTATGCACTATTTGCAAACTCACCCTGATGCACGGTCGCAATTGCTGATCTCAGAGAGATTGGATCAAGCTTACTCTCATAGCATCTTGCTCAAACCGAATTCTGTGGTTTCGGCAAGTCATGTGCAAAAGTGGTTTAATGAAATTCGCGATTCAGGAAGATTGAAACGTATTGCAGAAAAGTACAATGTAGAAATTTAATATGATTTAGGCTTTAAAACACAAGTAAGCATCTTGAAGATACTGACTAAGAAATCTGTTAAACAATAGATGATGCTGAGCGCATCATCTATTAACTCTACAGCTAAATTACATGGTTACCATCGCCCAATATTCAAGGCGAGACTTTGGATCCAGTACCACTTTCTTACATAAATCTTTGTACTTACCCATTAATGGTCCTAAACCACTTGAGCCGCCAAGGCTGGCAATTTGTTGCTCTTTTGCAGTCGCAACTGCCGCTTCTACTTTCTCGGCAGGCATATATTGTCCAGCAATCTTTTCAGCTTCAAGACCTGAATCTTTAAGTCTGCCGCCAACGGCTTGCATCTGTGGTGCATCCATCCCCATGATCACACCAGATGCGATTTCGTAATACGCAGCGCATTGCACTAACTCGTTACTGAAAGCTTCTTCAGCTTTATCTTGTGCATAGCTACTGCTTGCTGCAGTAAGTAAAACCACTGCTGCAGCTAATTGAAATCCTTTGTTTAACATGAAATATCCTTTATTCCTGATACTTAACTGATTACGACTTAAACCACAATAACCGTTAAATTGACTCAGCTTTATGGTTAGTAATTTATCTCTGTATGCAAAATGGCATTGGCATTTTGCTGTTGATAATAATCTAGGCGATGTTTTAAATGTTTTTTTACCGTGGCCCATTCACTATCGATGATCGAATACACCACAGTGTCTCGTACTGTGCCGTCTTTCAATAATTTATGGTTTCTCAGTACACCATCTTGCTTCGCACCCAAGCGCATAATGGCTTGTCTAGATGCTTGGTTATGCCAATGGGTTCTAAACTCTACGGCCATCACATCCAAGGTTTGAAATGCATAAGTGAGTATCAGTAATTTGGTCTCTGTATTCACCGCTGTACGCTGTGCTCTTTTGGCATACCAAGTGTAACCAATTTCTAAGCGACGATTGGGTTGATCCCAATTACAGATACGAGTACAACCAATGACTTCACCTGAAGTCTTTTCTCTGACCACAAATGCTAAAGCTTCACCATGACTCTCTTGCACTAAAGCCTTTTCCACATAAGCCTTCATATCATCTGGGTGAGGCACAGTGGTAAACCACAATTCCCACAAACTCCCATCAGTTGCAGCTAGACTTAACGCAGTCACATGCTCAGGTGTCAACGGTTCTAAAATGACATGCTCACCAATTAAGCAAGCGTCACTGTTTACTTCTGCCATTATCTCTCCCGCCCAGTCGTTAACTTGCTCACATAAATACAGAATACATGATCTTAAGCAGAATAAAATCTCCTTTTTATACAATAAAACGATAACTGTATTAGCCACTGTTGTTCACTGAGTATTAGTTAGCCATATCAGGAATATTCATCAGGTGCTTTCGCTAACCAAATAAAAAGCCAATACTTTTCAGTATTGGCTTTGCACAGCGAGAGCTGCCGTTGAGTATTAATACAACAGTGTGCTTTTATTGATTAAAATCCAGCTGATAAACACTTGTCGTGCCACTCACTTCATTGCCAATAACTAACAATGGTTTGCCTGTCAGATTCATATCAGCACCGATAAACTTCATGCCTTCAGGCCCTAAGTCACCAGCAAGCTCAGGTTGACCTGAAATATCATCACCATCGATTTCAAAATCAATATCAAAATCTCGATTTATCACATAATCAATAAAGCTAACATCAAATGGGTTAGTAATATCGTAAACCATAAAACCACCCGTGCGCTCTAATCCGATAAAAGCATATTTTTTATCACCAATTTCTCCAATAGCTAACGCTTCAGGTTCTGGCCCTTTATCATCACTACGGCTATCGCCTTTGCTTTCTTCGTTATGGTTATTGAAGTTATCACCTAAGATCGCAGCTGTAATGCGCTCGAACTGGCTAGCACTGTCAAAAACTTGTTGGCCATCATGGGTCCATATCGAAAATGAACGTGCGCCATATGAGACGATTTTATCCATATCACCGTCGCCATCATCATCGCCCATGCTAGTGGTAATTTTTAAACGTCCTAGCTGAGTCTTATCTTGTGCTGTTAAAATTTGTGGATGGTTTGGCTCTAGCAGTAAGTCTTCAGCCCGCTCTTCTTCTGAAAAACCGTCATAATCACGTGCGTCACCTTCATTGGCTGTAACAATAAAGTCCTGATCACGCCATTGGTAACTTGCTATCGTATCTGGCTGATACATGCCGTAAACACCTTCGTATGCCGTGATGTTGATAGCATCATCTTTATCACTGGCATCGATTTCGTTCCCCGCTTTTCCATAATCTTTAAGACCAAGTGCATTAATCGCTTCAACCGTATTATCAGCCAAGTTAATCACTGCAATAGCATTGTTTTCTTGTAGGCTGACATAGGCATATTGGTTATCTTTAGAGACTGCAATATATTCAGGCTCTAGATCTTCAGAAACTGAAGCACCAGGGCCATTGAGTTTAATCAAGTCGCTTAATTCATCATGGCGTGCATTGCCTGCATCAAACTCGTTAAAGGTAATCAATGTAGCAATATCGGCAGGAATATTATCAACCACTTCGATAATTGAAATGCTGCCTTCGGGATCTACCGTGTAAGCATCGTTAGGCTCACCTTCATTGGCTATAATCACTTTGGTACCGTCATGGGTAAACACCACGTTATCGGGTAATGCACCTACGTTGACAGTTTTAATAAAACTTGGCGCATCAACATCAGATAATTGATAAAAGGCGATAACGCCGTTACCTTGCGTCGCATTGCCTACATCATCAGCTCTTTCAACGGCAGCAGCTAAAAGGTCGCCATAAATACTGATGCTATTAACGCTACCTAGACCAGTTAATTCTGCATCTGTAGCAACATCTAAACTGTATACTTTTTCTAAGTTACTTAATGTAGAAGCCTCTGCTGCATCAACAGCTTGAGTCTCAACACTCTCAAGGCTAATTGCATCGACCATGCCACTTTGAGCATTGACCACAAACGCTAGATGACTTGCTACGTGATAATCAACAATTTCAGCAGCACTTTTCCCAAACACGCCAGACTCGTAACGACCTATAAGTCCTAAAGATAAAACGCCTTGCTGAGCATCACAGATAATCTGAGTTTGGGCAGAAATGATTTCGTCACTGTCTAAAATGCCATTTCCATTGGTATCAATGCCGGTATCGATTTGCTTTCCACCAAAAGGACAAATAGCATGACCAGAAGCTAACGAACTTGTCGTGAGTAACGAAGTTAGTCCATTAATACCATCACTACCTTAGCTGCCATCAGAGCCGTCGTCACCATCGCAGCCAGTTAATAGCATCATAGAAACAATAGCGGCTATGGGTAAAATATTGGTTTTCATCATCACTTTCCTGTTACGTACTTGTTATTAAAATTTCAGGTAAGCTACCCAAGTTCAATGACAATCACGCGACACTCTTGTTAAGCTATTGTTACATCCTATTTGGTTGATCCAGTAAAGATTTTGATACAAGTTCTTATTAAATAATTCCCATTAGTAAACACTAATCATGTTAAAATCCTCTATGGAATTTTCTTCGTTCCTCTTCTTTTGCCTTCACTCTTTTTTATTACTGAGGTATGTGTGAGCCCGTCTTCAAACACTCATTCAAATAATACTGCACAAAATTCTCCGCATCTTGCCATGTTAATTCCAATGCTTGCGGCCATTGTTGCTATCACGCCATTAGCTATTGATATGTATTTACCAGCGATGTCAGCTATTGCAATAAGCTATGATGCCCACGTCACCACCGTACAACAGTCTTTAAGTATTTATTTAGCTGGGTATGCGCTTGGCATGCTGACATTCGGCCCACTTGCGGATCGTTTTGGTCGTAGGCCTTTGGTCATTTTCGGTCTCAGTGGTTTTACGCTAATTAGTTTATTTATCTCTTTTAGTAGCAGCATTGAAACATTTTTAGCCTTGAGGTTTATTCAAGCGTTTATTGGCGCCGCTGCAACTGTGGTTGTTCCTGGTTATATCAAAGAGGTTTATGGTGATAATACGGCTAAAGGCATGTCTTATGTCAGTTTAATCATGATGCTTGCCCCTTTATTAGCACCAACACTTGGCAGTTTAATTTTAGAGTTTGGTGAATGGCCGCTGATCTTTATAAGCCAAAGCTGCTACGCGATTGTATTGTTAATGCTGGTGTTGTTTAAACTTAAAATGCCAAGCGATAAGGCAAAAGACAGTCGCAGTACTCAGTCTTTTCTTAAGTCCTATAAAACCGTGTTAACTCGTCAGGGCGTTAAGGTTAATATCACTTGTGGCGTGCTCACATCGTTTGCTTTTTTCTGTTACTTAACAGCCTCTCCTTTCATATATATGGAAGTGTTCGGGTTAGATAAATCACTATTCGCGATTTTGTTTAGCACTAATGTTGGCGCGTTGATGCTCGCTAATATTGTTAATTCAAGGATTGTCGGTCGCTATGGTTCTAGCCGAATGTTGTTTGTGGCCACGGTGTTTGCAACGCTTTCAGCCACTGGATTGTTGATCGTTAATATTATTGACCTAAGTTACCATTACACAGTGGCAATGCTCATTCCATTAATGGGCTGTTTAGGGATTATGTCAGTCAATGCTGATGCGATTGTATTGATGAAATTTAAAAAGGAAACTGGAACTGCGACTGCCGTGATTGGTACATTGCGCTTTGGGTTTGGCTCTCTTGCAGGGCCTTTACTAGCAGTATTTTACACAGGTACTGCAGTGCCTTTTTCTGCAATGATGCTGATTTCAGTTATGTTAGTCATGGTCTGTTTGCTATTTCAGCGAACTCAACCAGCACATTAGAATTTTATGAATAAGAGTGATGCTATGTATCACTCTATTCAATAATGCCACGACCCCATTTTCATTATTAAATTGATCAATTCCTATTCCAGTTCTTTTAGCCAATATGTGCGTCCTAAAATGTGCTATTTGTACGCTCTATAACAAAAGTTATATTCAATAAACTGCAAATAACACTTAATTTAATGTGTTTTTCTGACTTATTAGTCATTATTAATCAATATTCATGAAATACACTCAAGTTTCTTAGTTAATTTCAAAATCACTCTTGTATCAATTTCAAAATTAATTATGATGAAATCATCTTGTTTCACTTGGTGTTATCTCAATATCATATGAAAACAAGACAATTATCTAAGGCGGTTATCGACTGCAAAGATAAACGAGTTCGAATTACCATTCGAACCTACTTTTAGAACGATTACCGTCGTTGTAACAAGATACTGTTTACCCACAACGGTAACTTAAGAGGATTTAGCAATGGAAAAATTATCCGGCGCAAGCATGATAGTGCGCTCGTTAATAGACGAAGGCGTAAAACACATATTCGGCTACCCTGGTGGCTCAGTTCTTGATATCTACGATGCTCTTCATAAAATTGCAGGTGTAGAACATATCCTTGTAAGACATGAACAAGCTGCTGTCCACATGGCTGATGGCTATGCGCGCGCAACTGGTGATGTTGGCGTAGTACTAGTCACTTCAGGTCCTGGAGCAACCAATGCGATTACAGGTATTGCTACTGCATACATGGACTCTATCCCAATGGTGGTCTTGTCAGGCCAAGTACCCAGCAACCTAATTGGTAATGATGCATTCCAAGAATGTGACATGATTGGTATTTCTCGACCGATTGTAAAACACAGCTTTTTAGTGAAAGATCCCCGTGAAATCCCTGAAATTATCAAAAAAGCCTTCTTTATTGCTGCAACTGGCCGCCCTGGACCTGTGGTTGTCGATTTACCAAAAGACTGCTTAAATCCTGAGCTTCTTCACGACTACGTTTACCCAGAATCAGTCAACATGCGTTCTTACAATCCAACGACATCAGGCCATAAGGGCCAAATCCGTCGTGGTTTACATGCATTATTAGCGGCTAAAAAACCTATCTTATATGTAGGTGGTGGCGCGATTATCTCTGAGTGCGACCAGCAAATCCTGCAACTGGCAGAACGTTTAAATATTCCTGTGATTAACACATTAATGGGTTTAGGTGCTTTCCCAGGCAGTCATCCGCAATTCTTAGGTATGCTTGGCATGCACGGCCGTTATGAAGCCAACATGGCAATGCATAACAGTGACCTTATTTTTGGTATCGGTGTGCGTTTTGATGACCGGACAACGAATAATGTCGAGAAGTACTGCCCTAATGCAACCATCTTACATATTGATATTGATCCATCTTCGATATCAAAAACAGTCAGAGTAGATATCCCAATTGTTGGCTCTGCTGAAAACATTTTAGACAGCATGCTCAAGCTACTTGATGAGACTCAAAAAACCAATGACAGCGAAGCACTCAATGCATGGTGGACTGATATCAATCAATGGCGTGAACGTGATAGCTTGGCATACGATAAAACCACCGATCGTATTAAGCCGCAACAAGTGATCGAAGTACTGCATAAATTGACCGACGGTGATGCTTACGTCACATCTGATGTTGGCCAGCACCAAATGTTTGCTGCACTGTATTATCCATTTGATAAACCACGTCGCTGGATAAACTCTGGAGGCTTAGGCACCATGGGCTTTGGTTTACCTGCAGCCATGGGGGTTAAAATGGCAATGCCAGATGAAACCGTTGTTTGTGTAACAGGTGATGGTTCAATTCAAATGAACATTCAAGAGCTATCAACGGCACTGCAATATGATACCCCAGTGAAAATCATCAACTTGAATAACCGATTCTTAGGTATGGTAAAGCAGTGGCAAGACATGATTTATTCAGGTCGTCACTCTCATTCTTATATGGACTCAGTACCGAACTTTGCCAAGATTGCAGAAGCCTATGGCCATGTTGGCATGACGATTAGCGATCCTAATGAACTTGAGTCTAAGCTTGCAGAAGCATTAGCAATGAAAGACAAATTAGTCTTTGTTGATATCAGTGTTGATGAAACTGAGCACGTTTACCCAATGCTTATTCGTGGTGAGTCAATGAAAGATATGTGGTTAAGCAAAACGGAGAGAAGCTAATGCGTCGTATTATTTCTGTATTACTTGAAAACCAACCGGGCGCATTATCTCGTGTTGTAGGTTTATTCTCTCAACGCGGTTATAACATCGAAAGTTTAACCGTAGCACCAACAGAGGACACCACATTATCGCGTCTAAATATTACCGTTAATGCTGAAGCCAATGTTCATGAGCAAATCGAAAAACAACTGCACAAGCTCATAGATATATTAAAAGTGTCCAATATCACTGAGAATGCACACATTGAACGTGAGTTGGCATTAGTTAAAGTTAAAGCTCAAGGCGAACTACGGGAAGAAGTAAAGCGCACTGCTGATATTTTCCGTGGCCAAATTGTCGATGTCACTTCAAGCCTTTATACCATTCAAATGGCGGGCACTAGCGATAAAATCGATGCATTTATCAGTGCATTAGCTGAGGTCACTAAAGTGATTGAGGTATCACGTTCGGGTGTTGTAGGTCTTGCGCGTGGTGATAAGGCCATGAAAGCATAAACCTTGTAAAAATTAACATTTACAGTGTATCGCTTTAATAGTGTTAAATCATGAACCGTAAAGGGAGCATTTGCTCCCTTTTTAATCCTTAGCCACAAACTCAGCTATCCTATACTTTATCCACTCTGCTATAATACTCTGCTTTTCAAAGTCGCAATGTTATCAACTAACATTGCAGACACTACTGACATTTTACCTGAGATAACACATGCCATTTTCCAAGCTTGGATTAAGCGAACCCATCACACTTGCTCTTAATGAGTTAGGCTACAGCGCGCCGACTCCAATTCAACAAAAAGCAATTCCAGTGGCCTTGTCGGGTAAAAATATCATTGCTGCAGCGCAAACCGGTACCGGTAAAACAGCCAGCTTTGTCTTGCCAATACTTGAACGTTTCAAAGAGCCTCGTAAAGTACGTGGTAAACGAGTTAAAGCGCTGGTACTTGCTCCAACTCGCGAACTAGTAGTACAAGTAGAGCAAAATATTCAGCAATACAGTAAGCATTTGTCCATCAATTCAATGGTGATGTACGGCGGCGTTGACAGTAAACAACAGAAACAGCGTCTCATTGAAGGCATTGATATACTCGTTGCCACACCAGGCCGTTTGCTCGATTTGTACACCCAACGTGCAGTCCACTTTGACGAGCTAGAAGTGTTAGTGCTCGATGAAGCCGATCGCATGCTCGATATGGGCTTTATTGAAGACATTAATCGCATTATTGAGTTGTTACCTGACGAACGTCAGAACATGTTGTTTTCGGCCACTTTATCAAATCAAGTTCGCGCATTAGCTAAAACAGCAATGAAAACGCCGGTGCAGATTTCTGTTGAAACGGATGCTGACGCTAAGCCTAAAATTGATCAATGGTTAGTCACCGTTGATAAAGATAAAAAATCCGCTTTATTAAGTCATTTAATCCAAGAAAATGATTGGAAACAAGCGCTAATCTTTATTGAAACCAAGCATGGTGCAGCGAAACTTGTTACCCAATTAGAGAAACGAGGCATCATAGCAGAGTCTTTCCATAGTGGTCGAAGTCAGCCGATACGCGAGCAGATTTTAGCGGACTTTAAAGCAGGTAAAATTACTTACTTAATTGCTACTGGTGTCGCTGCCCGTGGTATTGATATTGATGACTTACCATTAGTCATTAACTATGATTTACCATTTCCTGCTGACGATTATGTTCATCGTATTGGTCGTACGGGCCGCGCTGGCGCACAAGGTACTGCTGTCTCATTGGTGTCAAAAGATGACTTTAAAAACCTGTGCGCAATTGAGCGTCGTTTAGGCCATATTATTGAACGCAAAGAGGTTGAAGGTTTTGCGCCAAGAAAAGAAGTGCCTATTTCCATTTTAGATTTTGTGCCTAAAAATCCAAAAGCGCCAAAGCCTAAAACAGATCAAGATAAGCCTAAGATGTCACGTGGTAAATCTGACAAACCAAAGAATAACCACTACAACAAAAATAAAGCTAAAAAATTCAACCAAGAAGAAGCCGCGAGTTCACCTTATGGTGCTAAAAGTACACAGCGCACTTCTGATGATCGCCGTTCACAAGGTTCATCTGAGTCAAAACCTGCATCAGTCCCAAATGGTAGCGGCAGTGTGAACCCATGGAAACAGTAATCTAAATTCTAAAGTCTGCATTTCAAGATGAAGATGCAGGCTTTTTGTTTTAGATTTGGATTTAGTTTTTGAGTTAGATTTAATTTTCTATTATATTTTATTTCGCTTAGCATAAGTTCACTGCTTTATATTCACTCGCCATGGCGGATTTAAACGGTTTTCTCCCGCCCAATACAGTTTGATTTTATTCCCTGACGGATCAAATAACACCGCTTCACGCCAAAGATAAGGCTCATCAACAGGTAACTGTTCAAATATAATTCCTTGTTGTATTAACGCTTCAACCCACACATCTAAATCTTGGTGCTCAAAGTAGATCACGCTGGTATTGTCTCTCTTCTGTATAGAATCAGATCCTTGCAAAGACTCTCCACCCAAAAAAGACAAAGAGAATGTCGCCTCACCTTCAGGACAAGCAAATCGTGCATAATGATTACCATCGGCTGCTGTGCTTACAATTTGTGTAAACCCCAAGGTTAGGTAAAACTCACAGGCTTTAGCCATATCATTAACAGGGAGTGTGACTTGATTTAATCTCATAGTATTCATTCCAATTAGACAGTAATCTATAAATAGAAATTACGCTCACTCGGGATATCCGTTAAATACTCAACAAATTCTACTTCGTGGCCATTAGGATCGATGTAATACACGCTGTTGTAGTTCGCGTCTTTGCCGCCAATAATCGCGATTTCAAAACCTGCTGCAATCAGCCTTTGATTTAAGCTTGTTAAATCTGTCACCACATAGGCGAAATGAGCAAGTCCTAAATCATAGCCTTCAACTGGGCGGATTTTTCCTTTGCCATTATCATTGAAAGAAAGGTAGTTATAGTCATCGCCAAAATGAATCCATTTTCGCTGCACCCCATGCCATTCCCCCTCTCCACCACCTCTGACTTTCCAATGAGGAAATGCCGCTTGATAAAATTTAAGTGTTGTTTCTAAATCGTTTACGACTAAATTCAAATGTTCTAAGCGCATAATGACTTCCTGTTAATTGATTACTTTTAATTGATTACTTTTTATCTGGCACTTTTAAAAATGAGAAGAGTTCAGAGTTATTTGTTTTCCATTGTTTGACTAAATAGTTGCTGCGTTTTTTCAATGACATTTCTAATAGCTATTTGGGTTTGAACCTCTTTTTTGTTAAATAACTCAATGCCCAAGCCAGCTGTGTTCGCTTGGTTCAAAACAGCGCTTCTCTGATCCATTAAAGGCCGATTCACTGATATTGGTTTGCTCATACACAATCTCCTTATCCCTTTTATCCTTGAGGCGCCAACCACTCTTTGGTTTCAATTTAGTGATGGGTTATATAAGATGAAGCCACTATAAAACCTCAACCTAAGTTGAGGTAAAGCCCTAAATAGTCATTTTTTGTCATTTATTTTTGATATTTAAGATTCACATGTATGAGGCTTAAACGAGATGAGTAGTAACTGCTAAGGAGAAGCATGTTAAACGAAGCGGATCTAACCGTAGGTCAAGTCGCCAAACGTTGCGGCATTAAGGTGTCTAGTTTGCACTTTTACGAAACTAAAGGATTAATTAGCAGTTTACGTAATCAAGGGAATCAACGGCGATATCGCAGGGATGTCATTCGGCGAATATCTGTGATTAAAGCAGCACAAAAAATGGGGATCAGTTTACAGGAAATCAAGCATGCCCTTAGTCACTTACCCAATAATCGCACGCCAAACAAAGAAGATTGGGCTAAGTTATCACAAGCATGGCACGATAAACTCACTCAGCGCATTCATTATTTAACTGAGCTCAGAGACTCACTAAACGGATGTATTGGTTGCGGTTGTTTATCTATGACGAGTTGTCCAATTTACAACCCAGAAGATGCGCTAGGCATTGATGGCGTAGGCTCTGTCATCTTAGATAAAGCACTCATTCAAGATTAAAACTGTAATTATGTTGATTTGAAAACTAAAAAGCCCAACAAGGAAATAGAGTCTCGTTGGGCAAAATAATCAGGGAAGATGTGAAACTTGTGCTACTTAAAATGCATGATGAGTGCATAGGGGAATTAAATAGCACGGATGAAACAATGTTTTACAAGGTTTGCTATCTCTCATCATCAACAACCTCTCATTGCAATGAGTAAGAGATAGCGTCGAAAGGTTAGCTTTCGATGGTATTGTTTACGTTAGCGCCATTAATTTTAATCTTACGCGCTTTCAATGCTTCAGGAATTTCACGCACTAATTCAATATTTAATAGGCCATTTTCTAAGCCTGCTCCCACGACATTTACGTGATCAGCTAATTGGAAAGTACGTTCAAATCCGCGTTCAGCAATACCTTGGTGTAAGTATTTACGCTCATCGTTTACGGCTGCAACTTTGCTGCCTTTGACTAATAACTTGTCGCCTTCGCTGGTGATATCAAGTTCGTCCATGGTGAAACCTGCAACTGCCATAGTAATGCTGTAACGATTCTCACCCAGTAATTCGATGTTGTATGGAGGGTAACCAGTGTTACCATTTTGCACTGCAGCGTGCTCAGCCATTTTAGCTAAACGATCGAAACCGATTGCACTGCGGTAAAGAGGAGTTAAATCTGGAGTTAAGTTAAATTTGCGCATGTTCATACCCTTGTCTAAAGCAATATGTGAAAATAAATATGCCATTATTGGCGTTTGTCATTACCCTTACGGCGTAATGGAAGTTAGTACCTCTATTGAGCGTGCCTAACTTATAACTAGATATGAGAACGATATTTTTGTTTTCAAGTAAATATCGGATATTATTTTTATTTATTTTGAATTTATTTTTTATAACACAACAAATACAGTGGTTTATGTTAAAAATAAATTTTATAAAAATGGCAACAAAAAAGGCAACCTTGCGATTGCCTTTCAGTTTTCTACACTAATTTATTCAAACTAAGCTTGAAAATTAATAGATACTACAGCCTAAACTACTCTTAGATTGCTTGAATTTAAGCTCTCCATTTGGCGCATAATCAGCAATATTTATCTGCTCATGCTGTTTAATGTAGTCATACAGTTCAATCGCATCAACATAGCCCGCTTCTAGAATATTAATCTTGGGATAGTTATCACCACCTGCTGCGCTAAAGCTTGGTATTGAGAAAGTATAGTTTTCATTAATGTCAAAAGGCTGATTATTAATTGTGTGTATTTCAACCTGCTGATCGCGGCACATCACCGTCATATCAATGCCATAAAACTGCGCGTAAGCACCACTGGTCCGAGTATTAGTCGCCACTTTAGATAAATACTTAACTAACTTCTCACCAGACATTTCAGCAAAACCAATCGTATTTGAAAATGGCTGAACGGTTAATACATCACGGTATGCCACATCTCCGGCTTGAATTGATGCTCTCACGCCACCTGAGTTCATAATGCCAAAATCAGCACGCACTTTTTCACTGTGTACTTTCGCAATTAAGCGCCCTAAATTGGTTTGCTGCGCGCGAACCACTTTACGATCGCCTTGCAGTAAGCCATCCACTTTACCAATGATGACATCAAGCTCTGCGCTGCCTTTATCTTGATAAGGCTTAAGCGCCGCTTCAACATCTGCATTACGCTCAATAGGCTCAGCAACTGGCCACGCTAGTTTTTTACCAAATGCCATACGCTTTAAGTTAATTGGGATTAATTGATAATCGACTAAATACAACTTGTCATTCACGTACTCAAAGTCTGCACGACCTACATATCGCCCCCACTCATGAGCT
Source organism: Shewanella sp. 2_MG-2023 (assembly GCF_030548905.1). NCBI lineage: Bacteria > Pseudomonadati > Pseudomonadota > Gammaproteobacteria > Alteromonadales > Shewanellaceae > Shewanella > Shewanella sp. 2_MG-2023. Next base: position 234,060 of record NZ_JAUOSO010000002.1, read on the forward strand.
TGCATAATGTAAGTTCCATTTTGCTTGTCAGGACGACACGAATCGCCAGGCATAAAACGCGTATCATACTCACTTTTACGCCCACTCATACACACGGGGTTTTGTGAATGGCCGCCAATAATAGCATCAAGATCACCCTCGTTTAGGGCTCTTGCCATAGTGACATCACCAGGGGCATTACTGCCAAACTCACCATTTTGATAATGGCCCATATGTGTTGCCGCAAACACTAAATCAATGCTGTCATCAGCATTAATTTGCGGTAATAACTTTTGCATTTCTTCAATCGGGTTAGTAAAGATTAAAGATTCGGTATGAAGCGGATTCGTTAACTTTGGCGTATCGTCGGTGGTTAACCCCACAACAGCAATATTGATGTTACCGAGGTTAAACACTTTATAAGGCTCAAAATAACGCTCATTGGTGTCTTTACGATAAATATTCGCGGCAAGCATTGGGAAGTTTGCTAGTTCAGCTTGCTCATCCAAAACAGACAATGGGTTATCAAATTCGTGGTTACCGACTGCCATCGCATCATAACCAATCATATTCATACCAATAAAGTCTGGTACTGCTTTTTGTAAATCTGACTCTGGTACGCCTGTATTGATGTCACCGCCAGAAAGTACCAATGTATGGCCCCCTTCTGCAGTCACCTGTTTACGGATATTATCAATCACAGTAAAGCGAGCAGCCATACCAGCTTCACCCGCTTTATTTTGCCAAAAACGGCCGTGGTTATCATTGGTATGTAATACGGTAAACTTTGTGCAATTGTTATCTTCACAGGTTGGGCGTTGCTCGCAGCCACTTAAACTGAACAAACTGACACAAGCGACAACTAAACTAAGGCTCTGTGTTAATCGTTTTGTGTGCGGAATTTTTCTTATCATTATTCTATCCGTTTTTAACAGGGCGTAGACAAATTCAATCAATACGCAATAAAACTGTGTCACAAAAATGAGTGACCATCTTAACAAAATACCAGCATTATATGTCATTTTTTTGAATTCAAAACCTTATAGAACAAGAGTTTATTCAATAATTTTGCAGCAATTGTCCTCATTAAAAAACAAGAGTTTTTTAATGATAGTGATAATGTATAAACAAAAAAGGCTTAGGGTGTAAGTTTATTAAACTTTCACCCTAAGCCTTTTATTTTATGATGGTTATTTAACCGAGCATATATCGTCTAAGCTCGAGTTATTATGCTATTTACAAAACAATTAGCGCATCAATTTAGACGAAATCCACGCACCAATTTCAGTTAACTGTTCAGGAATAACACTATGAGGCATTGGATAGGTTTTCCAAGTCGATGTATAGCCCGCTTTAGTGAGTGCATCAAAAGCCATTTTTCCGGCAAATAGTGGCACGACTTCATCTTGCTCACCATGATGTTGCAATAATTCTGTTTGTGCATTTGCTGAGTGTAAATCATCAGGTAAGCTTTCGCCGGCAGGTAAATAACACGATAACGCCATAATACCAGCAAGTTTGTGCTCAAAACGTAAGCCACTAAATAAGCTCATGACACCGCCTTGACTAAACCCTGCCAGAATAATATTTTCAGCGGCAATACCTGCTTCTATTTGCTCATTAATCAGCGCTTTTACGGCTGTTTCTGATGCGAGTACGCCATTAATGTCAGCACGATCATGTAAGTCCATGCTTTTAATGTCATACCAAGAACGCATGATATAGCCACCATTAATGGTCACCGCTTGTTCTGGCGCGTGAGGAAATACAAAACGAATACTGTGATTTTGTGGCAAGCCTAATAATGGCACAACAGGAGCAAAGCCTGCGCCAGAGTCACCAAGGCCATGAAGCCAGATAACACATGCGGTTGCAGCTGTGGTCGGTTCAATAGTAATACGTTCAAGTGCTGTGCTTGCAGACGGCATAATCTAATCCTTTATTATTTATTGCCGCTATCTTAACTGAAAGAGTTTAACTCGTTAACCTATCAATAGAATTCTGTCCTTTCAGATAATAAAAAAGGTAGCCTAAGCTACCTTTTTTGATTAACAGTGTTACTCAAATTGAATTATTGAGCACAACTCTTAACTTCTGAACCATTACGGTAGAAGTTTAATTGCCCTTCTACAGGCGCGTAATCTTCAGCTGAGATTTCTGGATTCGCTACGAAATACTCACGGAATACAGCAGCATCAGTTAACTGAGTATCAATGTAGTTTTCATGTGTATTGATGACTGGGTAATCATCGCCACCAGCAGCGCTAAAGTGGATCACTGAGAAAGTGTAGTTTTCAGCAACATCAAACGAACGGCCACCTAAGCTAGCAATATCAACAGTGCCTGCATCACAATTAACATCCATTGCAACATCATTTAGTTGTGGGTAACCACCACCAGTTTTAACTGCAATATTAGCAAGATAGTCTTCAACTTCAGCCCCTGTCATTGTGACGTAAGCAACGAAGTTTCCGAAAGGTTGTACAGTTAACACGTCACGGTAAGAGATATCACCTTCAGCAATAGATGCACGCACACCACCTGAGTTCATCACACCGAAATCAGCCGTCACGTTGAAGTTATTAGTAACAAACTCAGAATATGCCGTTGTTAATAAATTACCTAGGTTAGTTTGCTCAACACGAACAACCTCACGGTCACCTTCTAACTTGCCATCTGTGTACGAGATAACCACATCAAGTAGCTCTTGGCCACGTTCTTGGTAAGGCTTAAGCATGTCATACACGGTTTGATTCTTTTCAATTTCTTCAGTAATGAAAACTAAATCACCGTTGTCATCTTTTTCTTTTAAATTGATAGGAATTAGCGAGTAGTTCGCAAGTGTCAACTCACCATCCATATATTCAAAGTCAGCACGGCCAACATACTTGCCCCATTCGTGGGCTTGCATGATATAAGTGCCGTTTTGTTGATCTGGTTTACATTCTTCACCTGGGGCAAAATCTGCGTAATCATCGCCTTCCATGCACACCGGGTTTTGTGAATGACCACCAATAATCGCGTGTAATTGACCTTCTTCAACTGAGCGAGCCAACATCACATCGCCAGGTGCTTCAGTGCCGTGGTTGCCATCAGCATAGTGACCCATATGCGTCACTGCAAATACCATATCCACTTCTTCGTTAGCTTCGATTTCAGCTAATACTTTTGGTAGCTCAACTTGAGGATCTGTAAACTCTAAGTTTTCAACGTTTTCAGGGTTAACGATTTTAGGAGTATCTACTGTAGTGAAACCAATGATCGCCACTTTAAGACCGTTAATTTCGAATACACGGTATGGCTCAAAATAACGTTCTTCAGCATTTTTGTCGTAGATGTTTGCAGCAAGCATTGGGAAGTTAGCCAATGTAGATTGCATATCTAGCGTGCTTAATGGGTTATCAAACTCATGGTTACCGACAGCCATTGCGTCATAGCCAAGTAAGTTCATGCCAACAAAGTCAGGAATCGCTTCTTGCATATCAGATTCTGGTACACCCGTGTTGATATCACCGCCTGATAAAAGAATTGTTTCGTCGCCACGACCTTCAACTTCTGCGCGAATTTGGTCAATAACCGTTTTACGTGCAGCCATGCCATACTCACCGTCGCTATTTTCCCAAAAGCGACCATGGTTATCATTGGTATGAATAACGGTAAAGCTAGTACAAGCATCACCCGCAGCTTCACATGCTGTTTGGTCTTTATCATCGTCACTGCTACAACCTGATAAGGCTGCAAGTACAGCTGTTGCAACGAGTCCTTTGTATAACGTGTTTTTCATGATCTAACCCCTAATCAATATATTTTTATATTTACGAGCTACCCAGCTCTGCGCCGAATCGTAGCAAACACTGGACTGTTTTTATGTCACTTTAATTACAGTTTGTGATATTTAACCCAATAACAACAATAAGTTACACTACTGATTACAAACCATTTATAAACAATGTTTTTTACGCTACTTCTTCGTTATATCGAAAATGGAATCAATAAAAAGATAAGGGTGATAATCTGTTAATTTAAAATGACTTTGTGCAAAACAGTGCTTTGCCTGATTATCTTTTTAGTAAAACACCCCTTTAAATTACTGATCAACAAGGCCGAGATCACAGTTTGACTTTCAGCCGATTTGATATAGACCCAGTTTTACAAGCCATAAAACATCGAAAAAATAGAAAATTAATGACAATTTAATCCGCTTATTTTCGATAAATTAGTAATCTACACTTAATTTTTATTCTGAAGTCATAGGTGTGGGAATGGGATTGTTACAAAACGGACAATGGGTCGACCAATGGTATGCCACCAAAGAAAATGGCGGTAAATTTCAACGAGAAGATGCGCAGCTTCGCAACTGGATCACGCCTGATGGCAGCGCCGGATTATCTGGAAGTGCTGGCTTTAAAGCAGAGTCTGGCCGCTATCATTTATATGTATCATTAGCCTGCCCCTGGGCTCATCGAACCTTGATATTTAGGCAGCTAAAACAATTAACCGCGCATATTGGTGTCACTGTGGTTGAGCCACATATGCTTGCAAACGGTTGGGAATTTAAAGGCCCTAATCAATCAACAGATGCTTATGCTATTGATGATGCTCAAGTTGATGAACTGTTTAATAAAGACTTTATGTATCAGGTATATCTGCAAGCAAAGCCCGATTATAGCGGCCGAGTGACTGTGCCAGTTTTATGGGATAAGCAGCAAAATACCATTGTGAGTAATGAGTCTTCAGAAATCATTAGAATGTTTAACTCAGTGTTTAATAAAGTAACTGGTAATACAGAAGACTACTATCCGTTAGAACTTCAATCAGAAATAGATTCTTTAAACGAGCTTATTTACCCCAACATCAATAACGGGGTTTACCGCTCAGGCTTTACTACCACTCAAAAAGCCTATGAAGAAGCTGTAATGCCATTATTTGACACACTTGATACCTTAGAGGCTATATTGGCTAACAAGAGGTATTTACTTGGTAATCAAATCACTGAAGCTGATTGGCGATTATTTACAACGCTTATCCGTTTTGACTGCGTGTATGTGGGACATTTTAAAACCAACTTACGTACGATTGAATCTTATCCAAACCTGTCGGGATATTTACGAGACTTATATCAACAACCAGGGATTGCCGACACCGTGAATTTTGAGCACATAAAACAGCATTATTACTTTAGCCATCATCACATTAATCCAACTCAAGTAGTACCAGAAGGGCCGATTATCGATTACATGCGTCCACACAATCGCTCAGAACTTTAGAAACTCGAGTCTAGGGGAATTCTTTTACTCATTAGTATGAGTTATCGGTTATGGCTTGTGGCTTGTGGCTTGTGGCTTGTGGCTTGTGAGCAATAAATGATTGAGCATGGATATCGCACCAACAGAGACTTTACTCTGGTGCGATACCCAGAATTTCAATCACTTCATAAAACTGTTGATTGTTATCCAACTGCAAACTCCAGCGAACCGCACCAGCATCTGCAATCAGTAATAATCTATCTGCAATACACTTCATATCATCTACCATTGCAGTTAAGACAATACTATTCACGTTAAGGCGGCATTGCACTTCAAATGGTGTCACGACTAACTTGCCTTGTGAAAATTCAATAATCATTAATACATTTCCGATTTAGCCAAACTGAAAACAAAAATCCCAAGTGAGGTTCACTTGGGATTAAACAAAGCTTATAGCACTAAACTATTCACACTTAACAATTGATGTTAATCAATATTAGTGCTGATGACCGCCTTCACCATGTGAATGGCCGTGTGCGATTTCTTCATCAGTTGCTTCACGAACATCAACCACTTCAATATCAAAAGTCAGTTCACGCCCTGATAAAGGATGGTTAGTATCGATAGTTGCCATGAACTTACCAACTTTAACCACTGTCACTTGGCGTTGACCTTGTTCGGTATTAACAATAGCTGGCATGCCTGCTTTCCAGACTTTAGCACCTTGCAAATGTTTTACTGAAACGCGCTGCTCTGCCGCTTCCATACGTTCGCCATAAGTGTCTGCAGCAGGAGGCGTTACACTGAATTTAGCCCCAGCTTCTTTACCCGTTATTGCATCTTCAATACCTGGCATCATGTTGTCATGGCCATGTAAGTAAGCAATTGGCGATCCGCCTTCGTTAGTTTCAATCACTTCGCCTTTCTCGTCGCGAAGTGTGTAGTTGAAACGTACAACCATATTATCTTGAGCTGTCATCGAATGTCCTTAATTTACTTCGATTTCTATCATTGCCGCAGCTTAACAAATCGATTACCAAGCTGCCAGCAAAAAGCAGAACCTAATTACTTTCTGCTAATACTGAGTGATGAGCAAAAGGAAATGACACTCTCTTATCCCTACTATGATGTCATCACTCACTTTAAAGCTTATTGACTCAACGTCATACCGAGTGCTTCAAAGGTTTTTTCATCAGGGAAACCGTCGGCGATCAAGTTTTTACTGCGCTGAAATGCTTGTACACCTGCAATGGAGTTACGCCCTAACACGCCGTCAGGTTTACCAACATCAAAGCCTAATTCATTAAGCTTTGCTTGCATGACTTTAATGTCACTGCGATTAAACATGCCATGCTCAGGCGCACTGATTGCAAGCGGCGCAGCGCCATTAATTCGGTCAGCTAAATGGCCGACAGCAATGGCGTAAAACTCTGAACGATTCCAGCGCATAATGACATCAAAATTGTCGTAACCTAAAAATGCAGGCCCAGTGTGACCAGATGGCACATACAAAGATGCTGTCATATCAGGTGTTGATAACGCTTTACCGCTAGTTTGAGTAATATTAAGCTCAGCCCACTGAGTTAACGGTTGAGGGTGTTTACGGCCTAAATATTGATAGTCGTAGTTTTCAGGTAAGCTAACTTCACGTCCCCAACGTTCATTGGCTTTCCAGCCAAGTTGTTGTAAAAAATTAGCCGCTGAAGTTAGCGCATCAGCAGTGCTATTCCATAAATCGACTTTGCCATCGCCGTCGCCATCAACCGCATACTTAGCGTAATTGGTAGGCATAAACTGGGTGTGCCCCATTGCGCCAGCCCATGACCCCACCATAGTGGCATCATCAAAGTTATACTTTTCTTTCAGCTTTAATGCTTGCATTAACTCATTGGTGAAATAATCACTGCGTCTTGGGTCGCACGCCAATGTCGCTAAAGAGTTGAGCACCGACATTTTGCCTTTATAGCCACCAAAGTTGGTTTCTAATCCCCAGAACGACATAATATATTGACCAGGTACGCCGTACTTTTTAGTTAACTCGTTAAGCAACTCGCGATGTTCAGCAAGTAAGCGTCGGCCTTCTTTAACGCGCCAATCTGTCACGCGTTTATTAAAATAATTACCAAAAGTTTGACTAAATTCAGGTTGCTGATTATCAAGTTCTATAACCCGAGGAATAAATTTAAGGTTTGCGACGCTGGTATTAATGGTTTGTTCAGACAAACCTTCACTGCGTGCTTTGACTTTAAGGTTATCAACACATTGAGCAAAATTGTCAGGCGCTGCGATAGATTGAAGACTAACAAAGCAACTCGAAAGTAAAATCACTGACTTAAAAACAGGAGAAAATTTAAAACGCACCATAAATGAATACTTCTACAAATAATGACTGTTCACATCGTGACTGATAGCGATTCAGGAAACAAGAGCCTTTAAGTCTTAAATATTGAAATTTTGTGTTTATCTGGTTAATTTCAGTTCATCTTGAAATTGATATTGTCACATTCGCGTAATAGTGTTTTGTATTGTTTAGAGTTACCGTATAATCGTCCCGTTAATTGAATTCATCAAAGAGACTAATCATGATTGAACAAACCCCTGCTGTTGCAAGCTTTATTGAGAACGTTAAAGAACATCAAGTCCTATGGGGCTTAGCGGATGAAACGGGCGAAGGTTGGGTTGTATGTGACTCTTCTGAATTCGAAGAAACTGATGTTATGCCTTTATGGTCAACAGAATCTGCAGCATCAAGCCATTGCACTGAAGAGTGGGCTGAGTACAAAGCAGTTAAAATTAGCCTAAATGAATTTTTAGAATACTGGGTTGGCGATTTAAACGAAGACGGCGTATTAGTCGGATTAGACTGGATTGCTGATCAAGAATGTATTGAAGTTGACCCAATCGTACTAGCAAAAGAATTAGTTGACGTAGAAGCCGAATAATCGCTGCTCATCAAGTTGCTACAATATAGTTGCGACAGCATATAGTTGCGACAGCATATAGTTGCTACTACATAAAGCTGCTAGAACATTCGTGAAATATAACGAATTTCAGCAGCTTTTTTATTGAACCTCTTTTACCAATAGGTCTGCTGTGAACCATTTACCGCCTTTAGTTGAAATCCCTTTTGATTTACGCCATCAATGTTGGTTTTGTGCTGAACCGTCTAATGACGTTTTTAGTTTTTACGCTAAACCGAGTACACCGCACCCTTCCCTGACGGTTCCCGCTTGCAGCGAATGCACCCGCTTAGCGAAAAAAAATCCGCTAACATCGATTTGGGATTGCCGCGACGGCGTAAAAGATGAGCTAATGAAGATTTACCATAAAGATTTAGCCATCGGGATTAACTGGACTGAAGAAGAACTAGAAGAGTCAGGCTTTGATTGTCGTATTCTTTCAGGCTTTAAAGAAAGTGCATGGATGATGTACAACATAGCTAAAGGCCGTATTAACGCAAAAGGATGGCCATTAGTACTCAATGCAGTGGATATCGAACAAGGCTACAGCGGTCAGTTTGAGTTTGATGGTTTAACCTTTAACTCCCTCACTAAAGCAATAAATCATTATTGCGATACGTTAATGCTTAACAAACATCTATTAAGCGAATTATTAACCATTGTTGGCAAAGACAAGTTTGCCTATGCCATTAGGTTATGCCGAATGAATATTGGCATCACCAAAGAACATCAAAAACTCCTGCTACAGCAAGTGAAAGAAGAGTTTGAACAGTAACTTTGGCAATATTCAACACGTGCAAAGGTATTAAGCTGCAGCTGTTGTTTAACGCAGCATTAAGATGTACGTGGCGCTTGTCTAGACTTTGAGAGAAGCGAAAACGACAAGCGTTACGATTCACTCTTAAATGTTAAGTTACTTTTCCATCCCGAAAACCAGATAATTCACAAGCCTTTTCTAACTCATCAGGTGATGCATTTGAGCCGCTAAACTGAAGAACAATCTTCTTACCCGCTAACTGCTTTCTTAACTTCCATGCTGCCATAATTGTTGAACTCCCCGCGCCTTCCACTAAATTCTTGGTATGGTGAGCAGCTAAGGCTATACCTTGCAAAATTTCTTGCTCTGATAAGAGAACAAAGTCATCTAATTTATCACGATAAATATTAAAAGTAGTTTCGTAGGCTGTACCTGTGGCAAAACCACCTGCAAAAGTTTGATTTGAGCTTGCGACAATTTCCTTGCTAGACCATGATTGATAAGCTGCCGAAGATAATTCTGCTTGGACAGCATAGATACTGATTCGAGGAGATATTGATTTTAGTACAGTAACCGCTGATGCCACTTCGCTACCACCACCTAACGGTAAAATCACAGCATCAATATCTGGAATATCTTCGATTATTTCGAGAAACTCTGTACCAACACCATTTACTACAAGTGGCTCGTTTGCTGGATGAACGTAGTAATAACCTCTAGTTTGGTTAATTTCAGTTACAACTTTAGCCGCTTCGTCAAAATTTTCACCTGACTCAATCACGTCAGCACCTGCATCTTTAATTAATTTAATTTTCACAGGATTAGATCCGACAGGCACAACGACAATTGCAGGAATGCCAAACATCTTGGCTGAAGTGGCAACAGATAAACCATGATTACCTGTAGAGAAAGTAACAACCCCGTTCACGTTAGCTTTTTTGAGGTGTGACATAATGTTTATGCCTCCTCTGATTTTAAAACTTCCGGTTATATTTTGATTCTCATGCTTCACATACACCTCACAACCAAGCAGCTTGGATAAACCATCATACTTAATCAGAGGTGACCGATTTATATAAGCTGAAACAACCTTTTTAGCTTTATATATCTCATGAAGCGAGATGGGATATTTTTTTAAACTTTCCACTGTACCTCCTTGTGACTTAACGCTGTTTAAAGCAGTAAATTGCCGTTGGCTACAATAATTAAGGCACTAATGAAAAGCCAATTATAATTTGTCAGTCTTGTAATTAAACATGCAATATATAGCCATATTATTCGCAGTAAATTTAGCTTCAACGATTACTCGATGTAAGGCCATAAGATCAGAATCTTTGTTTATTTCCATATTACCAATATTTCCGATATCCCCAATAACCTGATTGAAGTACAACGCCAACTTAATCGAACAAAAACAGTTGGTTAAATTATGAATCGAGAGGAAATCTATCCAACTGATGACTAAACTGAGGGAAGAGCATAGTCCTGTTAATTTTCTTGTTTTATGTTTAACTCACGTTGTGCTTTTTTACTTAATGTTGAACAAGCCTTACGATAAGACCAACCAACTAACTCTGTTAAATACGTTGGATCAAATTCGCTAACGTTGACAATAGTAATCCAATGAAACCGATGCATGTAGCGAGCAGGTTTTACACCTGGTTGATCCGTTAGTTCCAAAAACCTTTCAGGGGATACACGGATACTAAAACGCCAACGTTCTGGTTCGCTTGTTTTAAAGTAAGCAAAGTTTCGAGCCCGTACTTTATATGTAAGTACGTTCGAAGGCTCACCACTTTCTGCTACTGTTGCATCAGTAAGGCTCAAACATAGACTCTTTATATCAGGTACTTCCACGGTTTCTCCGAAACATACAACGCCCATTAAAGGGGCTAATGACAGTTTGATTACAATAAGTGAGGCACGAACGGAAAGCCAACTGTTATTAGTCCGTTTGAATGCCCTGTTATACGGGAATTACCAACTTACCGACGATACTCGCAAAGCCACCCACTTTCACATTGATTACACTAGAGTTATCAGATTTAACAGATGCTGTAATTATAGAAGTACAACCCATAGATCTACCTTGCTCAAAAACATAGTCACATCCCAAAGCTAGATACTCTGTGAGATAACATGCTAAAGCACCACTAGAACTGCCCGTAGCTGATTCTTCTGAGATACCAAATAATGGAGCAAAATTACGACAGCTTGCTGTAAGTTTACTTTCAGCGTCACAAAGCTCAAAAACATGAAAACCAACAACTTTATGATTTTCACAAAAGTTAGCGATTAGTTCATCATCTGGTTCTATTACATCTAAATATCCGTTAGGAACAGGAATAATCACATCAGGTAGCCCCGTTGAAATAACTTCAATAGGTAACTTCGTGCTTTCTAAAATATTGCTTTCAATGCCAATAACTTTTGAAATTTCTTGGTATGAGAAGGTATCTAACTTTTGCGGCAATTGCAGCTCCATCACTACTTTACCATTTGGCTCGATGATCACTGGTAACATTCCAACTTTCGTGCGTTGAACATAAGAGCCTGCTGAAAGAATACCCTTTTGGTACAGAATATAAAAAGTTGCTAATGTAGCGTGACCGCAAAAGTCAACTTCGCCTGTTGTAGTATAGAAAGAGACTTCACAATCAGCTTCGTCATCACTGGAAACAAAAGCCGTTTCTGAATATCCTACTGCTTGTGCAATTTTGAGTTTTTTAGCATCCGATAGTTGGTCGGCATTCAAGACAACACCTGCTGGGTTTCCGCCTTTTTCATTTATTGTAAATGAGTTTACCAACACAACTTCGATATTAACCAACACTCAGCCTCCCGCATAAAGCTCTCAATTGTAGTTGCCTAAAATGTGAAGCAGAGCGAAACAAACTAACTGTTATTTGTCCCGTTTTAAACAGCTTACTATAAGTACAACTCACTTAACCCTCTAATTAATTTAACATTATCTGTAGCTGACTCTATATGTTTTGAAGTGAACCAGAATGGTTGAATGCCAGTGGCTATTGCAGGTTTAATATCTTTATCAAAGTTATCACCAACCATAGCCACATTTTCTGAATGGACTTTTAATTTATCCAAAATAGAATTGAGAAATTCAGGGCTTCCTTTAGGTAACCCCAAGTTAGCTCTGCAAAAATAACCTGATATGAATTGGCTCAAACCCACACGTTCAAAAGCCTGTTGAATTTCTAACTCAGTTGAATCGGCAGCACCTGTAGCAATATAGATTTGGGCATTTTTAGATAGCACTTCTAAAGCTTCTTTAGCTCCAGTGACAGGCTCAACAATTTCCCAGTTACACATTTTTCCTGTAACACCAGGGAAATCAACCATCAAAGTGTCGCCCCAATCAAAAAGATATACGTTTATCACCAAACCTCCATGTATTTAACGCCTAATAATGGGTAAATTGTAGTTGGTCTAAATACTCGACGAAGGAGCAAAAACCAACCGTAATTTGTTCTTATTTATTAGTTTGTTATGTGCATCTCACCCCTGAACTTGCCAATTCTCAGGCAAATTGACCCAATTACATTTTTTAGAGCTATTCAATGTATGAGTTGGCTCTAAAATTTCAGATTCGGCGAAACACCCACCAGCAACACCAATTAAATGAGGCAATGTTGATATAGTCCAATAAAGCGTTGTGCCACATTTAGTGCAAAAGTGACGATTTTGTTCGTGATTTTGCTCTTTATGCCATAATTTATAAATTTTAGTATCACCTGATTTTTTTAATACTGCATCAGTTTTAAAATAAGTAGAGATACCAAAAGCGCTTCCAGTACGTTGTTTACAGTTTGTACAATTACAAACAGCGTTCATTTCAGGCTCACCTGAGAGGGATATAGAAATTTGCTTACAACAGCAAGTAGCTTCGAGTGTCACAAAACCTTCCTTTGCATATAACAACTGTATAGTGAGCATGCACATTTATCACATCAGACCTGTGAAAGTGCGCAACACTAAATAATTTAATTACATTACTCAAAAAAACATCCATATTCCAGCTGTCAAAATGCGCATGGGCATTTATCTTACGCAATAATCCAGACATTAACGATTGAGTTTATGATTTTATGAATTAGAAATGTATGACAAAAAATTAAGTGCGCAAATAAAGTTTAATAATTTACTTGAAAAAAGGCCCCCAACAACACTGCGTAAGCATACAGTTTAGTAGTAAAGACAAGGATGTTTATTCATGGCGACTAAAAGTCCATTTATAACTGACATGCGGCAACAGATGAGAATGAAAGGTTATAACATCAGAACGGAAAGGCCTTTTTTTGCAGTTAGACTTAATAAATCACTCTACATAAGCGTTAATCGTGTTTCATGCTTTTGGATTCCCATCGAGTGACTCTGTTTCTGCCTTGGTATTTTGATTGATATAACGCCATGTCTGCACGTTCAATTAAGGTTAGGTTGCATTCAACATCAACGCTAAATGAGGCTACACCGAAGCTACAAGTGACTGTAATTGATTCAAATTGACTACTTTCAATGCCTTGTCGCATTTGTTCTGCAATTTGTTTTGCTTCTTTCTCGCTTGAGTCGGGTAATAAGATACAGAACTCTTCGCCCCCGAACCTCGCCACCGTATCCGCTTCACTGGCGTTATTCATCAACACTTTTGCGACGCCTTGTAACACTTTGTCGCCAGAGGTATGACCGTAGGTATCGTTGATGGTCTTAAAGGAGTCTATATCCGCCAGTAGCACAGAGTATTGTATGGGCGTCTTTGACGGCTCGAAGCTTTCGTTAAAGCGCTGGTATAATATACGACGATTATAGCAGTTGGTTAACGGGTCTCTCGACGCTAAGTAATCGAGTTCTCTGTTTATTGCACGGGTATTCTTGTATCGATAGAGGATATAAAAAACCAGGATGACAAAAACCGACAGTGTCGTGATGAGTATAAATATGGAAAAACGTTTCTTTTTTATCTCTAATTCAGTAATTTTTTGCGACTGAAGCATGAGCGCAATTTGAGTTTGTTGTTGGTCTAATTTAAGAGCACTTAACTCTGCATCTTCACGCAAAGCATCTAATTCAGTTTCTAGCTTGTAAGATGCCAAAATAACTTGGTTTTTTGTGAAATCAAATGCCTCTCGTTCTTTTTGGATAATTTGTGATAATTGATATTTTTCCTCTGAGTACAGCAGAGATTTTGTTAAGTTTCCTTTGATTTTTTCTGCTTCTTTTAACCAATGGTAGGTCATCAATATATTTTCTTTATCATCAACCTCAGAAGACAGTAGCAATGCTTGTTCCAAAAATGAAATCGCTTTCTCGACATCTTTTTCGAGTACAGCTTTGCCTAAGTAATTAAGGGATTGGACTTGAAATTCAGCTTGTTTGTATTCAATTGCTAATGCGAGAGATTGCTTAAAATAACCTGTCGCTATGGCGGCCTTTTCTTGTTTTAGGTAATTGGTTCCTAGCAAAAAATGGATGCGGGTTGTTTTTGAATAACTGTTCATTGATTGATAGAGCTGCAATGCTGTCGTTAGCATATTAATCGATTTTGCTAAGTCATTTTGATAATAATGAATAACCCCTAATTCACGAAATGCCGCTGCGCGCGTTTCAGGTTTCACTTTATCTATTGGCAAAGCAATAGTTTGAGAGTAAAAAGATTTTGCATTATTTAACTGATCTAACTTGGTATAGATTAGGCCGATTTGATTGTCTACTTCAGCTAAGTGGCGTAAATCATTTTCTTGCTCATAAATATGCTTTGCTTGTTGAATATAATCTAAAGATTTCTCGTAATGGCCTATGTTGCGATAAATAATACCTGAAGCCAGTGCGACTTGTGCATAACGCGATGTTGATGGACTGATCGAAGACAGGATGTTTAAACTTCGGCGGGCATGATCAAGTGCTCTGATATAGTTTCTCTGCTTATTTTCAGCCATTGCAATATTTTTTAAGGCAATGGCTACCGCTAGAGCATCCTCTCTACCCTGCTGAATAACTAGTGATTTTTGATAATTAGCAATAGATTCGGGGATATCTTTTAGGTGCTTATAACACTGCGCAATTTCATGATATATGGCTGCTAATTGTTTTTTTGAGTCATCGTCGTTGCCAGTAATCAACGGGATAACTTTTTCGAACTGCACAACGGCGTTATTAAACTTTTTCTGTTTATAGTTAAGCTTTCCCGCTGTGGTATAGATATCGACTAACACGCTTGTGTTTTTCGAGCTAAAATCATCTGTAAGCAACTGATTAATAATAACTTCAGCAGCATGGTAATCTTTTTGGGATATCAGTGATTTTGCCTTGCTTAGCCCATTGTTAATTTGCTCACTCAGGGGGATTGTGGCTTCTGATGACAATTCTGTTTCGTTGCTTTTCGCATGAATGTTAGATGCAATCATAGTGAGTGCCAGCGCCACAATCAGAATACTTAAGATCATCCGGTTGGTATTGATATTGGTATTGATATCAAACATATAAGAGTATCTAAAATAAAGTGAACGTAGCACTGATTGTAGTCCTTTTCACTTAAATATAATATTCACTTCATCGTTTTTTTGTAGCGTTTAGATTTTTATGAAAAATAAGAAAATATCATAACCCCCATTTATCATATGTTGCCTGATTGAATATCATTTTCTAAGCGTGCAGTGACAAGCTTATCTCTATAAATATATGGTTAATCTACTAAAGATTTATCGTGGCAATATGTGTTCTCGCCCTCAACTAGGTGCATCTGTCACTATGATGGATATCTTTGTCGGTGTCCTATTCATGAAACATCTTTTAGGGAACAATTAAGAAAGCGCTGCTAATCAGTAAACTACCGAAACAAGTAAAATCACACTTTTCGGCATACCTTTACAACGCAATAATGACAAAAGGCAGCGGATAATCAACTAGTGCAGGAATTGCTAGGCATTGAGATTTAAAAAACACTGAGCTTTAAACTCATGATATTGACCGTCATTTCAGACATACCTTAAGCCCTGTAGACAGGTAATTATTCAGACAGCTAGTGTTCTAAAAAAGATAGTGTTTTTAAAAGATAGTGTTTTAGACAGATAATAATTTGACTCAGTTAAACGCTGTAAAAAAGACGCTACCATTAACTTACTTAATGTAAGCGTCTTAATCAGCGAGTATAGATTCGTGTCACTTAATTAGTCTACAACTCCAATACAGTCTTTAATCGTTTCTGCACCACACCCACTAATAAATCAGGTTGAAACTTAGAGATAAACTCATCACAACCGACCTTTTCGACCATAGCATGGTTAAAGCTGCCGCTAAGTGATGTGTTTAGTGTGATAAATAAGGATGACATCCGCTTATCGGCGCGTATCTCAGAGGTGAGCTTATAGCCATCCATCTCTGGCATTTCAGCATCCGTTATCATCATTAATAGCTCAGTTGATACGTCTTTACCTTCATCTGCCCAGCGCTGCAGTAATTGTAGCGCTTGTAATCCATCCGAGGCTTCAATAATCTCAATGCCCAGCTGACTTAGGGTATCTCTAACCTGCTTTCTTGCGGTTGAAGAGTCATCCACAATCAATATTTTCTTGCCTGGCATTTGGGATGCAAGTTGTTCATCTAACACACCTTCTGAAAGGGTAATGTCATAGTCAATAATTTCGGCAAGTACCTTTTCCACATCAATAATAGATACTAAACGTTCGACATCATTATCCTGCAACTTGGTAATTGCTGTTAGGTAATTATTAGGGCCTGCTGACTTTGGTGGCGGCATAATGTCGCTCCAAGTCATATTAACAATGTGCTCTACTTTACCGACTAAAAAACCCTGCACACTGCGGTTATATTCTGTGATAATTAAATTACAATCATCAGACACTGGCATTGGGCTAAACCCAATCGCCCCTCTAAGATTGATCACCGGAATCGACAGTCCGCGAATATTGGCCACACCACTTATATTGGATTTGCTACCGGGAATCGCACTTAACGCGGGTAACTTAACCACTTCTTTTACTTTGAAAACATTAATCGCAAATAATTGAGTTGCATTTATTTTGAACAGTAGTAATTCCAACCGGTTTTCGCCCACTAATTGGGTGCGTTGATCTACAGTATCAAGAACTTTCTTCATTATGGTGTCTCAGTTAACTCAACATCGATTTGGTTAAATTATAATTGATTTAGATAAAAAAACTGTAAAGTTCATCGTAATAAAACAGTCTCGTTCCAAAATTATTTCTATTTAGTGTAAATTTACAACAATCATAATTTTATTAAGATCTTATCGGCACGAAACGCCGTATCATTAGCTATAAATCAACAAGCCGCAGTCAAGGCTTTGAATCATCAGAAAAACATCCCTATAAAGGAAATAAGATGCGCAAAAAAACAGTAAAAATAATCGCTTCTACTTTATTACTTTTATCTACCAGCGCCTGCACTATGCTTGACACCAAAGTGGCTGTTATTGATGACTTTAATCTAGATAATTATCTTGGTACTTGGCATGAAATTGCAAGGTTAGACCATTCGTTTGAAAGAGGCTTAAGCCAAGTTACCGCAACCTACTCTTTAGAAGGCGACAAAGTTGTGGTCATTAATAAAGGGTTTTCTGAACAAAAATCTCGTTGGAAAGAAGCTGAAGGTAAAGCTTACTTTATGGAATCGAATGATATCGCCCGTTTAAAAGTGTCCTTTTTTGGCCCTTTCTATGGCGCTTATCAAGTGCATGACATTACGACTGATGAGCAAGGAAATTACCAAGCCTCACTCGTTATTGGGCCCAATAATGAATATGCCTGGATTTTAGCCCGTAGCACCAGTATTTCTGCCGAAGTAAAGCAACGCTTTGTTGAAAAAATGAATACTTTAGGTATTAAAGAACAAGAATTAATTTGGGTTAAACAAAACGAGCAATAAATAGTGATCATCACGTGGGACAAGGTCGTATACATACCTGATTTAACAATAAACCTTGTTTCTCACATTGAGTCAATCATCATATAGGTGCAGTTATGATTTTACCCTTGTTTCCACTGTCAATTTGTCTACTGCCACAAGGCTTTACACAACTAAGAATTTTTGAGCCTCGCTACAAGCGTTTGGTCACCGAATCTTTAAAGTCTGGTGAAGGATTTGGCTTATGTATGCTCAACAGTAGCAACGAACTGATGCCCATTGGCACTTGGGTACACATCATTGACTTTGAAACATTAGATGATGGCTTGCTAGGGATCAGCATTGAAGGTCGACAACGTTTTAAAGTCAATCAGTTTGACGTTGAAACTGATGGCCTCAAGCGCGGTGATGTTACTTTACTCCCTGATTGGCCAAGCAGTGATTTAATCCCTAATCAGCAATTCCTGAGTGAGTCACTGCTGCAAATTCTTGAGCAATACCCGACTCACTTGTCTCATTATAACAAAGACGACTTTGCAAACATTTCTTGGGTTTGTCAGCGTTGGTTAGAGATTATGCCGATTACGGCTGAAGAAAAGTATCAATGCATCAATAGCCATAACCATGAAATGACCCAAGAGTTGATTACAAGCATCATTAAGTAATGATGCTTGGTTTATTCATCATGCCATGAATACGACATTGACTCATTACCTCACTCCCCTTTTTTCACCCTCCAAAACCCGATTAAGCTCATATCAAAACAAATTCAACAAAGTTTAATAAATTTATGATCTTTTCTATTCTGGTTTGCGTATCAATATTCAAGTCGCATGTTCACCGTTTTAATCAACTCAAAAGAAAAGTGAACATCTGTATTTCTCGAAGTTTATTTATAAGACTTCATTTGTAGACGCGAGTGAAAATAAATGGAAAATTTTCAATCACAAACGCCACAAAATCGTTATGATAAAGGTATGTTATCTAAAAATAATAGTGCCATGACCACAAACGATTCTAGTGACAACGAAGCGCAGTACCTTGCAGAACTTATGATGCAAGTCGCTAATGATCGCAGCAAAGCTGCGTTTGCAAAATTGTTTGCACACTTTTCTCCTAAGATCCGTGCATTCGGTATGCAGAGGTTAAGTCAACAAGGTCTAGCAATGGACTTGGTTCAAGAAACCATGACTCGTGTGTGGACCAAAGCACATCTATACAATGCAGACAAAGCAGCCGTAAGCACCTGGGTGTTTACTGTAATGAGAAATCAGTGCTTTGATATGCTGCGTAAAGTGCAAAATAACCGTGAAGATGCTTATGGTGATGACATTTGGCCTTTGTTCGAATCAGATGAAAGCGATGAAACAGATAACGACTTTAAACTTTCTGCGACATTACTCAAACACGTTGATGACTTGCCACCACTTCAAAAACAAGTGGTACAAGGGATCTATATGCAAGAGCTGACTCAACAAGAGCTTGCAGACAAACTTAAAGTGCCCATTGGTACGGTAAAATCAAGATTAAGACTCGGTTTAGAAAAGTTAAAAGGCTTCATGGAGAAACATTATGATTAAGTATCACCCCAATCAGGACTTGTTAACACTCCATGCAAAAGGCGAGCTTCCTTTATCTCTTTCAATTGCTGTTTCAGCCCACTGTGAACTTTGTGCTGAATGTACTGAAAAAGTCACTGCACTAACATTAGCGGCGTCTGATGAAAATTTTGCGATGTCACAGGTATCAACTGATAACACTCAAATGAACGCGGCATTAGATGCAGATCTTGAAGCATTGCTAGCTGATATGATGTCAGACGATAGCGTACTTGATAACGCTCCAGCAGCGACTATAGGTGCTTCAGAAAACATAAGCGCTTCGGCAAATATCAGTACCAATGTTAAAGGGCAGGATTACACCTTACCCCGCGCATTCAGGCAGCAAGTGGTTAATCACTGGCAAGGAATTGGCAAAGTCAGTCGTTTACGCTTAGACACTGGTGAAAATCAAGCTCGTGCTAGTTTGCTACACATTGCTGAAAATGGCGAGATACCACAACACAGCCACAAAGGTGAAGAGTTAACCTTGTTGTTAGCTGGCGAGTTCAGTGATGAATACAACACTTACACTGCAGGCGATTTCATTTTACTTAATGGCGAACATGAACACAGCCCTAAAACAGTAGAAGGTTGTTTATGTTATACCGTTGTAGATGCACCTTTGTATTTCACCAAAGGCATTAGCAAGTTGCTCAACCCTATCGGTGAGTTGATTTACTAAACGAGATAGATCCAGTAATTTGCTTAAATGAATTAAGCACTGTGAGTTATTTACACCAAATCATTTACAGTAAAAAGCACAGCGATAGTTATCGACACATATAGTGTTTGGTAACTATTGCTGTTGTTTTACATTTTTCGGTGAATTTATCCCCGAAAAAACACTGATTAGTTCACCTTTTAGTCTGAAACTGTTCTATTTTGAAAAAAATGTATTGCTATATAAAAAATATACGCATATTATCCGTTATGTTATTAAGTTAACTTGTATTTATTTGTTTACCCTTCTGTTAGTCATATAACTGCACCAGTAAACCCACACTACAAGTCATTTTGCAAAGTTCAACATTGTCGATAATTGTCATTAGTTTGTCATATGGCTATGTTCAACTATTCAAAGCAAGTATGTTGGCGATTAAAAAAATTAATCAATTTAAGCCTACTTGTAAGTGTAATGAACACAATTAACTTAAGCAGACAAAACTAAACCAATACACAAAGAAACTTACGCAACACAACTGCTTAAGGATATTTATTGTTATTACTTACTCACCATTAGGTGAAATTTTAAACAAGGAGTGTGGCACATGTCATACAACATTAATGGTCATGAAATTACAGTTAATTTCCCTGTAAACTCAATATCATCAAACAAAAACTCAATAGCTTTTACTGACAGCCAAGGTAAAACTAAAACAACTTTTTCAAAGCGCACTGAAGCGTTAAAATTTATGAAATGGTTGATTACGGCTAACAAGTAACACTTTCTATAACGCTTGCGTTATTCATTTGCTCAGTTACTCAATAAACATCGCTTCTCGGTATTTCCTCTCACACATTACCGGACGTTTATTAGAACTGAGCAATATGAAAAGAACCTACTCTTAAATCACTTCACTACTTACAAAATCACTAACTTATTCTCAGATTCACTGACCTATTCACAAAATCACTGGTCAAGTTTGTCAATTTCCATTTTACGCACAATACCCCACCAAAATATAAATAACGATAAATACAAAACCTAAACTGACTTACTTCCTCATCAGCCTTATTTGAGTGTTACTTTGCCTGATACTTGCGTTGATACCTGGCTAACATGCTTGGATTACCTAACACGCCACCTTGATGCAAATACATTAGCGGCGCAGTGTTATCTATATTATCCACGGTACTTGATTGCGTTAAAAAATGTTCAAGCATAATAAAACCCACTGGATCGTATAGCAGCTCAAATTCAATGCCACTTGCACACACGCGCTGCCACATCTCATAACACTCACGTTTTAACTTTCCAAAGTGATATTTATTGCCATTAGAGATAATACGTGGGTGATGAAGCGCATTTTCGCTTAACTGATTGAACTGCAACCTTAGGTAATCATCACCACCAACGCAGCTGCAAGTCAGTACATTCACTTCTGGTAAATCTTCATGCTCAAATCGCTTTATCTTAAAGAAGCGTTGTAAGAATAATGCTGTGGTGCCAGTGCCTGATGGTAAAAATAGGTTTAGGGTTGAATAGTGTTTTTCATGCATCCAGTCGAGAATTTGTTGACCTAGTTGTTCAAGGCCAATAGCGGCATACTCACAGCGACCGCCCTCTGGAATATACAATTCATTATCTAACGCTGATCTGGCAAGCTCTGTCACATAGCTATCAAGGCTTTCAGTGACATGCTCAGGCTTTTCGATGATATTGGCACCATTATCAAGTGCCGCCAAATAATTACCTTGTGGGTTTTGCTGTAAGTAATGGGCGATATGGTCAACATAATAATCCAACTGCCAGCCGCGCATTTTTGCCAACACAGCAAGCGAATGCAAAGAGTTGGCTTGCGCAGAACCATAACCCACCAGCTTAGTGATTTCAGGACATTCTTTTTCAAGAAAATACTGAAACTTGCGGGCTTTGTTGCCACTAAAGTCTGGATGGATCAGGTCGTCACGTTTAACAAATATTTCTCGCTGCGCAAATGTCATGGTCTCGACGGGCGTGGGCGCAAACATAATGATTCACTTATTCAATGATTAAAAACCTTAATGACTATTTTACCTAAAAATTAGTGAGAACCGCTATCTCGAACTTATCCTAGAATGTATTCAATAACATTCCATGAGCCTTGTTGGATATATTTGTTTGATAAGGTCAAGCTGCATAAATGAATAAAATCGATATAAAACAGAAGCTAAGATGAGTCCTACTTTAAAATATAAGCAATGAAAAATTATTGGCACATTTCTAGCTATCTAAG
Source organism: Shewanella sp. 2_MG-2023 (assembly GCF_030548905.1). Taxonomy (NCBI): domain Bacteria; kingdom Pseudomonadati; phylum Pseudomonadota; class Gammaproteobacteria; order Alteromonadales; family Shewanellaceae; genus Shewanella; species Shewanella sp. 2_MG-2023. The sequence continues at coordinate 256,437 of NZ_JAUOSO010000002.1, forward strand.
CATAAGACTTAAAAAAGACTTAACAATTTTATTCATTCGAAACTAAGGGATTATCAATGTCAGTGTTGAGATTAATATTTAATATTGCGTGGTTCATCATGGGCGGGTTTGTAATGGGACTTGCGTGGTGGTTAGCAGGGCTATTATGTTTTATCAGTATTGTTGGTATTCCTTTTGGACGTGCTTGCTTTGTGATTGGCGAAATGGCTTTTTGGCCTTTTGGACAAGAAAATGTCAATCGCAAACATTTATCAGGAATTGAAGATTTTGGTACGGGCCCATTAGGTATGGTCGGTAATGTTATTTGGTTCTTATTCTGTGGTATTTGGTTAGCGATTGGTCATCTTACCCATGCTCTGGCTTGTTTTGTGACTATTATCGGTATTCCGTTTGCGATACAACATGTCAAATTGGCATTATTGAGCCTCACGCCTATCGGCCAAACAATTGTAGCTAAAGAGAGTTACTAATCTAGCTAAAACAAGTGACTAATCTAGCTAAAAAGAGTGACTAACTGAAACAACACAATGCGGATGGCATCAAGCGTATAGATAGGGCCTATTGATCTTTCGAGGTTGTTTTTGCAGCGAATTGTTGGTCATTTGTACAAGGCAGAGACTTTGTGGTGTAGTTCTTCATAAAAAGCTTATTCTACATAAAAAGTCGATAACGCAGTAAAAATGACCAACAGGCCCTAGACACTTACCAAAAAGGAACTCAATTGAGTTCCTTTTTGGTATCCGCTTTATAACTGATATTAATAATAGGAATCGCAATATTAAGACCTTTACTCAAGGGACAATATGTAATCAAACTCTTGCTGAGTCACAGGTTGTACACTAAGTCTTGCTCCCTTGCTGACTAATAGCATTTTAGCCAGATTAGGATCTGCTTTTAATTCAGCCAGCGTAATGATGCGTTTAAATTTTGATTTATAGGTTAAATCTACTGCTACCCAGCGTGGATTATCAATGGAAGATTTAGCATCAAAGTAGGTTGAAGTTTGATCAAAAGCACTTTGGTCAATATAAGGCGCTGATGATACTGTTGCTAAACCCACTATGCCTGGCACTTTACAGCTTGAATGATAAAAAAAGACTGTATCGCCGAGCTTTACTTTATCCCGTAAAAAATTACGAGCTTGATAGTTTCTGATCCCATCCCAAGTTTCTGTTTTATTTTTGCATTGCTGTAAATCATCAATACTGAACTCATCAGGTTCAGATTTCATTAACCAATAAGCCATATCTCGTTCCTATTTTTCTAGCTTTCATCAAACAAAGCGAATTCTTCTAAAATTAAATCCGTGAATAACTGCCCTGCTCGGCCTAATGGTCGCTCAAGTGTCGACACTAACTGCGGGGTGAAACGAAAACGATGGCCACCAACAAAGTCAACAATCGCTAACTGAGTGCTGTCGAGCTCTTCAGCTATCAAATATTCAGGCATCCAACCGAAGCCTAATCCTTTCAGTAACGCATTCTTCTTCATGATAAACCCTGATAAATAAAACACTTTATCACCACCAAATTGTAACTCATCACGCTGTTTTGTCGGTGCAGAATCTTCGATGGTCAGTTCAACATGTTGCTGCAATTCAGATAAACTCACCGATGACATGGTGGCTAAAGGATGCTGCGCTGAACACACTAAAATACTGGTCACTGTGGGTAATTGTTTTGCAGAGAAATATGGCGCAGCAACATAATCTTTGACCAACATTAAATCAGCTTTATCACGCTCAAATCGATGCTGTACCCCGCCTAAGAACTCCATATTCAGCTGCACTTTAGTAGGAACATTATTCTCAGACATACGCTTAAGCGCGGTCATGATGGGCTCCATCGGTAAAGCGCCATCAATGACCAACTCAAGCTTTGGCTCCCAGCCTTCACTAAATCGGCTGGCCAAATGTTCAATATTCGATAAATGCTGCAGTAAGCGCTGTCCTTCAGCCAAAATGACTTTGCCTTCAGGGGTTAACTCAGCACGGTATTGATCTCGATTAAATAATTGCACCCCTAAATGCTGCTCAAGCTTTTTAACTTGATAGCTTACCGCTGACTGTGCTTTGTGTAATCGCTCTGACGCTTTGGAAAAACTTCCTTCTTCAACAAGCACTTGCAGAACATTAAAGGCTTCTACATCAATTTTCATTTTTTACCCTCTCGCAAGCTCTGTCCAATTGCTGTGACACTATTGTAAACAAATCAATACCATCTAAAAATTTGATTAAGTTACGTGGTTTATTATTCTTTTTTTTGTCCATTCTAGCAACTAAATTGATAACTAGATCACAAAGTGTTTGATTTTATTGCGCTAGAAAACACCAACAAAAACAGCGCCAGTATCAAATTAAATACCATTTAAAGAGTAAATTAGATTAAGGAGTCAGTATGCCTGTATATGTTCAGCAAGGTCAGATACCTGCTAAACGTCATATCGCTTTCGAAAAAGAATCGGGCGAGTTATATCGTGAGGAATTATTTTCAACTCACGGTTTTTCTAATATTTACTCCAACAAATATCATCACAACATGCCAACTAAAGCACTGGCTGTTGCACCTTACTCAGTTGATCATGGTGAAACTTGGCAGGATTCATTAATCCAAAACTACAAGCTGGACTCACGCCAAGCTGATTGTGAAGGCAACTTTTTTAGTGCCCGTAATAAAATATTCTTTAATAGCGATGTCGCTATGTACACCGCAAAAGTCTCTGAAGATACCGCTGAGTTTTATCGTAATGCTTATGCAGACGAAATTATCTTTATTCACAATGGTTCGGGTAAATTGCTCAGTGAGTATGGCGAACTTGAAGTTAAGCAATGGGACTATTTAATTATCCCACGCGGCACGACTTATCAGCTTAAGTTTGATGATTACGCCAACGTTCGCTTGTTTGTCATTGAGTCATTCTCAATGGTTGAAGTGCCTAAGCATTTTAGAAATGAATACGGACAAATGCTTGAGTCTGCCCCTTATTGCGAGCGCGACTTTAGAACACCTGTATTAGCTGAAGCCGTTGTTGAACAAGGTGAATTTCCGCTAGTGAGTAAGTTTGGTGATAAATATCAAGTGACAACACTAGAGTGGCACCCATTTGATCTTGTTGGCTGGGACGGTTGTGTTTACCCGTGGGCATTTAACATCACCGAGTATGCTCCTAAGGTTGGTAAAATTCATTTACCGCCTTCTGACCATATCGTATTCACAGCTAACAACTTTGTAGTATGCAACTTTGTGCCACGTCTTTATGACTTCCACCCTCAATCTATTCCAGCGCCTTATTACCACAACAATATCGATAGTGACGAAGTCCTATATTACGTTGATGGCGATTTCATGAGCCGTAAAGGGATTGAAGCCGGTTATATGACCCTGCATCAAAAAGGTGTGCCTCATGGGCCGCAACCAGGAAAAACCGAAGCATCAATCGGCAAAACAGAAACCTACGAATATGCGGTAATGGTAGATACCTTTGCACCACTTAAATTAACCGCTCATGTAAAAAACTGCATGAGTGATGATTACAACCGTTCATGGATTGAATCATAACAACAAAATTTGATTCACCTGTACTCAGTTTAAACGTCACCAAAGAGTGACGCTCAAAGCAAATAAAATTAAGGAAAACACAATGGCGAGCGAAACAAACCCACTTGGTCTTTTAGGCATTGAATTTACAGAATTTGCCAGCCCTGACACTGATTTTATGCATCAAGTGTTTATTGACTTCGGTTTTTCTATGCTTAAAAAAGCAAAAGCGAACGATATTGTTTATTACAAACAAAACGATATTAATTTCTTACTGAACAAATCTAAGCAAGGTTTCTCTGCTGATTTTGCTAAGTCTCATGGACCTGCAATTTGTTCTATGGGCTGGCGTGTTGAAGATGCTGAGTTTGCATTTAACGAAGCCGTTGCTCGTGGTGCAAAACCTGCTGATGATGCAGCAAAAGACATGGCATACCCTGCAATTTACGGCATCGGTGACAGCTTAATTTATTTCATCGACGTATTCGGTGAAGCGCAAAATATCTACATCAATGATTTTGAAGACTTAGCAGAGCCAATGATTGTTGAAGAGAAAGGCTTTATGGAAGTCGATCACTTAACCAACAACGTTTACAAAGGCACCATGGAAAAATGGGCTAACTTTTATAAAGACATTTTTGCCTTTACTGAAGTGCGCTACTTTGACATCAGCGGCGCACAAACCGCATTGGTATCTTATGCGCTTCGCTCTCCAGATGGCAGTTTCTGCATTCCAATCAATGAAGGTAAAGGCAACAATAACAACCAAATTGATGAATACTTAGGCGAGTATAACGGCCCAGGTGTACAACATTTAGCATTTAGAAGCCGCGATATCGTAGGTTCTTTAGATGCAATGGAAGGCACTGCAATTAAGACGCTAGATATTATTCCTGAATATTACGACACCATTTTCGATAAGTTGCCACAAGTGACTGAAGATCATGACCGTATTAAGCATCACCAAATCTTAGTCGATGGTGATGACGATGGTTACTTATTACAAATTTTCACTAAAAACTTATTTGGTCCTATTTTCATTGAAATTATTCAACGTAAGAATAACTTAGGATTTGGTGAAGGTAACTTCAAAGCGTTATTTGAGTCTATTGAACGTGACCAAATGAAACGTGGTGTGCTTTAACGAATACGGCTAATGAAGCCTTATTCTTGGTAAATAAAAAAGCCCGCTGTTTTTAACAGCGGGCTTTTTACGTTCTGAACTTATTCCGTTTTTTTAAAAATGCACGTCCCTTTAAAAAGGTGCTTCTTACAATAGGGTTTCTTAAAATAGCGTTTCTTAAAAAGGCGCTTATTAAAACGGAATATCGCAGTCTATTTCAAATCGAATCCCTGTCACTGGATGAGTGAAGCTTAAATAACTGGCATGCAGTAATAGCCTTGATGCTAGGGTTTCTGATATTGCATTGCGGTATAAATCGCATCCCAGAATCGGGTGACCAATATGTTGACTGTGGATCCTTAATTGGTGTGTACGACCGGTAATCGGCGTGAATTTTACCCGCGTCACTGGCACTTTTTGCTCGGATTTTTTGGTATTGGTATTGGTATTGGTATTGGTATTGGTATTGGTATTGGTATTGGTATTAGTATTAATACTGGCGCCAACATTAGCATTGGCGTTAACAAAGCTCTCCTCAATCACCTCAAACTCTGTTAGCGCTTGTTTACCTGTATCGCTACAGATTTTCATGTAAGGAAAATTATCGACATCCTTCGTGATTGCAGCGTTAATCGCACCCAAGCTTTGTAACTCATCTGATAAATGACCATGCAGCACTGCGTGATAACGCTTATTAATGGTTTTATCTTGAAACTGCTTGGTTAGTTGGCCATTGATCGTTTTATTTAATGCCACCAGCATAATGCCAGAGGTGCCAAAATCGAGACGATGAACCAGTGTTGCCGTCGGAAAATCTTGCACTAAACGATAATGAACAGAGTCTTTATTAAGTGGGTTCTTACCCGATAAACTCAGTAAACCACTGGGTTTATTGATCAACAGTAAATGCTCATCTTGATATAGGATGGAAATCTGTTCAGCGCATGGTGGGGCAATAAATTCTGTCATCACAGCCTTAGGTATTTATTAAGGCAAGAATGGTAATAAAAAGGTGGCAATTAAGCCACCTTTGTTGTGTTTACTCATGATAAATTTTTTCTAAATCAAAGCAGTCTTTTGCTTTAACTCTGAGATAGATTTCAGATACTTAAAACTGTAATGACGCTGTATCTGTCGCATCTTCATTATCAGTCACGGTTAACTGTACCTCATTCGCTTGCCCTGCACGTTTAAGTACAATACGGCGATTCGACTGATGGCCATCATTAAACAACCATGATTGCGATGCAATTCGACCATCCTCATCGACACTTCGTGAAACAAATACCTCTAAAAACCACAAGTTTATGTACTGAATCACAGCTGTTGGAGCGGCATTTTCAGGAATATCAGTCACCTCGACTGTTTGCGTCAAACTATCTGACTCACCTTCTGCATCTGTTACCGTTAAGGTGACTTGGTAAACACCATTATTTGCAAACGCATGACTTGCAGACATCCCTGTGGCAGCACTTCCATCACCGAACTGCCATTGATGTGTTAACCCATCTTGCTTGTCATCAGTGGAAGTAGAAACAACTTCTAACTGCGCACCATTTATTGCCCATGTAAAGCTTGCGACAGGAACTTGATTTGCAGGAGTGAATTGTAACTCGACAACCATAGGGTCATGATCTGAAGAGCGATAAGCATCCGCAGCATAGTAATTAACAAGCTGGGTATCCGATTTATATTCTTGGTTATAATCCAAAATGGATGGTTCATCAGCATTAATATGCCAATCAATCACATTCAACACATTATCAAGTAATGCATCATTCACTAATGCATGGTCTAACTGACCAGCTTTACCTGAGTAAACATAAGAATAAGCATCCGAAATACCAAAGTGGCTAAATAACTCAGTAAAACCATTATCTGTTAACGCTGTAACAGGGTCTTCTTTGGCGTAAGCATTTAAATCACCAATAATCAGTACTTTGGCTTGTTCACCATTAACATCATATTGCGCTGCCAGCCAAGGCATCATAGCTTGAGTTGCCCTAGTACGAGTGAGGTTACAGTTACCTTGACCATCACCGACATCAGGATCCCCTACGCTATTACAGTTACTGCCTTTAGATTTAAGGTGGTTTACTGCAACAACAAACTCATCCCCAGTAGCAGCATCAGCAAATAATTGAGTCACCATTGGGCGGTTTTTACTGTCATCAAATAATGGTAAACCTTGTTCATCTAAATGTGAGTTACTCGTGTTTAGCACTTTGGCTTCACCTACAGGTAAAACGCGGTCAACTTGGTAGATTAACCCTACGGCTATTTCATCTGTGCCGACAGTGGTGTCACTTGCAGCAATATAATCATAACGGTTGGCAACCGTTGCATCATTTAAAGCACTGACTAAGTTTGCGATAGCAGACAGGTCTGAATAGCCATCATTTTCGATTTCCATTAAACCAACGACATCAGCATTCATGGCAGCTAATGCATTTACAATCTTAGCTTGTTGACGCTCAAACTCACTGAATGAATCAGCTCCTCGTGAAGTTGGAAAACCATTACCCTGTCCGTCGCCGTTAAAGTAATTTAGCACGTTAAAACTTGCCACAGTGACATCGCCGGTTCCCACAAGCTCTGGTGTCGTTGTACGAGAGTTGCTAGCAATAACATTGACAGTTTGAGTTGGCATCACTCGATATTCATTAAAGCTGTAATGCAAAACCCCAGTGATAGATGAGATAGAATCACCTGCACGAAGACTGTTATTAGCAGATAATTGCGGCGCAGGATAAGGCACGACATCTGGGTTTTGAATGGTTGCGCCATCATCTAGGATGATGCGGTCTAAGTCATAACTTGCTTCTAGTGCTAACGCATCAGCACCAGGATTGGCAACTTGTGTCCCTGTATAATGACGTTCGCTACCTAATTGTGCCTCACCATATCGACCTAAGTTGGCGACAGTATTCACCACTAAAGCTTGCTCAAAACCGATCAACATTCCCTCGTAAGCTTCAAGTGAATGTGTGCTTTGAACGGGTAAACTTATTAAAGATACTTGAGGTAATACTTGCTGAGTATCACACACGATACTGCCACTAATATCTGCGAGTTCTGTGAGATTGTTATACTCTTTTACTGTCGCTTGTAATCTGACTCTATCGCCCATATTGACAGCGATTGGTTGTGAATCTGTATAAACAAATATGGCTTCAGAAGTGTTCGGATCGGCATCAATCTCACTATCAGCCATTTGTAAGTAAAAACCTTTTAGACCCGCTTGCATATCACTGGTGACAATACCTTCTACAACAACCGTCTCGCTTACTAATGGACTGATATCACTGCTACCTTGAATGGTATGAATTGCAGTAAATGAATCACCACAAATCAGCTCAACTGGCTCAGTTGGGTCAGTTGGGTCAGTTGGGTCAGTTGGGTCAGTTGGGTCAGTTGGGTCAGTTGGGTCAGTCACGTAACCATTAAAACTGCCAAGATCACTGAAATCATCTTTTGCAAATCCAAACCAATTATCTAAAGAAACTGCATCATCAGGATTTGTGTCGGCAATGATGCCATCGTGATTGCGTCTTAAAGTATTATCTTTCGTCGACAAATCACCTGAGCCCCACTCAGAGCCAGGATCTACTCCTACTTGACCCAGTGAGTCGACAATCGTTGTTTGATTAAAGAGTACAATGGCATCATCACCATTAAAAAAGCTCGTTGTTGATAACTGTTGAGCTTTAGCTAGTATCTCAGAAGAAGCATCATCATCCGCGACGACAAAAGTCGCACCCGCATCAACCTCACCAGTTAAACTGATAGTGCCGCCACTGTTACTATTACCATTGAAGAAGAACTGAAGTTGATAACCAGAAAGATCGACTGCTTCATTAGTGGGATTGTATAGTTCAATCGCCTTATTGTTGCTGCTTCCTTCAATGTATTCAGAGATGATTAAATCATCCGCATAGCTTTTGGCTGCTAAAGTCGCCATAGATACAGTAGATATGGATAAAGCTAATAACGAAAAATTGAACTTATTCAGTTTGCAAAACATGTGTAACCCCTAGATTTATTAATCTATCTTTATGTGTTTATAGTATTTTTATCATTTTGGTTTAATCCAAAACTACCCAAGACTATAAACAGCAAGGGTTGCAGATTTGTTAAGATTCAATTACATATCGATACAGTGCTCTCGAATAAGTCTTTCGTATTAATGAAGAAAACAAGTCAAATTAAGGCACAAAAAAACCGCTCAAATGAGCGGCTTTTAATGTTGGAGTGCCTTACATATTAACATCAACAATATAGTGGCCTTGCAGCCAGTTACGGCCAATCAGTAGCTTGTACGTCATCTTACTGCGATCACGTAGGTTAACATCAACTTTGAATTCTTCACCGGGTTCGCCGATTGTTAATGTCACCATGTAGCGGATCTCACTCCCCTGTGCATTACGAATTAATGAGGTGCTATGAATACGTGCAGTAACGTCTACCGTTTCATTTTTCTCATTCATGGTTGTAAATGTCACATCTTTACCAACATTATTATCCATGTTGGTTTTATCTTCATCTTTAATTCTTAAATTTACGGCATGCAAGGAGTTTTCTACTGCACCAGTATCGATACGAGTATCAAATATCAAACCAGACTCGACAATACTGATCCCAGCAGTTGGGCCGATAAATTTCTTTTCTGATACGTCAACCACATAGCGGCTCTTTAACCAATTGCGGCCAATCAGTAATTTATAGTCCATTGTGGTTCTATTTTTTAAATTTACTTTGACCTTACGGGTGCTTTCGCCAAAGGTAATAGGTAATTTAACCGCGTAACGGGTTTCAGTGCCTTGAGAGTTACTCACCGTAGACACGCCGACAATTTCAGCAGTAATTTTTTCTTGCTCGCCTTTCTCATTGAAAGTCGTGAAAGACACATTTTTACCTATGTTGTCTTTCATTTTTTTCGCACTGCCACCTTCGACGTTAATATCTAGAGCATGCAATGACGAGTTAACTGCGCCTGTATCCATTCTTGCTTCAAATACAACTCCATTTTGACTAACTGACATCATTTCAGTTTGGCCTAGTACTTCTTTCTCAGCCGCCATACTTGAAAATGAAATACAACAAATGAAGGTAGCATTAATGATTGTTTTGAACATGCAAAAGTCCTACAAGTAAGATGAGTTAAAGTTTTATAATGAAATTATCTAAGGATTTGTTCGATTTCTTTATCAAACAAGTTTTTGATCAAACCAGAAAACTCTGTGATAAACACACTTTGATCTGGCGTTGCATTATGGCTTGCAACACTAGCTAAAATCTCTTCAAGATCATAGACAATAGCATCAATTTCACGAATGACTTTATTGCGCTGAGCAAATGATAGGTTTGGATTCTGGCCACAAACCATAATGATTTGGGCTGATAGTTGGTCTTCGAATAATTCCATTATTGTTTGGCTATTTATACTGTTATCTTCTGACGCTTCAAACAGCCCTAAATGCTCAGTTAAATATTGAATTAAATGAATGTAACCATCTTTATCAGTGACCATTATGTCCCCTGTATACGTGGCTTTTGAACTGCAAAAGCCACTCGTTAATTTTCTAAATAAGCAACATCGTCAGTTATTGGGATAGAGTCAAAACAAAAGAGACTGGAACAGCTAAACTAATGCTGCTTAATCCTGCTACTTCGCGGAGCTTATTGACCCCTTCAACAAGATCAAAATCATTTGCTTGAATTATGACAGGAGCCATACTGCTCACCACCATTTTTTTATCCGATAACTTAGCGACTAAAACATCAAATGTTATTTGACGACTTTTACCGTGTAGCTCTATTGTGCCATCAATTTGTGTAACTAATGTTGAACCTACGCTCAAATCAGCCAATAATTTAGGATTAACGACTGCTGATAACCCAAGTTCTGGAAATTTAGCCACTTCAAATAACATGGTTTGCATTCGTTCATCACGAATTTCAACACCCGTGTCAACGCTGACCAAATCAATCGATAAATTAAACGCACCCTCTGGCGTTAGACTACCACTTACTTTTTTAAAGTCATGAACTTCAGCAATATCGCCTTTCTTAATTGAGATAAAACTGACTTTTGAGTGTCCCTGTTTAACTTGCCAGTCGGCTGCAAAGCTCGCCGCAGACATCAAAGAAGTAGACAGTAACGCAATGGGTAACACTTTGAGCCATTTTTTCATCATTAATCCCTTTTGTGAATAAAAACAGTTAAATTATAGATTAAAATTAATTAACTCGTAGGCTATCCAAACGTTGAGTTAATTCAATCTTGCTACATTAGCAGCTAAAAGTCATAAATACATAGATAACACTGACTATAAACGACTTAGCCATTTATCAAGTGCCTGTGCAAAAGCATGTTTGTCTGCTTGCGAAAAGCTATTAGGCCCAGCAGTATGCACACCACTACTTCTTAGCTCTTCCATAAAATCACGCATGGTTAAGCGCTGCTTTATATTATCAACGGTATAGATATCGCCACGAGGGTTAAACACCATCGCACCTTTTTCAATCGCATCTGAAGCCAGCGGAATATCCCCAGTAATCACTAAGTCACCGTCTTTTAATTGTTCAACAATATAATTGTCAGCTTCATCAAAACCTGAGCTTACTCTGACGACAGAAATATTAGGTGAAGCAGGCACTCTAATAAGCTGATTAGCCACCAAAATTAACGGCACCGATTTTCTATCGGCAGCACGAAAAAGCATTTCTTTAACTGGGTTGGGACATGCATCGGCATCGACCCAGATTGTTTTACTCATTACATTATCTCAGCAAATTAAATTTGTTACGTCATTAACGCCACTTACGGCGCTAATCGATCAATATTCCAGCCCGAGGGATTCTTTTGATAAACAAAGCGGTCATGTAACCTTCGCTCTCCGCCTTGCCAAAACTCAATACTTTCAGGTTTGATGCGGTAGCCACCCCAGAATTTAGGCAGTGGTACTTCGCCCTTGGCAAATTTATTTTTCATCTCATTAAATTTGCCTTCTAGTGCTTGGCGAGCACTGATTTTACTCGACTGTTTTGACACCCAAGCAGCGATTTGGCTATCTTTGGGGCGACTCATAAAGTACTTAGTCACTTCCATCATGGATAATGGTTCTGCTTCACCCGTTACCGCCACTTGTCTTTCTAGCGGATGCCATGGAAACAGTAGGCTGGTCTTGGCATTTTGCGCTAGGTGTATCGCTTTGCGGCTTTCTAAATTAGTGAAGAAAACAAAGCCATCATCATCAAACTTTTTGAGTAACACGATACGCTGAAAAGGTTGCCCATGTTCATCTACTGTTGCAACACACATTGCGGTAGGGTCGGTCAACTCTGCTTGTTTCGCTTGCTCAATCCATTGGGTAAACAAATCCATTGGGTTTTCAGGCAAATCGTTACGGCGTAATCCACCTTGAGTATATTCTCGGCGGATATCAGTTAAATCATTCATTTAGATACCTCTTTAATTACTGTCATTATACTCACAGTTGCTGATATATGATCATGACATTGCTGATAATTATGCTTATAAGCATTAATTGCAAAAAGTAGGCATAAAAAAACCAACGATAACCGTTGGTTTTCAAATAAGGTCAGTAAGTAAACTTACTTTTTAACTAAACCTTTGCCTTCTGCCCACACATGAAGCAACTCAAGACCTAAGGTCGCACCAGCAAGCGCCGTAATATCTGCTGAATCATAAGCTGGGGCGACTTCGACAACATCCATACCCACGATATTCATGCCACGAAGACCACGGATGATTTTCATTGCTTTGTCACTGGTTAAGCCACCACAAACTGGCGTACCAGTACCTGGTGCATAGGCTGGATCGAGACAATCAATATCAAACGTAACGTATAGTGGCATATCACCAACACGTTGCTTAATTTGTTCTACAATTTGCGCCGCAGTAAGATCGTTGGCTGTGGCTGCATCAATCACTTTAAAAGCATGGTCAGCGGTATTGTATTCAGTTCGAATACCAACTTGAATTGAATTTTCAGGTGCAATTAAGCCTTCATTCGGCGCATGAAAAAACATCGTACCATGATCATACTTGCTACCTTGGCTATAAGTATCTGTGTGCGCATCAAAGTGCAACAAAGCCATTTTGCCGTACTTTTTATAATGCGCGCGCAATAAAGGTAAAGTAACAAAATGATCGCCACCAAAGCTTAATAATGCTTTGTCACTATCAAGTATACGGGTTGCAAACCCTTCAAGCCGTGTAGTGAAATCTTCTTGATCACCACAATCAAACACTAAATCACCCGCATCAACGATATTGATAGTCTCGCTGATTGAAAAATCCCACGGCCAGCGTGTTTCTTCCCATGCAAGGTTTACTGATGCACGACGAATAGCATCAGGCCCCATACGACCGCCTGAGCGTCCCGTTGTTGCCATATCAAACGGTAGTCCAATAACAACGACATCTGCATCCGTTTCAGTCGGCTTAAAGTTAAGCGGCTGACGTAAGTAACCAAACGCATTGGAATACAATGAATAATCTGCTTTTTCAGCAAAAGTGCTCATACAACTCTCCGTAAAGGCGAAACGCCAATAACTACAAATATTCTGGTATCAGCACTTCATGACAAAGTTGCTGATAGTGACTAAAATTAACCTCGTACCCTTGCTCAGTCGCAAGCGAGCAACTCCCCAAACACAAATGTGCAGGGAACCCGTCAGTATTTTTAGCCGAATTAAAACCAATCACATCCCAGCTACCAGGATTAAGACTGCTCAATAGCCTTGCGTAAATATCAACCGGATGCTCCGATAGGTTTACATTGGTTTCTAAACTCACATAGGAGCTTTTTTCCTGAGGTGTAATATGAATCGTGAAATACTCTTGGCCTTTAATGCCATTAATTGAATAACCAAAAGGTTCAAACAAAAAGTCATCCACGATGAAATCAGGAAACAGTTCCGCCAATTGCAATAATTCACGAATGCCTTGTGCTGATTGATTCATGCCACGCAAATAATCAGCTGCATCGCCGTTAATATGGTACATCAACAATTCATTTGTCGTATCAGCAGCTGGCGCAATAAACGGCTTCTTGGTACTAAACATATAATGATGATGTGAATCTAAGTGGCCAATTCGGTATGCATTACCAGCTATCGTTTGACGGATTTTTTTCAAATCATCTTGAAATGAACTTGATTGCAAGTGCGACAAATATTCATTTTTACGTTGATAACTGGCAAAAGCAATCGCCTCTTCACCCACACTCTCAATAAATGACATCACAGCGTCAGCAAGTGTCGTTGTGCCACAAGTCAGCATCACAAAGCGGTCATCCCACACGAACAAGCTGGACTCACTTAATAAGTAGGCATCACAAAACTCATTACTGACTGAGGATAATATTTCAGCATTAGCGCAGGCGACAATGTCAGCCCAAAATGGCTGTCCAAAGCTGCGCAATTTTTGAGATGAGTCAGCTAATATGACTTCAATCTTTTTTTCAGAACCTTCAAAAAACATATTTTAAACCTAAAAACGCAGAGTAATGTGCATTACTCTGCTGACACTCTTTTTACGAAAAATCTTCTAAATAGGTGTAACCCTTTAGACCTAACTGTAACTCTTCCAATATTGAGGTTCTTTCTTCTTCTGCAATATGCTGGTTGACTAACTCTTCGTAGGTGCGCATAAACGCAACGGCATCTAAGTTAACGTATCGCAGCACATCAGCAACGGTGTCACCCGCTAATACTGATTCAATATTCGGTAAACCATTCTCTTCAACACGAACCACTGCCGAATTAGTATCACCAAATAAGTTGTGCATATCGCCTAAGATTTCTTGATAAGCACCAACCATGAAAAAGCCAATTAAATAAGGGCTTTCTGGCGTCCATGCAGGTACTGGCAAGGTCGTTTCGATGCCTTGTCCATCAACGTACTGATCGACGATACCATCTGAATCACAGGTGATATCTAACATTACCGCACGTCTTTCTGGTGGCTTATCAAGGCCGCTTAACGGCAATACAGGGAACACTTGATCAATACCCCATGCATCAGGAATTGATTGGAACAATGAGAAGTTAACGAAAAACTTATCTGCAAGTTTCTCATTTAATTCATCAATAATCGGTCGATGGAATCGATTGTTATTACTTAATAAGCTTTTTAATGCATGACAAACTCGCAAGTTTGTTTGCTCAGCCCATGCGCGTTGCATTAGAGTCAGCTGGCCTACAGAAAACAATGAATGCGCTTCAGCAATATCGCTTTGAGTATCATGATAGATTTCAATGATAGCGCGATTATCTGGGCGCTCACTCATATCCGTCCACGACATCCACATATTGTGTAATAGCTGTGGCGCGTCTTCTTCTGGCGGCTGAATATCTTCTGGGTAGTAGGACTCAGTACCAATCACATCGGTAATTAATACCGCATGATGCGCTGTTAAATGACGGCCAGACTCTGAAATAATACGTGGCATAGGCTGTTCGTATTCATTACAAATATCACCAAGCACACTGACGATGTTATTAGCATATTCAGTTAAGCCGTAGTTCATCGAGTTGTTACTTTGGCTTCGAGTACCGTCATAATCAACTGCGAGTCCACCACCGACATCAAAGGTATCGATTAACGCGCCTAACTTTCGTAATTCACAGTAAAAACGCCCTGCTTCGCTCACGCCTTGGCGGATATCGCGAATGTTGGCGATTTGCGAGCCTAAGTGGAAGTGAATCAATTGCAAAGAACTCATCATATCGAGCTCTTTTAATTCATTCAGTACTTTCAAGACTTGCGCAGCTGATAAGCCAAATTTCGACTTCTCACCGCCACTGGCTTGCCATTTCCCTTTGCCCTGGAAAGCTAAACGAGTACGTAAACCCAGTCTTGGGGTCACGCCAAGCTCTTTAGACTCTTGCAAAATTAGCTTAAGTTCAGAAATCTTTTCGATAACGATATAAACTTTATGACCCAGTTTTTCACCAATCAGTGCTAACCGAACATATTCTTTATCTTTATAGCCGTTACATACAATCACTGAACTGGCTTTTTGCGCCATAGCCAGTACTGCCATTAATTCAGGTTTACTGCCTGCTTCTAAACCTAACTGAGGTACTTCTTTAGACTTTTGACTGGCTAATATTTCTTCAACAACGGTCTGCTGCTGGTTAACCTTAATAGGATAAACCAACAAATAATCATTCTGATATTCGTACTTTTGAATAGCTTCATTGAATGCATCACATAAGTTTTCGACTCTGCGATGTAAAATCTGCGGGAAACGCACAAGCACTGGTAATGCAACACCAGCTTTCACCATATCTTTGGCAAGTTCATTCAAACCAATCGTACAGTCAGGTTTACTTGGGTCTGGTGTCACTGTGACTTCACCCGTGTCATCAATACCAAAATATTGCTGACTCCAATGGGTTACGTTATAGCTTGAACGTGCGTTTTCGATAGACCAATCTTTCATATTCTTCATTCCGTCTATTCAGCAGATTATGCAGTCACGCTTTGGGCGTTTTTCACTGCAACTTCTACAAATGCGGGCAATGCAAAGCTTGCCATGTGTAAAGCAGGCGTATAGTAACGAGTGCTGATATTAGCCTGTTCAAAACGTTGCTTTAATGTCGTTATATCAATTTCACGGGCGGTTTCATCATTGGTTGCCCATGCAAACGCCATCGTGCCACCAATGTAAGTAGGTACTGCAGCATTATAAAACCAACAGTCCTTCACATATGGCGTCATACGACGCACTGTATCTTGTAACTCTTCAGGCTGCATAAATGCCACGCCATTTTGGGCAACAAAAATGCCTTTTTCAGTTAAGCAGCGAATGCAATTTTCATAAAATGCAGAACTGAATAATACTTCACCAGGTCCGACCGGATCGGTGCAGTCAGAAATAATCACATCAAACTGCTGCTGGCAATGTTCAATAAAGTGCATTCCATCATCGATAACTAAATTCACACGAGCATCTTCAAATGCGCCTTGTGAATGTTGTGGGAAATAGGTTTTACACATTTCGACCACATTAGCATCGATTTCAACCATAGTAACCTGCTCTATAGATTGATGTTTTAATACCTGTCTTAACATTCCGCCATCACCGCCTCCAATGATAAGTACCTTTTTAGCACTGCCATGGGCAAGGATCGGAACGTGAGTCATCATTTCATGATAAACAAATTCATCTTTTTCTGTTGTTTGAATGGCACCATTTAATGCCATTACTCGGCCAAAATTAGTATTTTCAAAAATACTTAAATGCCATTGCTCTGTTTTTTGTTCAAACAAAACTTGTTCAACTTCAAAGTACTGGCCATAACCAGCATGTAAAGTTTCGTAATAAATATTTGATTTGTTTAGCATGTTAAAAGTCCAACACTGCCACAAAATTCGATGACCTTCGCAGCGTAGATATAAGTTAAAAAGGTGAACAAATAATGGGTATCCCTTATCATGAGCCTAGGTTCATGAATGAGTGAAATTCAATTTCAAAAGGATTATAATTAACGCATTTATTGTTCGCACTACCTTGATAAATGAAGATAAGTCTCAAGCTTATCGCACGTCAAGGTAATCTGCTGTTTTTTCAACCTCAACAAACCTTTATAAAAAGCACTTGGTTCAATTAAAAAAGCGGCGCAATTAAACCCTGCAAACAATGATAATGCAAGGGTGAAAAAGCAATTTTAGTATAAATTTAATTCATTATTTTAGTGCAACAGAAAAGTTATGTTTTTTTTGTTAAAAACCAAATAGTTCCCTCAAAGAAATTATGCCTATTTTGCGCATATCATTAACTTAAAATTTCTAATCTGTGTTTTATTGAGTTTAGTTTATGAACGCAAGTTACAACTACAGCTATTACGTATATAATTATCCTGTTTTCTCCTTATCTTTAGTTAAATAGAGCCGCAAATGATACAAATCGGAAAGAATCACTCCCTAGAAGTCGTAAAACAAGTCAGTTTTGGCGTTTATGTGAATGCGCAAGAGTTAGGACAAGTACTATTACCTAATAAGTTTGTCCCTAAAAACTGCCAAGTTGGCGATATGGTTGATGTATTTCTTTATCTTGATTCTGAAGATATTGTGATTGCCACCACTCAAAAGCCCTATGCACAAGTGGGTGAGTTTGCTTACCTAAAAGCCATCGCAACTGGTCCATTTGGTGCCTTTTTAGATTGGGGCTTAGACAAAGACTTGCTATTACCTTTCGGCGAACAGCACAGAAGCATTGAAGAAGGTAAATCTTACTTGGTTTATGTTCATCCTAACCATGTTGATGAGCGTATTATGGCTTCATCTAAAGTCGATAAGTTTTTAGATAAAACACCTGCTGAGTATGAAGCTGGACAAGAAGTCGATTTAATTATCGGCGGCAGTACAGACTTAGGCTTTAAAGCCATTATCAACAATGCCCATTGGGGTGTTTTGTTCCAAAATGAAGTATTCCAGCGTTTAAGTTTTGGCCAATCAATTAAAGGCTATATTAAACAAGTGCGTGAAGACGGCAAAGTTGATTTGATTTTACAAAAAGCTGGTCAACAAAACTTAGATAAAAATGCTGAAACAATCATTAATAAATTACACCGTGCGGGTGGTTTTTTACCATTAAATGATAAGACTGATTCAGCGATCATTTATGACCAATTAGCCATGAGCAAAAAAGCGTTTAAGCGCAGTATTGGTGGTTTATTTAAAGGTGGCCAAATCAGTATCGAAGATGATGGCATTAGATTGCTTAAATAAGCTACAGATAAACTGAATTATTTGATAAAAAGCATGGTTCTGTTATAACAAACCATGCTTTTTTATTTGGAGTAATTTATGGAACTTAGCAATCAAGAAGCCCGCATCATCGGCTGTTTATTAGAAAAAGAAATTACTACCCCCGAACAGTATCCCCTTTCCATTAACTCCCTGACCATGGCATGTAATCAAAAAAGCAGCCGTGAACCTGTGATGAGCTTATCTGAACAAGAAACACAATCACTCATAGATGACCTCACCAAGAAAAGACTGATCAGCGAGCAAACAGGCTTCGGCAGCCGCGTGGTTAAATACAAGCACCGCTTTTGTAATACCGAATTTAGTGACCTTCAATTTTCAAATGAACAACTTGCCATTATCATTGTATTACTGCTTCGCGGACCTCAAACTCCTGGTGAGCTTAAAACCCGCTGCAATCGATTACATGAATTTGATGGGCCGCAGCAAGTAGAAGCGGCACTGCAATCTTTAGCATCAAGAGATGAGCCACTAATCGTACAATTGCCGCGTGAAGCCAATCGCCGAGATTGCCGTTATGCTCAATTATTTTCTGATAAACAGTATCTTGAGCAAGGCATTACTTCATTTGACGTAACTGCTGCTCCAGTAGTTAAACCTGCGAGTAATGAAGCAACACATGCCCTACTTGAAAGAGTTGATGCATTAGAATCTCAAGTGAGTGATTTAACCCAGCGTTTAGCCGAACTTGAACAACTGCTAGATTAATCATTAAAGTCAGAGTTAACACTGACTTAACAAAAATTAATCTTCATCTGGTTCGCTATCAAGTATGATGGCGAACACATCACCGTTTTCTCAAGGATATTTTTTACTTATGGACGCATCTCCTCGGTCTTCCTCACTTCGTCAAACTTGGCTTATTGCCAGTTATGAACTGAGTAAGCGATTCACTAATACCAAAGGTATTGCGGCGTTAATCGCCTTCTCATTACTCTGGGCAATTATTTTGTTATACCCAGTGCAAAGTGCCTCAGTCTATATGTTAGAACCTGGCTTTAAAGAGCTTGTACAAAGTATCTATGGCCCTGATGCACTCAGCCAACTCTTTAGCTGGAAGGTCGCTGAGTTTGCCGTTTTTTGGTGTATTGCACTGTATGTGTTCCCAATGTTCAGCATTTTTATCACTGCAGATCAATTCAGTTCTGATAAACAACGTGGCTCATTTAGATTTCTTACCTTAAGAGTCAGTCGTGATAGTATTTTCTTCGGTCGCTTTTTAGGTCAAATGCTCATACAAGGGTGTTTGCTGTTATTAACTATTATTGCCACCATCTTGATGGTACTCACTAGAGATACTGGATTATTTACCGATGCCTTATTAAGTGGTTTTTCAGTATTTATCAATGTCTTTATCGCACTGCTACCTTATACCGCAGTTATGGCTGTTTTATCTTGGTATGCAAATAGCGCACGACAAGCGAGTATTTACGCCGTGATCTTATGGGCGGTGAGTGGCATTTTAATCATGATCATTAATAGCCAATTACCTGCTATGTCTTTTTTAAGTTGGGTACTACCTGGTTCGCAATTATCATTAATGATAAATACGCAAGGGTTAAGCTCATTGATGTATGCACCCATTCCTCTCATTCAAACACTTGCTGTATTAATAGCAGGTCGCATTTACATGCAACGGAGTGCACTATGAAGCTAATTACATGTGAAGGTGTATCTAAGCAATACGGTACTAAAGCGGCCCTTTCTAATATCAATCTGTCATTAGATACCGGCGCGCCTATCGCCCTTGTCGGCCCTAATGGCGCAGGTAAAACCACGTTATTTAGCTTGCTATGTGGCTTTATTCACCCGAGTTCTGGTGAGATCTCTATTTTAGGTGAAAAACCTGGCAGCCAGAAATTACAAAACGTAGTCTCTGCTTTACCTCAAGATGCGGCGCTAGATCCTAACTTTACTATCGTGTCGCAACTGACATTTTTTGGAAAGTTACAGGGCATGAACGGCAAACAGGCAAAACAAGAAGCCCTACGAGTGCTGGAATTAGTGGATTTATCGGCCTCAGCTTTAATGTTACCTAAAAGCTTAAGCCATGGCATGAGTAAACGTGTTTCTATCGCTCAAGCGCTCATGGGATCGCCTAAATTAGTCTTGTTAGATGAACCCACAGCGGGACTTGATCCTGCTAATGCCAAAAAAATCCGTCAAATCGTAAAGGATTTATCAGCAACCACCACATTCGTCATCAGTTCACACAATTTAGAAGAACTAGAAAAACTCTGTGATCAGGTGCTTTATTTAGAACAAGGGCAATTGCAGCAATCAGTTTCAATGAAAGCTGATGCAGAAACAGCCTTTTTGACTCTGACGATGCAGCAATCTGATATCGCACTATTGAGTGATAAAGTAAGAAGCATGCCTAACATCATCAATGTCAAAGTCAGTGATGACGAACAAATCATTATCGAGCATCATTTTGATACTAGCTTTAACCTTGAAACGGCATTACTCACACTATTTAGTGAACATGGCTGGCAATATAAAGCCATCATGAAAGGGAGAAGCTTGGAAGAAACTCTTTTTTCTAGCTAGATAAACTCTGCATCAAGTCAGTAAGCCCAGTATTAAGTACTGGGCTTTTTGTTTACAGGCTAGTTATTTTCAGGCTAGTTATTTTAAAGCTGGTTATTTTCAGATTGGTTTGGATCAGACTAGCTATCACCTGGCTATTTGTTGACACAACATCCAACTTAAACCACAAAGTAAAAAGTCACCTACTCATTATTCATATCGTATACATTCCCTACTTAGGCAAAACTGCAGCCAAAACGCCATCGCTATTCTAAACGCTCAAGTCATAGGCATAAGTCTTAGTCATTTCTGAACAGCCATTGGCACATCTCATAGCGCACAGTTCACCGCTCATAGCTCATAGCTCATAGCTCATAGCTCATAGCTCATAGCTCATAGCTCATAGCTCATAGCTCATAGCTCATAGCTCACCAGTAAAATAAAACTAACTTTGAGCAAAGTAAGTACTTAGGAAAAGTTTAAATGACCTTCGACACAGCAAAAATAATCTGAGATAGATACACGTGAACGACGAAGAATGATAGTGGATAGCTTTGAGACTGAGAAGCTTTGAGGCTTTGAGGCTTTGAGGCTTTGAGGCTTTAGCAAGAAGAAGTTAAGAATAGAGGTAGAATGGAGATAAATAATTAATTTTAAGCAAAAAAAAACTGTAGTCAAAGACTACAGTTTTATTTAATTATCTAGCCGAAGCTAGGAATAATTAAACTACAGTTACGTTCTCAGCTTGAGGTCCTTTCTGACCTTGAGTAACAGTGAACTGAACTTTTTGACCTTCGTCAAGAGTTTTGAAACCGTCTGAGTTGATTGCACGGAAGTGAACGAATACGTCTGGACCAGACTCTTGCTCGATAAATCCGAAACCTTTGTCAGAGTTGAACCACTTAACAACACCAGTAACTTGAGACATGATATAAATCCTGTATATAAAAAATAAAGCCTTAACGGCGGTAGAGCTGAAAATGCCGGTTTTACTTATGTTCACAGGACGAAACTGGTCGTATTGAAACACATAAACTAAGCCCAACCTTCAAGCCCGATAGATTATGAACCTTTCTACGGGGATGTCAACTAACATCAACATTTTAATTCAATTAGTTATTACCACGCTTAAAATTCGCGAATAAGATAACGGTTTAAAACTAAATATCAGATTCAAAAAGTAAAATAGCAAATTTAGATGACAAATCAATTACGTTGATGAATTTCAATACTAAAGTCTAACTCGCAGCTAAGTCCTTGTTCTGCAATTTGAGCCTTTTGCTCTTGGGTCAATTTCCACGCATAAGGCGTCATATTCAAAAAGTGTTCAATATCAATAGGGTCTGATAACACTAGTGGGTACTGCAACCTTTCTTGATGAAGACAAGTAAAGCCATCAAGCTCAGCTTTAGCCTCTTCATGGGGTTTTGGCTCACTATAAATGATCTTTTTCATTGCAAAGTGATGCATGGGACCAGGAGAAACCGTGATTAATACACCGTCTTTTTTTATCACTCGTTGCAGTTCATCAATTTTTGAAGGCGCGTAAATTCGCATCGCTAAATCGAATATTGCATCCGCAAAAGGCATTTCATAGGCACTTGCGACACAAAAATCTAATTCAGAATATCGTTTAGAAGCGTATTTAATCGCTGATTTAGAAATGTCTAACCCTTGCAAGTGACACTGAGCGCCTTCGTCTTCACTTTCAGTTGTTTTAGCGCTTTGCTGCATTGCTTTGAATAAACGGTGACTGTAATAGCCTTCTCCGCAACCTATGTCTAAGATTTTTTGAGCATCAGGGCTAAATTGAACAGCCAGCTGATTAACTCTGTCACTGAGCTTTTGGTAATAACCTTTATTCAAAAACTCACGACGGGCAAACATCATGGTTTTATTATCACCGGGATCTTTAGAGTTTTTCTTTTGAACAGGTAGCAAGTTGACATAGCCCTCTTTGGCACAATCAAACTGGTGGCGGTTCTCACACTGCCAAGACTTTGCGTTAAGTGTTAAACAAGAACGGCATATTGGACAAATATATTGCATCAAATAACTCTAATAAGAATGATTAAAGAAGTGTGCGTCTCATTGTTTTAAGATTAATGAGACCCAAATAAAAGGATTTTACGCAATGAACGTGGAAATGTCAGGTATCTTCAGTGAGCTTATCGACCATTAAGCTGACATCCGCTGGTGCAAGTAAGCTAAAACATTCTAATTTTCGTTGTAAGTCTTCCACATCCTTTGAAAGCTCATTAGCTGCTGATGCATAATTGGTTCTCTGTTGAGACTGGCTATAGGTTCTTAATAACCATTGCTGCTTATGATTTAACAAATTATCTAGCTTAAGTAGCTGAGCTGCAATAATCGCATGCACTTTGTTGCGTTCTTCCGCAAGATACAGATTAATATCTGCCCGCACCTGCTCAATTTCACTGATATTAATTGCTAAGTTTTCAGGAGACTCTTCATAGTCGAAATTTCTCGCTAAAATGGCTTTTGCCATCATCAACTCTTTCGGCTCTTGGTTTAAGCGCAAATCGCTCTCTAGATTGATTGATTCACAAACCGACTGTAAATAGCCTATGTTTATCTGCTTTTGAGGTGTGCCTTCAGCTGTAAAAGATAAACCAATGCCTTTTCTTAATAACTCAGCTGATATTCTTGGTGCAACTCCCACTCTGGCATATAAACGAAAGCCTTGGCCAAATGTACGCTTAAATTCAGCTTTTTCGGGCTGTTCAACAATCTGTGAGTCAACCTGTGAATTAATGACATCGACTTTAAAAAATGGCTGACAAGTCAAAATAAAGCTAGAACACTGCTCATCTTCTGACTCGCAAATGATAATCTCGGCTAAGGGCTGGCTTAATGCTGGTAATAAAATAAAATCACTAACGTCATCAGCAAGCGCAATTAACAGGGTTTGTCCTTGATTAATTTGATACTTAACTGGTTGACTAAATAAATGATTATACATACTGACTCCTGTGATACTTTTCAGAGTGTAACCAGCTAATTCGATTACGTCACCCTATTAAAAAGCATTCAATCAGTTTTGTAGCCTGTAAACATTACTAATTAACAGTGTTAAGATATTTATAATTCAAAATTAGGATACCGCGATATTATGGCAAGTGCTTTTCAACCCACTCTTTTCTGGCACGATTACGAAACTTTTGGCGTCAGCCCAGCAAAAGATCGCCCTTCACAGTTTGCAGGTATTCGTACTGATTTAGATCTTAATATTATTGGCGAGCCTGAGAATTTTTATTGCAAACAATCAACAGATTACTTGCCATCACCTGAAGCTATTTTAGTTACAGGTATTACGCCTCAGTTAGCCAATCAAAAAGGCATGGCTGAAACTGAGTTTATGGGCCGTATCAATAGCATTTTTACCCAACCTAACACCTGTGTTGTTGGCTACAACTCTTTACGGTTTGATGATGAAGTAAGTCGTTATGGCTTTTATCGTAATTTTATCGACCCTTATGCCCGCGAATGGCAAAACGGTAATAGCCGTTGGGACATCATTGATTTAGTCAGAGCTTGCTATGCCTTTAGACCAAAAGGCATTAACTGGCCTCTCAAAGAAGATGGCTCGCCAAGCTTCAGATTAGAAGAGTTAACCAAAGCTAATGGCTTAAGCCATGAACAAGCTCATGATGCCATGAGTGACGTGTATGCCACTATTTCGATGGCAAAGTTAATTAAAGAAAAACAGCCAAAATTATATGAGTATTATTTTGGTTTACGTAATAAGAAAAAGGTCGCAGAGCTTATTCAAGGTGACTTTATGCAGCCCTTGGTTCACGTTAGCTCGAAAATCAGTGCGGCAAATGGCTGTGTCACATTAATCGCCCCTATTGCGCCACATCCAACCAATAAAAACTCGATGTTATGTGTGAACCTAGCAATGGACTTAACCCCATTAATCACGCTTTCAGTAGAGGAAATAGTCCAGCGAATGTACACCCCGCGCAGTGAGCTCGCACCGGATGAGTTACCTATTCCACTTAAGCAAATCCATTTAAACAAATGCCCATTTATTGGTACACCTAAGCTACTCACCGAACAAGTCGCTGAGCGTCACCAGTTCGATATGGAATTTGCACGCTCACAATATAAGTTGTTTAAGCAACACCCAGAGTTACGTGAAAAATTACAGGCGGTGTTTGAAGTTAATGATCACCCAGCAGCAACAGACCCTGATTTAATGCTTTATAGCGGCGGCTTCTTTAGTCATGCCGATAAAGGCAAAATGGAAATGATCCGCAATACCAAGCCAGAAAACCTTGCCGCGCTGCAACTTGATTTTGAAGATGAGCGTTTAGGACAAATGTTTTTCCGCTATCGTGCGCGTAATTACCCTGAAACCTTGAATCATGACGAATCACTTATTTGGCGAGAATTCTGTCAACAACGCTTGTCTGATGCTGATTATGTGATTAATCTCGAAAACTTATTGGAAGAAACCAGCGAGAATGAGCACAAGCAGAAGTTATTAAAAGCGCTTTGTTTATACTTGCAATCACTTTAAGTGTTGAAGTAAGTAACTTACATTGCACTTATCGTTAAATAAAAGGAATTGCTCATGCAAAACCGTTTCATTGATAGCATCACCCAACTACCTAAGCCGGTAGCCACAGCCTTAATCCCATTACTCAATGAAGATTTTTGCGGTCATATCGATGCCAGTCAACTGGCAACACTGGTAAAAGCCAGTGACATGACAGAAGAAGCTTTACTATTAAGCTTGTTACCCATCGCTGCTGCGCTAGCTAAACCTAGCATCAGTGAATTCTATGTGGGCGCGATCGCCAAAGGGGAAAGCGGTGATATTTATATGGGGGCAAATTTTGAACTAGCCTCTGAAGCGCTATTTCATACCGTTCACGCAGAGCAAAGTGCCATTAGCCATGCATGGTTAAATGGCGAACAAAAGATTGTTGATATCGTGGTTAACTTCAGCCCTTGTGGCCATTGCCGTCAATTTATTAATGAATTAGTTAGCGGCATTGATATTAAGATTCACTTACCAGGCCAGCAGCCACAATTGCTTGCTCATTATCTGCCTTATGCCTTTGGGCCAAAAGATTTACAAGTGACTAAACCTTTATTGTCTAAAAGCAATATTGAATTTAGCTTGAATTCAGACGACCCAATGATCATTGAGGCGGTTGACCAAGCAGGGCTAAGTTATGCGCCCTACACTAAAAACTTTGCCGCTGTGGTTATTGAAACCAAAGACGGTAGAACCTATTGCGGACGCTATGCAGAAAATGCGGCATTCAACCCTTCAATGATGCCAATGCAAATGGCACTGTCGAATTTAATTCGTCACGATCGTGACTACAGCGATATTAATCGTGTGGTGTTAATTGAGTCATCGGCAGGGAAAGTAAGCTTAGTGAATGCGACAATGGACACTTTACAAGCTGTTGCAGCAGTAGAGCTTGAGCACATCGTCGTAGACCCAAGTTAGGCAACACTTTTTACACTTAAATGAATCTAAAGCTAATTTAAGGTTAAAAGCTAAAAGCGCATTGGTTTATAGCAATGCGCTTTTTTCATTCAAAATCGTAACTACTGATTTGTACATTAATTAAATTAGCCAATATGGCCATATTGATTACGAATTTAATTGCACAAACGCTGTAATTCCTTACACTCTTCGTTTTCCTTTTAAGATAATCCATACATGCCTGATTTAGCCATATTAGCGGTATTTATACCGACCTTCTTTTTTGTCTCAATTACACCTGGTATGTGCATGACTTTAGCTATGACACTCGGGATGAGTATTGGTGTTAGGCGCACTCTATGGATGATGTTAGGAGAACTCGTTGGTGTCGCATTAGTGGCCATTGCTGCAGTCATGGGTGTTGCCAGTGTCATGTTAAATTACCCAGACGCTTTCGCTATTTTAAAATGGATTGGTGGCGCATATCTCGCTTACATCGGCATCAACATGTGGCATTCAAAAGGTAAAATGGCCATTGTTGAAGGCCAACAAACCGACTCATCAATCAGTAATTATGCACTTATCTCACAAGGCTTTGTGACCGCGATTGCCAACCCTAAGGGCTGGGCTTTCATGATTTCATTACTGCCACCTTTTATCAGCGTCGATAAGCCTGTTGGACCACAATTATTTTGGTTACTGTCGATCATAATGCTCACTGAAAGTGTATCTATGCTGGCCTATGCAAGTGGCGGTAAAAGCCTGCGCATGTTCTTATCACGCGGTGACAACATTAAGTTAATGAACCGTATTGCAGGCAGCTTGATGATTGGTGTGGGCTTTTGGCTTGCGCTGGGATAACGTTGTAAATAACAACGACGATTACTGGTTTTAAATTTAGACAACTAAAGTGATAAATAGGGAATAGGGAAATCAATGCCTAGAGTGAAGCTTACTGGCTATATACAATTTCCGCACAACACCACTGCAAACGAATTAGCAGATGTCCGTTTTGAGTTAGTAAAGCACACCCAACTCACCTTGAATGAAGAAGGTTGTATCAGTTTTAGTGTCACTCAAAGTCCCGTAAATGACTTAAGATTTGATGTTAATGAGGAGTTTGCCGATAAAGCCGCATTTGAATTTCATCAACAACGAGTCCAGCTATCAAACTGGTTTACAGTAAGTCAAACTGCGACTCGTCATTATACGATTATCGACAGTTAACCTTTTATGCGGCCTGTTGATAATACGGCTTGACGCAGTTTCTACCGCTCTCTTTAGCAACATATAAAGCTTTGTCTGCTCGAATAAGTAAGTCTTTTAATTCGGTGGTGCTTTGAGTCTTATCAGCAAGGCCAAAACTGGCTGTACAGGTTAACTTGCTTGATTCAGATAGGTTAATTTTACACGCTTCAATGTGTTCTCTCATCCGCTCAGCAACTTTTTCAGCATCTTGTATCGACGTATTTGGCATCGCCACAATAAACTCTTCACCACCAATTCGGGCACATAGATCATTTTCACGGCACAACTTTTTAATCGTGCTGGTCACTTCAATTAAACATTTATCTCCAACTGAATGGCCATGTTGATCATTAATTTTCTTGAAAAAATCCAAGTCTAATAAGACTAATGTAAAAGGGAGTTTTTTCTCTACGGCATCATCAAACAAACTTTTGCCTTCTGTAAAAAAGTGGTGTCGGTTAGCGAGTTGGGTTAACGAATCTGTGGAGGCTTGTAATATCAATAACTTTTCATTCTTATCGATTTGTTTAGCAAAAATGTACAACACAAAAATGACTTCTAACATGGTGAAAAATACCACTGATTGATACAACATGTGATTCACTTGATCTGATAGCTGTATTAAAGGCGCATCATTTGGCGTATTTTCACAATAGAAAAACAAGACTAACGCCGCCAGGCTCAAACTCACCTGCTCTACTCTTTCACGCAACTCAAATAAAAGAAATGCCCCTGTTGGAACCAGGAAATAATACAAATGAAATCCGCTAGCATTCGTCACGTAGACATTAGTACACACCAACAGGTGAAGCATTAGCACACTAAAAAACCATATTTTAGACAGTCTTGAATGATGCGCAGCCGTAAATGCAATTGTGCACAGATATGCGATGGTAAAACCAAGATTGATAAAGCCAACAAGGGTGTTTTGAAGTAATAAAATATAATTTAATGAATAAAGCAAAGAAATAACGACTGTGATTAAACCGATTATATTCATTGTTCTCGTGCGATTAGCAGATGAAAAAGACTGTTTACTGGTGCCCAGGTTTATAATTTTTTTTAGATTCATATGGGTAACTAAGTAAGTTAACGACTTGTAAACTTTAGCACGTTTATTCTGTCTATTCTAAAAAGGCCGGTTCTGAAAATAAACAGCTTATTATTAAGTCTATGTGGAACTGTTGGCTAGCCACTTCTTAAAATTAGAAGTTATGAAAGTTAAAGCTCTTGAAAGTTAGGAATCTTGAAAGTTAGGAATCTTGAAAGTTAAAAGTTTTGAAAATAAGTGGCGATGCCAAGTCATTAACCTTAATCGCGAAGATAAGGGTTTTATTCATTCATCGCTTTATTAATTTAGTGTCTAGGGGGCAGAATTAATTTAGTGCATAGGGATAAGGCACTTTATTGTAAATTGTCCTTTTCTTTGTAGGGCAGCTTGCAAGCTAAATCCTGCATATATTGCTTTATATGTTGCTGTTCTTGTTGGCAGTAATGATAAATCGCTTTTCTGAACTCGTCATGTGCTACTTCGTGGTTTGAATAGGTTTCAACAGGCTCAAAACCCCGTGCTACTTTGTGTTCACCTTGCGCGCCGGCATCGAAGACGGTTAATCCATGATGAATAGCATACTCAATGCCTTGGTAATAACAGGTTTCAAAGTGCAAGCCATCGACTTCCTCTAAACAGCCCCAATATCTACCATAAAGATGGGTATTGGAGACAAAGTATAATGCTGATGCTATAAGGTTATTTTGATCGTTGGTCACTAATAACAACCTAACTTGCCTGCCCATTGAACTGGCGATTTGACTAAAAAAGTCAGCATTTAAATAGCCTGTATGACCTGAGCGTTTTAGGTAGGTTTGCTGGTAGCAATGCACAAAACCTTGCCATTGTTCTTTGCTTGCCTTGTCGCCATCAATAAAGTCATAGTTAAAATTCGCCACAGCTTTACGTTCTTTTTTAATGGCTTTTCTTTTTCTAGAGACTAACTGCGCTAGAAAGTCGTCAAAGTGCGGGTACTGTTTGTTTTGCCAATGAAACTGCGTACCTAATCTCGAAATTGTTGAATGGCTTAAATGCTTGAAATCATTTTGAGGTAAAAATAAACAATGCCAGGATGAGAACTGCTCACTTTTTATTGTTTGATTTAAAAAATGAGTGATTCTATTCAGTACGACTTCACGACTCACCTCTGATATCGACGAAATCATACCTATACGTTGACCCGAAACTGGCGTAAAAGGAATTGCAGCTACGAGCTTAGGATAGTACTCAAGCCCGTTACGCTCATAAGCTTCAGCCCATGCCCAATCAAACACATACTCCCCCCATGAATGGGATTTTTCATAACAAGGTAAAATAGCAATAACTTCACTATTAGAGGTAATCACAAGATGTTGTGGCCGCCAACCAGAGTCACTGCACACACTCAAACTTTGTTCTAATGCCAATAAATACTCGAATTGAGTAAACGGATTATCGTCAGTAAACACACGACTCCATTTTGATTTACCGATACTTGCAACTGAATCATAAAAATTAAGTTGGATATCTTCACTCAAAAACTCTGACATATTTCCTCAAAAAGCGGCATTAGATATTGTGTATTAGATCATACTTATGGCACATTGCAACCTATCAATGAATTTACAAAGGACTGAAAGTGGGTATTTTTTCTCAGTTTAAACCTATCGCTATTTCCACCAGCATTGCCATTGCACTCAGTTTAACTGCTGCATCTACAACCAGCGTAAGTGCTGCTAACGAGCAATCTATTTTCAGTCGCGCTGCCACAGCTCAACCCATTTGGGCTAAAAATGGCATGGTTGCCAGTCAAGAATCACTTGCAACCCGCATTGGTGTCGATATTCTCAAACAAGGTGGTAATGCTGTTGATGCTGCCGTTGCTGTAGGTTTTGCACTGTCGGTCACCCTTCCTCGAGCCGGTAATATCGGTGGTGGTGGTTTCATGATGGTACATTTAGCTGAAACCAATAAAACCATTGCTATCGATTATCGTGAAACGGCGCCAGCAAAGGCACATAAAGATATTTTTCTAGACGAAAAAGGCAATGCAAACCCTAAATTAAGCCGCGAGCATGGCCTCGCTGTGGGGGTACCTGGTACGGTAATGGGCTTAGAGCTCGCGCTAACAAAATATGGCACTATGAGTCTTAAAGATGTTATTAAACCCGCCATCGGGTTAGCTAATGACGGTATTGTCATTAATTCAGATTTGGCAGATTCATTAGATGGCTTAAAGCGCCGCATCTCTCAATGGCCAAGTTCCGCTGAAATATTTTACAAAAAGAATGGTGATAGCTTTTCGGTTAACGACAAGCTGGTGCAAACTGACTTAGGGCATTCTTTATCACTGATTGCAAAGCACGGCAGTAAAGGGTTTTATCAGGGCGAAACCGCTGAGAAAATTGTGAGCGCGATTAATCTAGCGGGCGGGATTATGAGCCTAGATGACCTAAAAAATTATACCGTCGTTGAACGAGAACCCGTTCGCGGCAGCTATCGAGGTTATGAAGTCGTTTCTATGCCACCTCCTTCATCAGGCGGTATTCACATCATTGAAATGCTCAATGTGCTAGAAAACTACCCAATTCAAAAGCTTGGTCATAACACTGCACAAACTTTGCATTTAATGACAGAAACGATGAAACATGCCTATGCAGACAGAAGTGAATATTTGGGTGATCCAGATTTTAATCCTGTGCCAATTGCTGCATTAACTAGTCAAAAATACGCAGACACCATTGCAAAACAAATCGCTTTTAATAAAGCCACTCCGAGTGCTGAAATAAAAGCTGGCGATATTGCGCCTTATGAAAGCGATCAAACCACCCATTATTCTGTTGTCGACCAATGGGGAAATGCGGTTTCAAATACTTACACCCTAAACTTCAGCTATGGCTCAGGCCTAGTAGCTGCTGGCACAGGTATCTTACTTAACAACGAAATGGATGACTTTTCAGCAAAGCCTGGCTCGCCTAACGGTTATGGGCTGATTGGCGGTGAAGCAAATTCAGTTCAAGGGAATAAACGACCTTTAAGCTCTATGAGTCCTACCATTGTGATGAAGGATGGAAAACCATTTCTTATCACTGGCAGCCCTGGTGGTTCTAGAATTATCACCACCACGCTGCAAGTCATCATGAATGTCATCGATCACCAATTGAATGTGGCAGAAGCGACTGCAGCGCCGAGAATTCATCATCAATGGCTACCAGATTATATAGGCGTTGAAACCAGCCTTAATGATGACACCATTACCTTACTGGAATCTAAAGGACACAAAGTGAAAAGATCCAATGCCATGGGAAGCACTCAGTCAATATTAATTAATGAACATGGTATTTATGGCGCTTCAGATCCAAGGCGCGCTGGTTCAGAGACTCTTGGGCATTAAAGTGTTATTCATCTGAAGGAGTTAAACACACTTTCTGATTAGATATGTTGCGGTAGATAAATTGAGTAATGGTTAATCGTTAAATTGATTAATCGTTAAATTTATCTACCCTTCAATTTTACCACCATCACACTATTTCAAACACTCTTGTTTCCCTCAATTGCTTTGACAATGTTAAACTCTATCTTTTAACACAATCACTCAAACTTCCCCCCTTTGAATAAATAAACTCCACCCATCCAAATAAATAGAAATCATTTTCATTTACAAATGTAAGTTCTTACCATTTCGCTACATTCAATAAATATTAAATCGTATATTCCATCTAAAGTTTACAAACTAATTGCCGATATTGTTCCTAAAGGAACACGCGTTATAAATCAATATCAATTAAAATACACACCAATAACATCGATTAACATTAGCAATTAGGTTGTTCTTGAAGAGCAAATAATCGCAGACAATTAATTGACGATGACGTTAATTTGACACCGATTGGTAACTAGTATTAATTAAAGTAAAAATACATTTATATTTTTTATTTAATTAATAAAACCCTTTGAGTTAACGAACTGCGTAAGCTATTGATAATAAAATTATTAACTATAAAACAGTATAAAAAATTTATAAGATACTAAAAGTAGCTATTTTTTTAGCGAAAAAACATACTATTATATGCAAGCAAGTACACAAAAAATCAACATTCGCGTAAACTTTTAACCAGTAGGATCAATTTTTGATGAAGTTAAACAGCTTAAAAATAAAGCATCGGATCGCTTTATTAACAGTCGTTGCTATTTCTTCGTTTGTTATATCTTTAGTTATTAACAATCAAAGTGTGCAACAAAATGCTGAAAGACTAAATGGACTTCAATCTCAACTATATCCAGTGTTAAATTTGGCCACTATTAATAAAGGCTTACTTTTACAACTTGATCAAAATATCCAGTCAGCTGTGACAACGGGTGAAGAAGATAATTTGGTCACTGCTGAAAATATGGTTACCCAAATAAATAACAACTTAAACTCTGTTAAATCTTTACTAGCATCTGAAGTGAATGATGCAAATAAAATGCAGCGTGATTTGAATGTTTATTATGACAATGCCAAATTACTGGTTGCTGAATTTTTAAAAGATGATGTCGACTTTAATAATATAAAGCGTCAAGCGGCTGATAACGCAAAACGTTACGAGCAACTCATTGAAATTTTTGATGAAAAACAAGCGCAATACTCACAAGAATTTGAAGACAGTATCCAAACAACCCTTGAAAGCTCAGATAGTGCAGCTAACTTTATGCTCACGATTGGCATTGCAGCCGCAGCATTTCTCATTGTGGTCGGCTTTCTGGTTAACCGTTCAATCATTGTCACTATCCAGAATGTCACTGACTCTTTACAAAACATTTCTGAAGGCGAAGGCGATTTACGATCTCGTATCGATTATCAAGGTAAAGACGAAATTGCCACCTTAGTACATTGGTTTAATCAATTCGTATCAAAACTCCAAGTTTCGATTGCTGATACAAAAAATACCACTGAGAGCTTAAGTTCAGTATCACATACCCTTCTCGAGAGCTGTAAAAACAGTGAAGTCACTGTTCAACAGCAAAATGAGTCCGTTGAACAAATTTCGCACGCCATGCGTGAAATGTTTGTCAGTGTGGCACACATTGCTGAATATGCCGCAAATGCTGCATCAGAAGCTGATAATGCTAACAATGAAGCACAGCAAGGCCAAGAAACCGTTGCTCAAGCCATTACGACCATCAAAAAGCTAGCAGAAGAAGTGCAAACAACGGCCGTAGTTGTCAATCAACTTGAAGCCTTTACCAGTAACGTAAATGACATACTCGATACCATTCGTGGTATTGCAGATCAAACCAATTTACTCGCATTGAACGCAGCTATTGAGGCGGCTCGTGCAGGTGAACAAGGACGAGGCTTTGCAGTTGTGGCCGACGAAGTAAGAACGCTTGCTTCTCGTACACAAGCTTCAACGCAAGAAATTCAGCAAGTATTGCAAGAGCTTCGCTCTACGTCGACCCAAGCGGTTGATGCAATGCAACGTGGAATAGAAACCGCTGAAGAAGGTGTTAAAACCACTTCATTAGCAGGGGATGCATTAATCAATATCACCAGTAAGGTCAGTGCAATTACGGTCGTTAATGATCAAATTGCCGCTGCAACTGAAGAACAACACAACACTTCAGAGCTTATACAGCAGTACATTGCCGATATTGAAACCAATGCCGCTAAAGTAAAAATGACCACGGATGAAATGGGCGGGATCAGTTATGACATTGAAGGTGTTAGTAAGCAACTTGACGGCATAACGGGTCAATTTAAAGTCTAAAAAATAAAATATTAAGTCGATACAACGAATATCAACTTAAACAATGATGAGATGAACAGGAGTTACACCATGAAATTCAATTTGAAAGCGCTACCTTTAGCTATTTCAGTCGCTATGCTGCCTGCATACGTAGTTGCAGAAGAAACCAATGATGAAAAAATTGCCAAGCTTGAACAGCAAGTTCAATCATTACAAGCTAGCCAAACAGCGAGTTTGACTGAGCGTTTTAGTTTCAATGGCTTTATGACAGGTGCTTACATTACATCAGATAACAATGCGGGCTATGCTGGTGCAACAACTTCAGCTAATTTTGATGATGGCAGTAAATTTGGTTTACAAGGTACGTTTGCTATTACAGATCAAACTCAAGCAGTCATGCAGTTAATGATGAGAGGCGAGAATGACTGGGATGTAGAAGCTGAATGGGCATACGTATCTCATCGTTTTGATAGTGGCCTTCAAGCTCGTGCTGGTAAATTACGTGTTCCATTATTTATGTATTCTGATTATTTAGATGTAGGTTACGCTCAACCTTTCGTACGTCCGCCTTCAGAAGTATATGATGCAGTTCCTTTCACTTCTTACACTGGTGGTGATGTAAGCTACGATGTCGAATTTGATGATTCAACACTAACTTTCCAAGCATTTGGTGGCCAATCTGAAGATTCGGGTATTGATATTAAAAATATCCTAGGTGCTAACGTCAACTGGACCGATGAAACATGGACATTACGTGCAGTATACGGTCAAGCAACACTGGATGGCGATGTTACTCGACAAGTGAAACAAGAATTAGCACCAGGTGCTGATGTAGATGTCACAGTGACACTTTTAGAAATGAACAACGAGGATGCGACATTCGCTGGTGTTGGTGCTAGTTATGACAATGGTTCATTCCTAGCGATTGCTGAGTGGACTCGCATCGAAGTTGATGGCATATACCCAGATTCGGATTCTGGTTACTTAACATTGGGCTACCGTATTAATGCTTTCACACCTTATGTGACAGCCGCTTTTTATGAAACCAAAGATAATGATACACGTAAAGTGATTGATGAAACTTCAGCTATTCACGCAGCGATATTTAATGGTGAACGTACTTCTTACAGTGCGGGCCTGCGTTGGGATGCACTTGACAATTTGGCAGTAAAATTTGATGTCACATATTCTACTGATTTTGGCGATACATCGGGTGGACTAGATAGCAATATAGCTCAAGAGTTTGATGACACCACTGTTTATACTGTTCAATTTGATGTTGTATTTTAAGGAGCGATAAAATGAAAAAGTTAATCTCAATTTTAGCGCTTAGCGTTTGTTCAATGATGTCTGCGCAAGCTGCTGTTGTTGTTATCGGTGCACCTGGTGCTGCTGATATTTCTGCTTCTGATGCTAAAAAATTGTTCCTTGGTAAAGGTTCAAAATCTGCTGTTGTTTACGAACTTGATGAAGGTAACGCAACTCGCTCTGAATTTCATAGCAGCGTTACCGGTAAGTCAGACTCTCAACTTAAAGCGTTTTGGTCAAAACAGGTATTTACTGGTAAAGGTAATCCACCAGCCACTGTTTCAAACGCTGCGGCTATGAAATCAGCTGTTGCCTCTAATCCAAATGCAATTGGTTACATCGATGAAGCTGATGTAGATGCAAGTGTTAAAGTGATTTTAAAGCCTTAATGTTAAGGCTATAGCTTTATAAGCTATTTCAATTCTTCCCCCTTCCATTGAAATAGCTTAAAGGGATCTGATGACAAATCAGGTCCCTTTATTTTTTGTTACAAACTAAAACAAGTTTTTGACTTTAAATCAGTAAAATAATCACAAATACCCCTCTAAAAATGATATATAAAAAGCTCAAAATGAAAATATAGAAGCTTAAAGCCAAAAAATCGCTCAAAAGCTCATTTTTAAACCATTCTTATGCAAACAGGGAATAAAATATGAAGGGATTAACCCTCAAGCCGCTTGTTTCAGCCATGGCACTGACGTTAATGTTAAGTGCATGTGCGAACGATAACGCTCAAACGACCACAACAACTCAAGCACCTAACGTTATTGCAAACAATATTATTGAGCAGAATGCCAATAACCCTTTCTTTAAGCCTTATGGCACGTTTATGGAAATCCCTGATTTCGATAAAATTAAAGATGAACATTATTTACCAGGATTCAAGGCGGGTATTGCAGCCCAACAAGCTGAAATAGCCGCAATTGTTGCCAACCCAGAAGCTCCAACTTTTGAAAACACTATCGAAGCGATGGAATTTTCAGGAGCGTTGCTAACTAAAGTTGCCAGTGTGTTCTACAACCTAACGGGTGCGCACACTAATCCAGCGATTCAAGAAATTTCAAAACAAGTGTCACCGATGTTGTCATCTGCAAGAGATGACATTTCACTTAATGACGACTTGTTCAAGCGTGTAAAGGCGGTTTATCTACAAAAAGATGCATTAAACCTCAACACTGCTAAAGCTAAATTATTAGAAGATACCTACAAGCGCTTTACTCGCGGCGGTGCAAACTTATCAGCAGAAGATAAAGACACCTTACGTGCGCTTAATGAACAAATTGGAAAACTAAACCTTGAGTTTGGCGATAATTTATTAGCTGAAACTAATGCCTTTGAATTAGTTATAGACAATGAAGCTGGTTTAGCTGGCTTGCCACAAGATGTGATTGATACTGCAGCGGCCACAGCGACAAAACGTGGCCATGATGGCAAGTGGGTATTTACCACACAGCGCCCTTCTATTACGCCATTTTTAACTTACGCTGAAAACCGTGATTTACGTGAAGCTATTTTTAAGGGTTACATTGAAAGAGCTAATAATGATAACGCTAATGATAACAAAAAAGGCCTAGCTAAAATTGCAGCGCTTCGCGCTGAAAAAGCAGCATTAATGGGTTACAAAACCCATGCTCACTTTGTGCTTGAAGAGCGCACAGCAAAAACACCTGAAAACGTGTATGGTCTGCTTGATAAAGTATGGCCAGCAGCACTGGCGCAAGCCAATGCTGAAGTGAAAGACATGCAAGCATTAATTGATAGCCAAGGTGGTGACTTTAAGCTTGAAGCTTGGGATTGGTGGTATTACTCTGACCAAATTCGTGTCGCTAAATACAGCTTTAATGAACAACAAACACGACCTTACTTTTCATTAGAAGCGACCTTAGATGGCGTATTCTATACTGCTAACCGTTTATTCGGTATCACAGTAAAAGAACGTACTGATCTACCTAAATATCACCCAGATGTCAGAACATGGGAAGTCTACGACAAAGATGGTTCTTTCTTAGCAGTATTTATGGGTGATTATTACGTTCGTGACAGTAAACGTGGCGGAGCATGGATGAATTCATACCGTAAGCAATACAATATGAATGGCATTGATTCTAAGCCTATTATTGTTAACGTTTTAAACTACCCACAACCAACTGGTGATGAGCCTTCATTACTTACATTCGACGAAGCTAGTACCCTATTCCATGAATTTGGTCATGCCCTTCACGGCATTTTGTCTGACGTAGAATATGCATCGCAAGCGGGCACGGCTGTACCACGCGATTATGTTGAGTTCCCATCACAAGTGATGGAAAACTGGATGACGCAGCCTGAAGTATTAGCTCAGTTCGCTAAGCACTACAAAACTGGCGAAGTGATTCCACAAGAGTTGGTAGAAAAAATTCAAGCAGCAAGTAAATTTAACCAAGGCTTTGCCACGGTTGAGTACATGGCGGCAACCAAATTAGATTTAGACTGGCATACACTTAATGACAACACAGTGCATGATGCCGCTAAATTTGAAGCTGAATCACTTGCTAACATGGGCTTAATTAAAGAAATCGCCCCTCGTTATCGCAGTACTTATTTCTCGCATATTTTTGCGGGTGGTTATTCTGCGGGTTATTACAGCTACTTGTGGTCTGATATCTTAGGTGCTGATGCGTTTGAAGCATTCAAAGAAAATGGCATCTTTGACCCAGCCACTGCGCAAGCATTTAGAGACAATATTTTATCTCAAGGTGGTAGCGCCGACCCTATGGATCTTTATCGCCAATTCCGTGGTAAAGATGCGGGTATCGAGCCACTGTTAAGAAGCCGTGGTCTTTTAGAAGACAAGTAAACACGAGCTGAATTTAAAGGCGCTTCGGCGCCTTTTTTATTTAAGCCGCAAAAGTCGTTTTATAGTCCAACAAATACAAAACACCTTTCCGAACAGTCACTAATTTAGCCCCTCCTGAAGCTAGAATAACCAAACGGGAGCTAATTCCAGAATAAAAAACCAATTATTAACATTAAAAGCAAATGAATTACTTTTTTTTAATTAATTGTTCTTTTGTCGCAACACTGTAATTCACTTTGTATATAATTCATGACGTTTAATGCAGTGAAGGTAGTTCTGCTTTATTCACAACAATAATGGAGCACAAAAAAACAAGCTCCGGGGTCAGGAAAAAGAGAGAGTCATATGTTAAATAAAAAGGTTTTAGCTGTCGTTATAGCGGGTGCTCTTGGGATCAGTGGTTGTAGCTCATCAGATGATAACAGTGTCAAAACTGTAGAAGTTGATTTACGTATTATGGAAACCAGTGATATTCACGCGAATATCATGGATTACAATTACTATAGTGGCCAAACTGATAAAACCATTGGTTTAGCTCGTACCGCAGCATTAATTCACGAAGCCCGTGAAGAAGTTACCAATAGCGTATTAGTAGATAATGGTGATTTACTTCAAGGCAGCCCTATGGGTGATTATATTGCTCATGAGTTCAAATCAACCAACCAGCTAACTGATACTCACCCAGCTTACAAAGCAATGAATACGCTTAATTATGAAGTCGGTAACATAGGTAATCATGAGTTTAACTATGGATTGGACTTTTTAGATCAGGCTACTGCTGAATCAAATTTTCCTTATATTAGTGCCAATGTCTATTGTGAAGTTGACGATTGCTTCAGAGAAGTTAAAGCCGGTGAACCATTATTTGAGCCTTACATCATTAAAGAGCAACTAGTCGTTGATAATAATGGCGATGAACACACCATAAAAATCGGTTATATCGGTTTTGTTCCTCCACAAATTAAAATTTGGGACAAACAAAACCTTGATGGCAAAGTCGTTGCACGAGGCATTGTTGAATCAGCTGAACGTTATGTGCCTCAAATGAAAGCTGAAGGCGCTGATGTTATTGTAGCGATCCCTCATTCAGGTATCGGTTCATCTGAAAATCCAAGTGATATGAGTGCAGAAAATGCAACTTGGGCTTTAACAACGGTTGATGGCATCGACGCTATCATGTTCGGCCACAGTCACTCGGTATTTCCAAGTTCTCAATTCGCCGATGTCGCCAATGTCGACATTGAAAAAGGTACAATTAATGGTGTAGCAGCCGTTATGCCAGGCCGTTGGGGTGACAACTTAGGCGTTGTGGACTTGACCTTAGTACAAGAAGACGGTGCATGGGCAGTTACGAATAGCTTGTCTAAAGCACGCCCTATCTTTATAAAAGCAACTGATACTACTGAAGAGTTCTCGGTTGAGCCTGACGCAAATATCCATGCGATGGTTGAGCTTGAACATACAGCCACGCTTGAATATGTTAATGCACCTATTGGTAAGTCTTCTACAGATATGTATAGCTTTTTATCTCTAGTACAAGATGATCCAACAGTTCAAATCGTATCTAATGCGCAGATTGACGCAGTAGCAGAAGCTGCTTCAAAAATAGATGCACTTAAAAACATTCCAGTACTTTCAGCTTCTGCTCCATTTAAGGCTGGTGGTCGTCACAGCACAACTTCAGATGCTGATAGCTATGTGCAAGTTCCTGCTGGCGATTTGACCTATAAAAATGCAGCGGATCTATATTTGTACCCAAATACAATGGTTGCAGTGAAAGTGACTGGGGCAGAAGTAAAAGATTGGCTTGAATGTAGTGCTAATCAATTCAACCAAATTAATCCCAACTCTACCGAAGCTCAAAGCTTAATTAACTGGGATACTCATAGAACGTATAACTACGATGTTATTGACGGAGTGAGCTATAAAATTGATGTGACCCAACCAACTAAGTTTGATGGTGACTGTGTTGTAGTGAATGCTGATGCTAACCGTATTGTAGACTTAAGTTATACCGATGCTGACGGGGTTGTTTTCACAGGTGATGAATTAGCAAGCAAAGAGTTTATCATTGCATCGAACAACTACCGTGCATTTGGTGGTAAATTCGCAGGTACAGGTGCTGAATTTGTAGTTATGGAATTACCGGATACAAACCGTGAGGCTTTAGCTCAATATATTTCGGAAGAGTCTGAAGCTAATGGTGAAGTCGACCCAAGTGCCGACAACAATTGGGACTTTGTCACCATTGATACGCCTACTAAACTTGATATTCGTTTTGAGACCCAAGACAGTGAAACGGCTGACAAATTTGTTGAAGATTATCAAGTTCGACCAATGACAAAACGAACAGACTTAACCGATGAGTTTGGCTTTGCAATTTACAATATTGACTTACAGCAGTAATTCAATATTCACATCAGGTCTAATAATACGCAATTCATTGAGTTGTTGATGAAAAACAGTAAATAGACAGTAAAAAGGCGCCTTAGGCGCCTTTTTTAATTAACATTCTAGTCAGTTAGAACAGTTAATCATCCAACTCAAACAATCTAGCCATGGTTTTTATATGATTTAGTGGCACTTTGTGACTATTCCTTTGGGCACATAATTGTTGATGTTGAGCATCCTTTGGGCTCCCAATCAAC
Source organism: Shewanella sp. 2_MG-2023 (assembly GCF_030548905.1). NCBI lineage: Bacteria > Pseudomonadati > Pseudomonadota > Gammaproteobacteria > Alteromonadales > Shewanellaceae > Shewanella > Shewanella sp. 2_MG-2023. The sequence continues at coordinate 297,701 of NZ_JAUOSO010000002.1, forward strand.
ATCACCCTTACCTGATAGCCTAACGACTTAGCAGCAGCTTCGTAAGCCATGAACTCCCATTTAGCCACATTGGTATTGTCACAGATCACTGTGGGTTCATTATTCGCCATCGCATTTATAAATGCGGTTAAATTTGCTTGATGATACTGACTTAGAAGCTTAGGGTTAAATTTGTAATGCCCCTCTTTTACAAAAAAACTATCGGTTGAGAAATAACCGTACTGCTTAATATGACTAGCTTGCTCAAGACCCAATCCTTTAAGGTAAGTATTCACCCAATAAGACTTACCGCTTCCTGGCAAGCCACGCATGATAATTGCCAGTTTGCCTTGTTGGTCACTCATATCGTTTCTCGTTGTAAATTGTTAGCAGAATTAAGGGCTAGTTCGTTAAAAACAAGGCTCAGCTAGTACTGTTATCAAGCAGACAAAACACTGGCTAGTTGCTGATTAAAAGACTGATTACCGACTGTCTCGCCCGCTAAAATAGTATCAACCAACTGCGGCACAATATCACCCGCTTTACCGGTTAAATGATATTGAAACTGGCTATGCCTGTCTGCTTCGACTAAATTGACTTCAACTGTTTGCGCACCATGGTGATTAGCACTATCAACAAACCCAGCAGCAGGATAAACCGTGCCAGAGGTACCAATAGCAATAAACAAATCACAGGTATCTAAAGCATCGTGGATCCTATCCATGCCAAAAGGCATTTCACCAAACCAGACAATATGCGGTCGTAAGCGTTTAGCCGGAATACAACAGGTACAGCAGTTATCTTCACTAAAAGGTTCACGTAACACAAAAGTCTGCAGTGATTGAGGACAGCGTCCTTTAGACAATTCCCCATGCATATGCAGTAAACGTTTCGAGCCAGAACGCTCATGTAAGTCATCGACATTTTGAGTTATCACCAGTAACTTACCTGGGAATTCCGCTTCTAATTTGGCTAAAGCATCGTGTGCAGGATTAGGTTTAACTTCACCACTGTGAAGATTCTCCCAGCGGCTATTGTAAAACCTTTCGACAAGGTCAATATCACGAGCATACCCTTCTGGTGTTGCTACATCTTCAATATGGTGTTGTTCCCACAGACCATCTTGGTCACGAAAGGTCTTAATACCAGACTCAGCTGAAATACCTGCGCCAGTTAAGACCACAATCTGCTGATACATATTGATTTCCTTATTTTTATTATACGAAGCCAGATGCGAATACCATATCATCAAGCAACAGGTTTCGTCTTTAGCTTTGAAATACGATCTGAATGACGTTAACGCTTATACTGATATAAATACGCAATACACTCAATAATCCCTTAGTATAAGTAAGACTATTGTCCATTTATTAACTTAACTGTTCGTTTTGAGCAAAAGATGGAAGAAAATTCATAGTTATATACCGATTAACTTCGATGAAAGGTTCCAGTTTGGTATTACACCACATATAATGATCTCAACTATCCACGGAAGAACCGCTAAGGTTCTGCAATCAAGAGATTAGCAATGACAGATGGAAATCAAGCACTCAAAAAAGCAGGATTAAAAATTACCCTGCCACGAGTCAAAATTCTAGAATTGATGCAAGCCCCTGAAAACCAACATATCAGTGCTGAAGATTTATACAAAAAGTTACTCGATATTGGCGAAGAAATTGGCTTAGCCACTGTCTACCGTGTATTAAACCAATTTGACGACGCTGGCATTCTAAACCGTCACCACTTTGAAAGTGGTAAAGCAGTATTTGAAATGTCGACTCAAAAACATCATGATCACTTAGTGTGTTTAACCTGTGATAAGGTAATTGAATTTTCAGACGATGTTATCGAGCGCCGTCAGGATGAAATAGCCATGCGTCATAATATTAAGCTGACTCACCATAGCTTATATTTATATGGTCACTGCACTAATGATGAATGTGATCACGCAGACGAATAACCTTTCGTAGAACTGATTATAGTCATAAAAAAACCAGCAAATTTGCTGGTTTTTTTGTTTTACATGAATGAAAACACCTTAGAAACGGCCATTCACTCCAATACGATAACCCATACCATCTATATCTGAGTCTAAGTTTGTTTGAATACCAAAAACAGCTGCGATTCCATTTGAAATGGGTAAGTAATATTCCGACGAAATATCCCAGTTATCATTATCACTGTTATCGAAATCGTAAGAATAAGAAGTCCCAACAGACCAAGAGTCGGTAATATACCAGTCTGCTGCGAGTTCAAGTTGAGAACTACTATCTGTATTAGTTGTTTTAGATTGATAATCAGGAAAAGAAAATTCAGACTTAATTGTATAATCTGAATAAGTGTATTGACCAGCCAACAAAATACCTTTAGTCCAGCCAAAGGTAATGTAACTATTAGCTCCTAAAGTGAAATTATCTTGATCAGTATCAGATTTTTGAATGCTAGTTCCATCACTAAAGTCATATCCTCCAGATGTGTTTGAATAGTCAAAGAAGACAGAGCTAGAACGGTTAAAGTAATAACCAACTCCAACTGAATAATTGTCGCTATCGTAACTAGGATCTAATTTAAATTTTTGATAACTAGCCTTCACAAACCATTTAGAGTCAAAGACATACTCTCCATTGATGCGATAGATATCAACATCATCATTTATACCATTATAAAATGCACCGATATTAGACGTTTGACTTAAGAAACCTCTTAAAAGATAAGGTTTATTAGTTTGTGAAACTGGATCAAAGTAATAACGATAATCAACACCAAACGAGCCACTAGCATCACTTTCGGTATTATCATAGTAAGTTACACTAGCATCATGCTGGTAACTGTCATTTGCTAAAACTGAAGACGATATAGAAGTTAAGCCGACTAAAACAGCTAATTGAAGGTTTCTTCGTTGCATTTTCATTCCTTGTATTGAAAACAAGAAAGAGTCGTTGGTTTAGCTATAAATCCATTTAGCTATGAATCCATTTGGACATCGTAAAATTACGAATGACTCTTTCCTTAGAGAAACCTAATTTAATCAAAATTTAATCATCAATTCAATCATTAAAGTGACTAACTTATAATAACTTTTGATACACATGCACTTTGGCGCCTTGATATTCATTTTCTTCATGAATATGCATGCCTAACTTTTTAGCAATCGCTTCAGAGCCATTATTGCCATGTAAAATCAACGCTATAACAAGATCGATATTATATTGCGGCTTTAAAGTCTTAACCGTCGCTTCTGCGGCTTCAAAGCCAATCCCTTTACCCCAATACTCAGGGAAATATCGATAGCCAAGCTCGACCTTGTCATACTCTGGAATATATTTAGGCCCACAAAAACCAATCACTTTATCATCTTGTTTGTGGTGTACTGCCCAGCGCCCAAAGCCATGTTCTTGATATGCCGACATAATGATATTGTGGTATACCTCTTCTGCTTGACTGATATCAGTTAACGGATCTTGTGGAATGTAAGTCAGTACTTCAGGAATACTATTCATTAAATAAATTGATTCAAAATCGCCTTCATTGAATGGTCGTAATATTAATCGGTCGGTTTCAGTAATAATCTCAGCTAATTTTGGCTGTGTAATTTGTGTCATGATAATCCTTAATCAATGAACTTAATCTATAAAAATCGATATATAAATAGAGACTTACAAATGATAATGCTTACATTACTTTGATTAAAACATATCGGGAATACCTAGGCTAGATTGAATCAAACGAATATTGTTTAATGCTAATCTATAGGCAACAAAAAAGGCGCCCCAAGGCGCCTTTTAATCAATTAACTGTTATTAGTAAACAGTTATTTCTAGCTTGAATTACCAGCCAGTTTTAGTACGTAAAGCTTTACCAATGTCAGCTAAAGAGCGAACTGTGCTTACGCCAGCAGCTTCTAATGCAGCAAACTTATCTTCAGCAGTACCTTTACCGCCAGCGATAATTGCGCCGGCATGGCCCATACGCTTACCTTCTGGTGCAGTAACACCAGCAATGTAAGATACAACAGGCTTAGTTACGTTAGCTTTGATGTAATCAGCAGCTTCTTCTTCAGCAGTACCACCAATTTCACCAATCATTACGATTGCTTCAGTTTGTGGATCGTTTTGGAACATTTCCAATACGTCGATGAAGTTAGTACCAGGAATTGGGTCACCACCGATACCTACACAAGTAGATTGGCCGAAACCTTCGTCAGTAGTTTGCTTAACCGCTTCGTACGTTAATGTACCAGAACGAGAAACAATACCCACTTTACCAGGCTTGTGGATGTGACCAGGCATAATACCAATCTTACATTCACCCGGAGTGATAACACCTGGACAGTTAGGACCGATCATGCGAACGCCAGTTTCTTCAAGCTTAACTTTAACTTGAAGCATATCTAACGTAGGGATGCCTTCAGTAATACAAACGATTAGCTCAATGCCACCGTCGATTGCTTCAAAGATAGCATCTTTACAGAAAGGAGCTGGTACATAGATAACAGAAGCAGTAGCGCCTGTTTCAGCAACCGCATCTTTAACAGTGTTAAAGACAGGAAGGCCTAAATGAACTTGACCGCCTTTACCTGGAGAAACACCGCCAACCATTTTAGTACCGTAAGCAATTGCTTGCTCAGAGTGGAAAGTACCTTGGCCGCCAGTGAAACCTTGACAGATAACTTTAGTATCTTTGTTAATTAATACGGACATTATTTGCCCTCCGCAGCAGCAACAACTTTCTCAGCAGCATCAGTTAATGATACAGCTGCGATGATATCAAGATCAGAACCTGCAAGCACTTCACGACCTAATTCAGCGTTAGTACCTTCAAGACGAACAACAACTGGTACTTCAACGCCAACTTCTTTAACAGCGCCGATAATACCTTCTGCGATCATGTCACAACGAACGATACCACCAAAGATGTTAACAAGAACGGCTTTAACATTTGAATCAGAAAGAATGATTTTAAATGCTTCAGCAACACGTTCTTTCGTTGCTCCACCGCCTACGTCTAGGAAGTTAGCTGGCTTGCCACCGTGTAAGTTTACGATGTCCATAGTACCCATTGCTAGGCCTGCACCGTTAACCATACAACCAACATTTCCGTCTAGTGCAACGTAGTTAAGTTCAAACTTAGCTGCATGTGCTTCACGAGCATCATCTTGTGATGGATCGTGGAATTCACGGATTTTAGGTTGACGGAATAAAGCATTACCATCGATACCAATCTTGCCATCTAGACAATGGATATTACCTTCGTCAGTGATAACAAGTGGATTGATTTCAAGTAAAGCGAAATCATGGTCTTCGAACATCTTAGCAAGACCCATGAACACTTTAGTGAACTGCTTCATTTGAGTTGGGTTTAAACCTAACTTGAAGCCAAGATCACGTGCTTGGTAAGGCTGTGGACCTGCTAATGGATCGATGATTGCTTTGTGAATCAACTCAGGAGTTTCTTCAGCAACAGTTTCAATCTCAACGCCACCTTCAGTTGATGCCATAAATACAACACGACGTGTTGCACGGTCAACAACTGCACCAAGGTATAATTCGTTTGCGATATCAGTACAGCTTTCAACTAAAATTTTAGCAACCGGCTGGCCTTTTTCGTCAGTTTGGTAAGTCACTAAGTTCTTACCTAACCAGTTTTCAGCAAATGCTCTGATTTCTTCTTTATCGCCGGTAACTTTAACGCCACCTGCTTTACCACGGCCGCCTGCGTGTACTTGACACTTAACAACCCACATATTACCGCCAATGTGACCAGCAGCTTCTACCGCTTCTTGGGCTGTATCGCAAGCGAAGCCTTCTGAAACTGGTAAACCATATTCGGCAAATAAGGATTTTGCCTGATACTCATGCAAATTCATGATGATCTATCCATATACTTCTTAAAAAATCCTACTGGCTCTTATGAGCCAGCTACGAGGGTACTGTCTAGTTGACTCTTACAGGTCAAGCAATAGACGTGTTGGGTCTTCAAGGAAGTCTTTAATAGCAACCAAGAATCCAACTGACTCACGGCCATCAACAATACGATGGTCGTAAGATAATGCTAGGTACATCATAGGTTGAATAACAACCTCACCATTCACAGCCATTGGGCGATCTTTGATAGCATGCATGCCTAAGATTGCGCTTTGTGGAAGGTTTAAAATCGGAGTAGACATCAATGAACCGAATACGCCACCGTTAGTCACTGTGAAATTACCACCAGTCATATCTTCAACTGATAATTTACCATCACGGCCTTTAAGGGCTAATTCGCGAACATTCTTTTCGATTTCAGCAAGGCTCATTGTATCTGTATCACGTAATACTGGGGTAACCAGACCACGTGGTGTTGATACCGCAATACTGACGTCGAAGTAGTTGTGATAAACAATTTCATCACCGTCAATTGACGCGTTAACTTCAGGGAAACGCTTAAGCGCTTCAGTTACCGCTTTCACGTAGAAAGACATGAAACCTAAACGGATACCGTGACGCTTTTCAAAGATTTCTTGATACTGCTTACGGATGTCCATGATTGGTTGCATGTTGACTTCGTTGAACGTCGTTAACATTGCCGTTGAGTTTTTAGCTTCAAGTAAGCGATTAGCAATCGTCTTACGTAAACGCGTCATAGGAACACGTTTCTGGCTGCGACCTTCTAAAGGTGCAACAGGCGCAGGCGCTGCTGCAGGTTTAGCAGCAGGCGCTGACTTAACGAATGCTTCAACATCTTCTTTAGTGATACGTCCACCAACACCGCTGCCTTTTAACTTGCTTGCATCAATATTATGCTCTGCAATTAGACGGCGTACTGAAGGGCTTAGTGCATCATTTGACTCGTCAGATTCTGCAGCAGGAGCAGCAGCTTCTGCTTCAGCTTTCGTTACTTCTTGGCCTGAAACTGCACCAGCAACAAAGTTAGCAATAACTTGTTCACCAAGAACGGTTTCACCGTCTGGGAATAGTATTTCACTTAGAGAACCATCTTCTGGCGCAACAACTTCTAGAACCACTTTATCAGTTTCAATATCAACTAGATTCTGGTCACGAGAAACCTGTTCTCCAGGTTGCACATGCCATGTCGCGATAGTCGCATCAGCAACTGATTCTGGCAAAACGGGTACCTTAATTTCGATACTCATGGAAAGCTTTCCTTTTTATAAATTTTATTACGACAGTTTTAATGCGCTATTGATTAATTCTTCTTGCTGGCGAGCATGCAGAGCCGGATAACCACAAGCTGGTGCAGCAGATGCTTCACGACCAGCGTAAGTTAATTGTGCGCCTGCAGGAATCGCTGCCCAGAAATGATGTTGGCTACAATACCAAGCACCCTGGTTTTGCGGTTCTTCCTGACACCATACAAAATCTTTAACATGCTGATATTCAGCAAGTGCTGCTTGCATTTCTTCTTGTGGGAACGGGTACAGTTGTTCCACACGTAAAATAGCAACATTTTCGATTTCTTGTTTACGACGTTTGTCGAGCAACTCGAAATAAACTTTACCGCTACAGAAGACAACGCGATCAACCTTGCTCGCGTCTAATGCATCAAGTTCACCAATTACACTCTGGAAACCACCATTTGCAAGTTCATCAAGTGATGACACAGCTAACGGATGACGCAGTAATGATTTAGGTGACATCACCACAAGAGGACGACGCATAGGACGTACAACTTGACGACGCAACATGTGATAAACCTGAGCCGGTGTTGAAGGAACACACACCTGCATATTATGGTTAGCACATAGTTGTAGGAAACGTTCTAGACGAGCAGATGAATGCTCTGGGCCTTGGCCTTCATAACCATGAGGTAGCAGCATAGTTAGACCACATAAACGGCCCCACTTCTGTTCACCTGATGATAAGAATTGGTCGATTACCACTTGAGCACAGTTAACGAAGTCACCAAACTGCGCTTCCCAGATGGTCAATCCGCCAGGTTCTGCAGTTGCGTAACCGTATTCGAATGCTAATACTGATGCTTCTGATAATACTGAGTCAATAATATCAATCTCACCTTGCTCATCAGCCACATTACGTAATGGCAAATAAGTCGTACCGTCGTTTTGATTATGCAATACAGCATGACGATGGAAGAAAGTACCGCGACCTGAGTCTTGACCAGTGATACGAACACGTTTGTTATCTTCTAAGATAGACGCATAAGCTAAGGTTTCAGCAAAACCCCAATCCAATGGTTTTTCACCATTCGCCATTGAGACACGGTCTTTATAAATCTTGGCAACACGCGACTGAAGCTTATGGCTTTCAGGGATATCGACAATTTTCTGCGCTAAATTATTTAAACGCTCAAGTTTCATCGATGCTTGATAGCTTTCATCCCACTCACGGTTTAAATAAGGCGTCCAGTCCACTGTATGCAGTGTCATTGGGCGCCATTCTTTAACCACACAATCACCCGCATCTAACGAGTCACGGTAAGTGTTGACTAGGCCTGTCACGTCATCAGCAGAAATACTGCTTTCTTCGATTAAGCGATCCGCATAAATTTTACGTGGCGTAGGATGTTTTTTGATTTTTGCGTACATCAACGGCTGTGTCGCACTCGGCTCATCAGCTTCGTTATGACCATGACGGCGATAACAAACTAAATCAATCACCACATCACGTTTGAATTCGTTACGGTAATCAACAGCTAACTGCGAAATAAAGGCGACAGCCTCTGGGTCGTCAGCATTAACGTGGAAAATAGGTGCCTGAACCATCTTCGCAATGTCGGTACAGTATTCAGTTGAACGTACATCTTCATGGTTTGAAGTTGTGAAACCAACTTGGTTGTTGATAACGATACGAATACTACCGCCAACTTTAAAGCCACGAGCTTGAGACATGTTGAATGTCTCTTGAACGATACCTTGACCTGTAATTGCCGAGTCACCATGAATGGTGATTGGCATCACTTGTAAACCGTCTGTACAGCCGCGACGATCTTGTCGAGCACGAACTGAACCAATAACCACTGGGTTAACGATTTCAAGATGTGAAGGGTTAAACGCTAACGCTAAATGAACATTGCCACCTGGCGTTTCAAAATCTGATGAGAAACCTTGGTGATATTTAACATCACCTGAACCTTGAATTTCATCATGCTTACCTGCGAATTCGTCAAATAACTCAGCAGGACGCTTACCTAAAACGTTTACTAACACGTTTAGACGACCACGGTGAGCCATACCTACGACGATTTCTTTGGTGCCCGCTTCACCTGCGCGATATAAAATCTCACGCATCATTGGGACTAAAGCATCACCACCTTCAAGTGAGAAACGTTTTGCGCCTGGGAATTTCGCGCCAAGGTATTTTTCCATACCTTCAGCAGCGTTTAGGCCTTCTAAGATACGTTTCTTAGTCGAGTTGTCATAATTTGCTTTACCTAAAGATGGTTCAAGACGTTGTTGAATCCAACGCTTTTCATCCGTATCGGTAATGTGCATGTATTCAGCACCGATAGAACCACAATATGTGCTCTTAAGGGCATGAACAATGTCTGCTAATTTTAATGTGTCACTGCCGTATGCAAATGAACCCGTATTGAATTCACGTAGCATGTCTTCAGCATCAAGACCGTGAAATGCAGGGTTTAATTCCTGTACTGCTTCACGCTGCCATAAACCTAATGGATCTAGGTTAGCATTTTGATGTCCACGGAAACGGTGAGCATTAATAAGTTGGAGAACTTTAACTTGCTTAGCATCTAATTCAGGGTCGGTTACACGGCTGGCGCCTTTGGCACGACTTTCTAATGCTAAACTGCGGAAATAATCACGTACTTTAGAGTGTGCAGCTTCAGGTATATCTTGAGAAGTACCGTTTACCGCAGGGAGATTATCAAAAACGACTTGCCAATCAGCAGAAACTGAACTTGGATCTTCTTGATAGGCTTCGTACATCTCTTCTACGTAAGTCGAATTTGAGCCACTCAAATGTGACGATTCGAGCCAAGCTTTCATGATGCCTTGGTGCATTACTTTTCCTTACAAACTTGATACACGTGCTTCGCCATAATCATAATTACGATACCTAGTGCACCGCAATCGAATCGTATCTAACTATATAATTTTATAGAATTAAATACAAAGGTCTTCCTAATACACACAAAAAGCCATCCTCAATGATGAAGATGGCTCTCATCAAGAGCTATTTAAGCGATAATCCAAGCTCTACACTGTGCATTTATACTGCTCGCTTCAGAAGCATTGACTTAATATGGCCAATAGCTTTAGTTGGGTTTAGCCCTTTAGGACAAACATCAACACAGTTCATAATACCGTGACAACGGAATACACTGTAAGCATCGTCTAGACCAGATAAACGTTCTTCAGTCGCAGTGTCGCGGCTATCGATTAAGAAGCGATATGCATGGAGTAAACCACTTGGCCCGATAAATTTATCAGGGTTCCACCAGAATGATGGACAAGCAGTAGAACAACAAGCACACATGATACATTCATACAAACCATCTAGATGAGCACGCTCTTCAGGAGATTGTAAATGTTCACGAGCCGGAGTTTTCTCATCATTGATAAGAAACGGCTTAATTTTTTCGTACTGAGTATAGAACTGAGTTAGGTCGACGATTAAATCTCGTACCACAGGCATGCCTGGTAAAGGACGAATTTCAATTTTCTTACCTTTGAAGGTAGAAACAGGCGTGATACACGCAAGACCGTTCTTACCATTCATGTTAACGCCATCACTACCACAAACACCTTCACGGCATGAGCGTCTAAAAGATAACGACGTGTCTAACTCTTTCAGCTTCATCAGTGCATCCAGTACCATCATATCGGTACCTTCTTCCACTTCTAAGCTGTAATCCTTCATATAAGGCTTAGCATCTACATCAGGATTGTAGCGATAAACTGCAAATTCCAATTTCATCTCAACGACTCCTAGTAGGTACGCTTGATAGGCGGGAATGCGGCACGAAGCTTAGGCTCCATGTTTACTTCTCGCTTAGTCATTTGTTCAGTTTCAGGGTCAAAGACACTGTGACATAACCAATTTTCATCATCACGGTCTAAGAAATCTTCACGTGAATGCGCACCACGGCTTTCTGTACGGAAGTTAGCAGCGTAAGCTGTCGCAATTGCGGTTGCCATTAAGTTATCTAGCTCTAAACATTCAATACGTTGAGTATTAAATTCTGAAGAGTTATCTGACAACTTAGCATTCGCTAAACGTTCACGGATCTTCTTAAGCTCTTTAAGGCCTTCAGCCATTGCATCGCCACTTCTAAATACAGAGAAGTTAAGTTGCATACATAACTGTAAGTCTTTGCGAATAACGGCAGGATCTTCACCATCTTTATTGCTTTCCCAGCGATTAAGACGATCAAGAGATGCAGAAATTTGCGCGTCAGAAGGCGCTTTAGGGTCAGCTGTCTCATCTAGGGCTTTACCTAAATGTTGACCTGCTGCACGACCAAATACCACTAAATCAAGTAACGAGTTACCACCAAGGCGGTTTGCACCGTGTACTGATACACAAGCAATTTCACCTACAGCGAATAAACCCACGATATCTTGTTCAGTGCCATCGTTGTTTTGACGAACAACTTGACCACTAACTTTAGCGGGTAGACCACCCATCATGTAATGACATGTTGGCAATACAGGGATTGGGCCATCTGCTGGATCAATATGCGCAAACGTACGAGAAAGTTCACAAACACCAGGGAGACGTGCTTCTAATGTTTCTTTACCTAAGTGATCAAGCTTAAGTAAACAGTGCGGGCCTAGTGGACCATCTAATCCACGACCTTCACGAATTTCTGTCATCATTGAACGCGCAACAACGTCACGAGAGGCTAAATCTTTGGCGTTAGGTGCATAACGTTCCATGAAACGTTCGCCATCTTTATTTAAAAGATAACCACCTTCACCACGACAACCTTCAGTTACAAGTACACCAGCACCAGCAATACCCGTAGGGTGGAACTGCCACATTTCCATGTCTTGCATCTGAACACCAGCGCGCATTGCCATACCAACACCATCACCAGTGTTAATGTGAGCATTAGTAGTAGAAGCGTAAATACGCCCTGCACCACCTGTTGCTAAAATTGTTGCCTTCGATTTGAAGTAAACAATTTCGCCAGTTTCGATTTCAATTGCAGTACAACCCACAATTGCGCCGTCATCGTTTTTAACTAAATCTAATGCATACCACTCAGAAAACACTTCAGTTTTGTGTTTTACATTTTGTTGGTATAAGCAATGAAGCAAAGCATGACCTGTACGGTCAGCTGCAGCAGCAGTACGTGCCGCTTGTTCGCCACCAAAGTTCTTTGATTGGCCACCAAACGGACGTTGATAGATAGTGCCGTTTTCAAAACGAGAGAAAGGTAAACCCATTTGCTCAAGTTCGATAACCGCTTCTGGACCTGTCTTACACATGAATTCGATAGCTTCTTGGTCACCGATAAAATCAGAACCTTTAACAGTATCGTACATGTGCTGTTCCCAGTGATCTTCATGCGCATTACCTAGTGCAACGGTGATACCACCCTGCGCAGATACGGTATGAGAACGTGTTGGGAACACTTTAGATAAAAGCGCACAGCTCTTACCTTCTTTTGAAATTTGTAAAGCCGCTCGCATGCCAGCGCCACCAGCGCCGATCACTACTGCGTCAAATTCGCGTACTGGAATAGCCACTTAAACACCCCACACTATGATGATGCCTGCAGCAAGATAACAAAAAGCTGCTACGACAAATACGAACTGAAGTAGTCCACGTACTGAAACGTTTTTCACGTAATCAGTCAGAACTTGCCAAATACCAATCCACGAGTGAATTAATACAGCAACAAGTGCCAATAAAGTGAATACTTTCATTGGTAAGGTACTAAAAAGACCATACCAAATTTCGTAAGTTAAAGGGGCGCTACATGCAATAAAACCAACCATAAAAATGGTATAACAGGTTAAAATCACGGCACTCGCACGGATTAAAATAAAGTCATGAACACCGCTGCGTCCAAGGCTTGCTGCATTGGTTACCATACCCAAATCCCCACAATGATTGAAAACGCCGCTGATAGCACAAAGGCGATTTTTGCTGATGCTAAGCCTGAGGCTAATTCTTCCCAACGGCCGGTATCCATAATCAGATGACGTAAGCCAACGATTAAGTGATAACCCAACGCAGTAAGAATTCCCCAGATAACAAACTTAACCAGCAAGTTATCAAAAAGAGATTGTAGGCCAGCGAAACTCTCAGGCGATGCTAAAGATTCATTTAGCATCCAAATAAGAATACCGACAGCAAACAGCATGATGACACCGGATACGCGGTGAAGAATTGACGCAATCGCTGTTGCAGGAAAGCGAATGGTCTGTAGGTCTATATGGACAGGTCTTTGCTTTTTCACGTTCTGCTCACTCAGCTCCATTGAGCATTATTTTTATTATTCATCTTGCTTTGCTTCCATTTGATACATGAAACTACTTATGTAAACAAATTGTTGAAAGTTAACAGACTACTATCAAACACTTAACTATTTGAGAAATCACTAATTTAGCTAGGTACAAAAGGATTTCAAAAATGTGATGTTTGTCGCCCTTTGTGGGCGAGGCCAAGTATACTCAAGCCCATTGTCAAATACAAACGTCACACTATGCAAAATTTGTTTTTTTGCATTTTTTTTCTTTCTAGGCCAACGCTGGCAAGGCGTCTAGCAAGGTTTATACCATGGTCTAATAAATTTAAACGCTTATTTAAATTGAAATGTGATCACGATTCACTGTAAAGTAATGTCCGCTTAACATGCCGCACTCACAGAAAAGAATGAAGTAAGGAGAACGGGGTATGGCTGACAATATAGCCAAATTAGAGTTACCGGGGAACGATTCAATCGAATTGCCAATCAAGCAGGGAACTGCTGGTTTTGACGTAATCGATATCAGTAAATTAGGAAAGACAGGTCATTTCACTTTTGATCCTGGTTTTCTTGCGACAGCCTCTTGCGAGTCTGCGATTACTTTCATTGATGGTGAAAAAGGTGTGCTTACACACCGTGGCTATCCAATTTATGAGTTAGCTACTGAATCTAACTATTTAGACGTTTGTTACTTGTTGCTATACGGTGAATTACCAAGCAAAACTCAGTACGAAGAGTTTGTATCAATGGTAAAAAACCACACAATGGTTAATGAACAATTAGCTTCTTTCTTTAGAGGCTTCCGTCGTGATGCACACCCAATGGCAATGCTTTGTGGCGTTACTGGTGCATTATCTGCGTTCTACCAAGATTCTCTTGATGTAAATGATGAAAAACATCGTGAAATTGCGGCTTTCCGCCTCGTTTCTAAAATGCCAACGATTGCAGCAATGTGCTACAAGTATTCAATTGGCCAACCTTTCGTCTATCCACGCAACGAACTAAGTTACGCAGGTAACTTCTTGTCGATGATGTTTGCTGTTCCTTGTGAAGAGTACAAAGTTAATCCAGTTGTTGAAAAAGCAATGGATAGAATCTTTGTATTACACGCAGATCATGAACAAAATGCATCAACTTCAACAGTTCGTTTAGCCGGTTCATCAGGTGCTAACCCATTTGCATGTATTGCAGCGGGTATCGCTTCACTATGGGGTCCAGCTCATGGTGGTGCTAACGAAGCTTGTTTGAACATGCTTGAAGAAATTGGCAGTGTTGACCGCATTCCTGAGTTTATTGCTCGTGCGAAAGACAAAGCTGATCCGTTCCGCCTAATGGGCTTCGGACATCGTGTTTACAAGAATTTCGACCCTCGTGCAAAAGTAATGCGTGAAACTTGTCATGAAGTTTTAGCTGAACTTAATGTTCAAGATCCTCTACTAGACGTAGCAATGGAACTTGAACGTATTGCATTAGAAGACGAATATTTCGTATCTAAGAAACTCTATCCAAATGTTGATTTCTACTCAGGGATCATCATGAAAGCAATCGGTATTCCTACGAGTATGTTTACAGTGTTATTCGCACTTTCACGTACTGTTGGTTGGATTGCACATTGGAAAGAAATGTTAGACCAACCAGGTCACAAAATTAGCCGTCCACGCCAGTTATACACTGGTTCTGAAGACCGTGATTTTGTCAGCTTAGATAAACGATAAATCTTTATCGTTTAATAAAAAAGCGCCTTAATGGGCGCTTTTTTTATGCATAACTTTTGCGAACATTTATTATAAACATCTGCATGAAGCTGTTGCATACAGCAGTTTGAACCAACATCATTTATAGTAAAACTAGGGCGTACAATGAATTGATCAAAGGCAAGCCTCTATATTCTCAATAAAGGTTATTCGTCTTTGACTTGCTCTCACTTATAACCATCTCACTTACAACCATCACACTTTAGCAATCACACTTTAGCAATCACACTTTAGCAATCACACTTATAAGAATCACACCACTAAATTAGTTTATCTATTTCAACAGCTCTATTTTTGTAGATCTATTTCAGCACAGCTAATACAGCTCCACTGCAACAAAACCAACAAAACCAACAAAACCAACAAAACCTAACCCCCTACTTATTAACTACTTACATCCAAATATATCTATGAGATTAATAGTGCTTAGCCTTGGATTAATTAGTTTTCAATTGCAGTTTAAAAGCTTAAAACAACCCGTTAACCTTTTCCGATGTAGTTATAACGCCGCATATCGCCTCAATACAAAACGTTAAGTGCGTGAGCCCTATCTATTAAAAAGCCATTAAAAGAGCTAGAACAAGAGCTAGAACAAGAGCTAGAGCAAGAGCTAGAAAAATAGAGTTAACGAATAGCTAAAGTGATAAATACTTGGTTTGCTCTTAAGGTCACTCCCATAACTACACATCATGAGTCTCTAGTTAAGAGCGGTATGAATACGCTAAGTAAAGACAGCAAAACTCACATTACCAATAGCAAAATCATGTATCACCAAACGCCAACATCCATATTACCAATACTAATAAAGGACATACCAAACCAAAAAACCTAACTGACCAATTCACAACCTTTATAACAAACAACAAATTAAATAATGAATGAATATTCACCAAAAAGATAAAAAATCATAGCCATAAACTGCACCATCTTGGTAATTTCGGCCTTAAAAACGACGTTATAAACGTAATGTTTATTCTATTTGGTTATAAGAATGTAATCATAATTATAAAAATGCTCTTAGTCATGGCAGTAAATTAAAAGTCTGCATTTTTTTATACCTAATTAGAAATAGAAAAATGTCGTCATTGAAATAAGCGATTAAAAATTTAAGTTGAGATTTTAACGGCTTTTGCGCAATTTAAGTGCAGAACGCTCAGTATTAGCGCACAAAAATAAATGATTAAAAATTCAATTATTTTTTTAAAAAGTGAAAATAGTTTCTGTAACGGCCTTTAAATTGGTATTTTGCTTTAAAAATGAGCAATAAACTCTATACGTTATAGCACTAGTTCCATAGCTAACCAGTAAGATGGTGAATTTAATCACCAACAAACTGACTAAATAACTCACCGAATAAGCCGTGAACGCGATTTTATCTATAAACCCAGCTCAAAAAAAGCAAAGACTCCCAAATACGGAAGTCTCATTAGAGTGTCTTTAACTCAGCTTGGCTTCTACTTAAAATCGGATTAGTTTTAGTTTAAATGATTAATCAGCAGACCAGGTTATATTCACTATTACTGATTAAGTATTGGTAAGTACAATTAGATTAAAAGTGGATTACTTTTTAATCGAAACTCAAGTTTACTAATTCGCTTTGATGTAAACAGCAGATTTTACAGGCTTGGCGCTACTATTATCGCATTGATTATTTAACTAACTTCCCATAAAGCATTACGTTAAGCCAAACATTGCAAAGCTAATGCCTGCCTTAACCGGAATAACGATTTTCAGCACGTAAGTTCTAATTTATATACGTTAGCCTGATAACGCCAATTAAAATGCTTTTGTATAGTGATCAAAAGCGGTGGTTTTGATGTAGCCAAGAGACTCATATAAAGCCTTAGCCACATCATTATCTACAGCAGTAGCCAATTTAACGGTACTAGCATCAGTATATTGCGCAAACAAATCCACTTGCTTGAGTAATTTATTAGCCACACCTTGTTGTCTTGCGGCTGTCGCAACAAACATGTCGTTTAAAATCCACATTCTCTTCATCGCAACAGATGAAAACGTTGGGTAAAGCTGAACAAACCCTAAACCCTCACCTTCTTCATTAGTTGCAATAAAAATCACTGAGTCACTCTCGATTAAACGTTCTTTAATAAACTTTTTACATTGCTCTATGTTTGCAGCTTGCCCATAAAATTGACGATACTCATCGAATAAGGTTGTAACCAAATTTAATTGCTCAATCGTTGCTTGAATGATCTTCAAAACAGTCTCCTTATATCTGCAGCCATATTAATGTTGGCTTTATATTGTCACTAATGATTTAACACAAGCTATGACTCAAGCTTTGCCAAACAAATGACAGTAAGTCTTAACATCTGTTTGATTTCCTTTAGATAGTTAACTTACCTGAAAAGTTACACAACGTCAGCCCAAACTGAATAAATTTCGATCAGAGTTACATTTGTCATTCACACCAAAAATTAAACATTTTCACTACATAATAATATTAACTATGCCTAAACAAGTAACCGCAACAACCTAAGCGCTTGATATTTAACAACAATAAAAACTGGCACAGTTAGTGCTTTGTTAGTTGAAATTAAACATTAGTTACAAATGATAACGTGACGTTTACAAGTTAACCTTTCAGACTTAACTTTCTCAAGCGTCATTAATTCAAAAATATTGAACTGGCAGGTACCCCATGGATAGGTTAATCAGCATGAAAAAAATGACAATCCCACTACTTTGTATTGCAGCACTGACTTCAGGTTTAAGTGGTTGCACTGGTCAAGAAGAAGAAACTAAAGAAGAAGAAAAATACGCCGTCCCGGTAGAAGTTTCACAAGTCACCCAGGGTAATGTGTCTTCATTTTATAGCACGACTGCAACACTGGAAGCGCCAGAAGAAGCCCATGTCGTTACTCGAATTGCGGGCTTAATTGAAGAAATTAACGTTGAAGAAGGTGATCGCGTCACTAAAGGACAGGCTTTAGCAACCATAGATGCTAAACGTCAGCACTACGATTACAAACGTTCGCAAGCAGAAGTTCAGATCATTGAACAAGAATTGAATCGTTTAAAGCAAATGAAAAACAAAGAATTTGTCAGCCAAGATGTAATGGCCAAATTAGAGTTCAACCTACAAGCGGCTATCGCGCAGCGTGATTTAGCAGAGCTACATGTCATAGAAAGCCAAATCGTGTCACCCATTGATGGCATCGTAGCCATGCGACATGTGAAGAAAGGCAATATGGCTAAAGAGTTTGAAGAACTATTTTATATCGTCAATCAAGACGAACTTCACGGCATTGTTCACTTACCAGAGCAGCAATTAACCAGCCTGCGTTTAGGTCAACAAGCTAAAATCAGCAATCAGTATTCAAACAGTGGCAAGCAATCAACAGCCAATGAAATTATTGCAAATGTGCTGCGTATTAGCCCGATTGTCGATGCACAAAGTGGCACATTTAAAGTCACTATCGCCATTGATAATACTAAAGCAAACCTTAAAGCAGGCATGTTCACTCGCGTAGAGCTAAAATACGACACTCATGAAGATGTGGTAACAGTGCCTTTCAATGCCATTATTAATCAAGATGATACCCAAGCCTTGTATGTTATTGAAGATAACACAGCAACCCGCCGCGAAGTACGCCTAGGGTATCGTGAAAAAGATAAGGTCGAAATAATATCAGGGGTTAACCAAGGAGAGCAGATCGTTATCCGTGGCCAACAGAACCTCAAAGATCAATCATTAGTTGAAATTATTACCCCGCTTTCTTATGCCAAAAACAGTCTAAACGCTAAGTAAGGAAGACATTATGTCATTGATTAATACCTCGGTTAAACGTCCAGTTACCGTGTGGATGTTTATGCTCGCCATAATGCTATTTGGCATGGTCGGGTTTACACGCTTAGCAGTCAAATTATTACCTGATTTAAGCTATCCAAGCGTCACAGTGCGCACCGCTTATGATGGCGCAGCGCCTGTAGAAGTGGAGCAACTCATCTCGAAACCGATTGAAGAAGCAGTCGGTGTAGTTAAAGGCTTACGTAAAATCAGTTCTATTTCACGCTCAGGCATGTCAGATGTTGTGCTTGAGTTTGAATGGGGCACCAATATGGATATGGCAAGCCTTGAAGTGCGCGAAAAAATCGACACTATTGAGTTGCCATTAGACATCAATAAACCATTACTACTTCGCTTTAACCCTAATTTAGATCCGATAATGCGTTTAGCTTTGTCTGTACCTGATGCAAGCGAAACCCAGTTAAAAAGCATGAGAACCTTCGCAGAAGAGGAACTTAAACGTCGTCTTGAAGCGCTTTCTGGCGTCGCTGCGGTCAGGTTATCGGGGGGGTTAGAACAAGAAGTGCATATTTTGTTAAACCAACAAAAACTGCAGCAATTAAATCTTAATGCCGATGACATCAAACGTCGTATTAATGAAGAAAACATCAATTTATCAGCGGGTAAAGTGATTCAAGGTGATAAAGAATACCTAGTTAGAACCTTAAACCAGTTTAACTCTCTTGAAGAACTACGAGATGTCATAGTTTATCGTAACGGCCAAACCTTGATCCGTTTACGAGAAGTGGCAGACATTGTCGATGGCTATAAAGAGCGCAGTGATGTCACTCGTATTGGTGATGTAGAATCTATCGAATTGGCTATCTATAAAGAAGGCGATGCCAATACGGTTTCTGTGGCGCAGAAAATACAAGCAGAGCTGAATAACATCAATGCTGAATCTGAAGAAAACCAGTTAAAAGTCATTTATGACCAATCTGAGTTCATTCAAAGCGCGGTGAGTGAAGTTACCGCAGCAGCATTATTTGGTAGTTTGCTTGCCATGTTGGTAATTTATTTATTTTTGCGTGACATTATTGCCACCTTAATTATTTCAATCTCGATCCCCTTCTCTGTCATCGCCACATTTAACATGATGTATTTTGCTGAAATCAGTTTAAACATTATGTCACTGGGTGGTATTGCCTTAGCTATTGGCTTATTAGTCGATAATGCGATTGTGGTATTAGAAAACATTGACCGTTACAAAGCCCAAGGCTTAGCAAGGCTAGATGCTGCTGTAAAAGGCAGTAAAGAAGTGGCAGGGGCGATTTTTGCCTCAACGTTAACCACGCTGGCCGTATTTGTTCCCCTTGTTTTTGTAGACGGTATTGCAGGGGCACTTTTCTCTGACCAAGCCTTAACTGTAACTTTTGCTCTTTTAGCTTCACTGTTTGTAGCGTTAACCGCCATTCCAATGCTGGCATCACGCCAAGGCTTTACTCAATTACCTGAAGAAGTCACTGAAGCGCCAAAAGCAAAACCCACGACAACAAAAGGTAAGATTGGCTATTACGCAGCGATGATACTTGGCTTTCCTTTTAAAGTACTACTGAGCTATTTACCTAATGCCCTACTGAACTTTGTCATTATCTTCACGCGATTCTTCTCGTGGTTATTCAGTCTGGTAATGCGTCCATTAAGTGCAGGGTTTAATTTTTTCTATCGCTTTATTGAAAGAATTTATCATGGTGTTTTAAAGCATGCCATGTCTCATAAAGTCGTCACAGTCGTCATCGCAGTTATGTTAACTCTTGGCGCAGGAAGTTTATTCCCGAGATTAGGCGTTGAGCTTATCCCACCGATGAACCAAGGTGAGTTTTACGTCGAAATCCTTTTACCACCAGGCACAGCAGTACAAAAAACTGATGCAGTACTAGAGCAACTCGCCTATTCAATCAGTGACAACGAAGATGTTAAGCACACCTTTAGCCAAGCGGGGAGTGGTGGCTTGATGACTTCAGATACTGCCCGCGGTGGTGAAAACTGGGGACGTCTTCAAGTGGTACTAGAAAACACGCACGCTTTTGACAGCGTCGCTGGCACTTTACGTGAAACAGCAAGACGTATTCCGGCATTGGATGCAAAAATTGAGCACCCTGAGTTATTTAGCTTTAAAACACCATTAGAAATCGAGCTGTCTGGTTATGATTTAGCTCAGCTAAAACACAGTGGCGATCAACTCGTCTCAGCGTTGTCGCAATCAAACCGATTTAGCGATATCAATACTTCACTTCGTGATGGTCAACCTGAGATCAGTATCCGTTTTGATCACGCACGGCTAGCTGCACTTGATTTAGATGCGCCAACAGTTGCGAGCCGTATCGCCCACCGCGTTGGCGGCACGATTGCCAGTCAATATACTGTGCGCGATCGCAAAGTGGATATTTTAGTGCGCAGCGAATTAGCAGAACGTAACAACATTGAGGATGTTAATGCATTAATTATCAACCCCAATAGTGAACATGCTATACCACTGAGCGCCGTTGCTGACGTATCGCTACAAGTTGGTCCATCGGCGATTAACCGTGTCAGCCAACAACGTGTGGCTATTGTGTCGGCAAACTTAAGTTATGGTGATTTAAGTGAAGCGGTAAAGGAAGCGCAGCAAATCCTTAATCAACAGCAGTTCCCCTCTTCTATCCAAGCGCGCTTTGGTGGCCAAAACGAAGAAATGGAACACTCTTTTGAGTCATTAAAAATCGCCCTTATTTTAGCGGTGTTCCTCGTGTACTTGGTGATGGCGAGTCAATTTGAATCCTTGTTGCATCCACTATTAATCCTAGTGGCAGTGCCTATGGCAGTTGGCGGAAGTGTGATTGGTTTGTTTATCACTGGCACCCATATTAGCGTGGTGGTGTTTATCGGATTAATTATGTTAGCCGGTATTGTGGTCAATAACGCCATTGTATTAGTCGATAGAATTAACCAGTTACGTAAAGAAGGCATCGAGAAAGATCAAGCCATTAGCACAGCTGCCAAATCACGTCTTCGTCCAATCATGATGACGACCTTAACCACCACACTCGGTTTATTACCGATGGCAATTGGTGTCGGTGATGGTAGTGAAATTCGAGCGCCAATGGCAATTACTGTGATATTTGGCTTAAGTATGTCAACCATGCTGACCTTACTTGTTATCCCTGCCCTGTATGGCATTTTTGATAAAAAAGATTATCAACAAAAGGCTTCGGAACAGTCGAACTCTGATGCGACCTCTACACTTACTACGGAGGGTCAGTCATGAGTCAAGAGACTAACACAGAGCAACAAGGTTTCAGTATCACAAGGCTCGCGATTAAAAGACCTGTGACCACCAGCATGTTCTTTCTTGCTATTTTATTATTTGGAATGGCATCAAGTCGCTTGCTGCCACTGGAAATGTTCCCTGGTATCGACATTCCACAAATACAGGTCAATGTGCCATATAAAGGCTCAACACCTGCTGAAGTGGAGCGTGATATCACTCGCGTCCTCGAAGAGTCTTTAGCCACCATGAGCGGAATTGAAGAAGTCCGCTCAAACTCTTCTCAAGATGGCGCCAACATTCAGCTGAATATGAAATGGGGTGAAGATGTCGCGACAAAAAGCCTTGAAGCCCGTGAGAAAATTGATTCAGTAAGGCATTTACTGCCTAAAGATGTCGAGCGCGTCTTTATTCAGCAGTTTTCAACTGCTGATATGCCAGTGCTTACCATTCGTATTTCAAGTGAGCGTGAATTATCCAATGCATTTGATTTGCTGGATAAACAATTACGTAAACCCCTTGAGCGAATCGAAGGCGTGTCGAAGGTCACCTTATATGGCGTTGACCAAAAGCAGATTGAAATTCGTCTTGATGCTGATAAGTTAGCCGCATCTGGGATTAACCCATCAGAACTGAGACAACGTCTGCAACTTGAAAACTTTGTTATTAGTGCGGGAACGGTTCGTAACAATAACCAGGTATTTCAGGTGTCGCCTAAAGGTGAGTTTTTATCTTTAGAAGATATCAAAGCGGTTAAACTCAATACCAACACAACCCTTGGCGATATTGCTTCGGTTAAATTTACTTTGCCAGAACCTTTTGAAGGTCGTCATCTAGATCAAAAATACGCTGTGGGTTTAGATGTATTTAAAGAATCTGGCGCTAATTTAGTCCATGTTTCTGAACGTGTATTAAAGGTAATTGAGCAAACTAAGCAAGATCAACAATTCCAAGGCATTAAGCTATTTGTGATGGAGGACCAAGCTTATGGCGTTAAGTCTTCACTGCAAGACTTATTAATCTCGGGCTTAATCGGTGCCTTCTTATCTTTTGGCGTGTTATACCTGTTTTTACGTAACTTAAAAATGACCTTGGTCGTGGTATCGTCAGTACCCATTTCAATTTGTATGACTCTAGCTGGTATGTATTTACTGGGTTACAGCTTAAATATTCTATCAATGATGGGACTGTTATTAGCGGTGGGTATGCTGATTGATAATGCGGTTGTGGTTACCGAAAGCGTATTGCAGGAAAAACAACGCAATGGCTTAACAGGCCAAGAAGATACTAAGCCTCAATGTCAAAAAGCAAACGAATCTGCTGTTCTCACAGGCGTTGAAAAAGTTGCTTTGGCCGTACTTGCCGGCACTTTAACTACAGCTATTGTATTTTTACCGAATATTGTTGGCGTTAAAGTTGAACTGACTATCTTCCTTGAGCACGTAGCTATCGCCATTTGTATTTCACTTGCGGCTTCATTATTGGTGGCGAAAACCCTAATACCACTAATGCTGACCAAATTGCACTTTGAAATTGAAACCGAAGAAAAAGAATCCAGACTGCAGCGTTATTATCAGCGCAGTTTGACCTGGGTATTGGCCCATTCAAAAATCTCAGGGGGATTAGCAGTATTGATACTGGTTTCAACTGCCCTGCCTTTGAATTTAGTTAAACAAGATCAATCTGATGGCGAAGGAAATGACCGTTTATATATCAATTATCAATTAGAAGGTCGACATAACCTAAAAGTCACTGAAGCGATGATTAACCAAATGGAAGACTACCTTTATGGCAATAAAGAAGCTTTCATGATTGATTCTGTGTATAGCTACTATTCAGCTGACAGTATTCAAACCACTATTTTGCTGCAAAAAGACATTGAAACTCCAATGTCAGAACTAAAGAAAACCATTCGAGAAGGTTTTCCTAAGTACGCCGCAGCTACGCCACAGTTTGGCTGGGGAAATGAAAACTCTGGTTTAAGGATCACTTTAACGGGCCGCTCTACCTCTGAGTTAATTACCTTAAGCCAGCAAGTAGTCCCGTTACTAAGTGCTATTGAAGGTCTAGAGGATGTCCGCTCAGAAGTGAATGCTGCCCAGCAAGAAGTGATTGTGACTATTAATCGAGAAATGGCCGCTCGTTTAGATTTAAAACTCAACGAAGTTGCCTCTCACATTTCAATGGCATTGCGTGGAACCCCGCTGCGCTCATTTAGACATGATCCAAACGGCGAGTTACGTATAGAGTTAGCTTACGATAAAAGCTGGCAACGTTCTTTAGAACAACTAAAACAGCTGCCTATTATTCGTCAAGGAGAGCGCGTCTACAGTTTAGATAACTTAGCTGAAATAACCATTCAGCCACGCTTTGACACTATTAGGCATTATAACCGTCAAACCGCATTATCTATTGGGGCAAACGTTAACGAAATCACTACCGAAGAAGCCCAAGAACAAATCGAAAAAGTCATGCAGAATGTTAATTTTCCTTATGGATATGACTACAGCCTGCGAGGCGGTTTTCAACGTCAAGATGAAGACCAATCGATTATGGCGGTTAACATGATTTTGGCATTAGCCATGATTTACATCGTAATGGCAGCGCTATTTGAATCACTGTTGCTTCCAACTGCGATTATCAGTTCGATTTTGTTTTCGATTACTGGGGTGTTTTGGGCATTATGGATTTCAGGCACACCAATGTCAGTGATGGCCATGATTGGTATCCTAATCTTGATGGGAATTGTAGTTAACAACGGCATTGTGTTGGTCGATCAAATAAACCAAATGACACCAAAATTAACTGACCTGTCAGCTACGATTAAATCAATATGTATTACCCGCTTACGTCCAGTGTTAATGACGGTAGCAACTACGGTATTAGGGCTAGTTCCATTAGCTATGGGCGACACCCAAATTGGTGGCGGTGGGCCACCATACTCACCAATGGCAATAGCGATTATTGGTGGTTTAAGTTTCTCAACTGTCACCAGTTTGTATTTGGTGCCTTTGTGTTACCAAGCCTTATACCGAATCCGTTATCAATCATCTGTTAAATTAGGTTTAGCTGACAAACGGGCTAAAAAACTGCTACCTTGGACTTAATAAAAGGATAAATAGGCCAAACTGCTCCATTAAATGGACAGTTTGGCCACATAGCACAGGAACCCATCATGACCCGTACATCACTCAGTTGCTTACTTGCACTCTCCATCACCAGCTTTTCAACTCTCGCTGACGATGACCGATTTAAAGATGTCACTATCACCTCCCAGAAACTCACCGAAAATGCTTATATGTTCACAGGTTCAGGTGGCAATATCGGCGTATCAGCAGGCACTGATGGCATCTTAATCATCGATGACCAATTTGCGCCTTTAGCCGATAAAATAAGTGCTACGTTAAATGAAATCCAAGCGGGTAAACCTAAATACGTTATCAACACCCATTATCACGGCGATCATACTGGCGGAAATGCGCACTTTGGCGAACAAGGGATTATCTTTGCCCACCATAATGTATTAAAACGCCTAAGTGCCAAAGAAGGCACACCCAAAGCTGCCCTCCCTGTTGTGACTTATTCTAAAGATGTTTCCATCCGTTTTAACAATGACACATTAACCTTAAAACACATGGGACCTGGCCATACTGACGGTGACAGTGTGGTGTTCTGGGAAAACGATAACTTAGTTCATATGGGTGATTTATTCTTTAAAGACCGTTTCCCATATGTGGATTTAAACGGTGGCGGCTCAGTTATTGGTTATCGAGACAATGTTGCCAAAGCATTAACCATGATGGATAAACAGACTCAAGTGATACCAGGCCATGGTGAACTCGCCAACAAAAATGACTTAATGAAATTTAAGCACATGCTTGATGACTCGATTAACTGGATGAAAAAGAAACTCACTCAAGGTAAAACACTTGAACAAATCCAAGCTGAAGGTGTACCGGCAAAGTGGAAAGATTGGAGCTGGAACTTCATCACTGAAGAAAAATGGATTAATACGCTATATCAGGATTTGAAAAAGTAACGTATTAAATCACCAAAGCTTAGATGACTATAAAGCTTGTGAATATCACAAGCTTTTTTAATTTCGATTGATTCACTAGTTGTTTCTAAAATGCCATAACACCCAATAAACCGGCTTTAAATCCTTACCGCCAACGTTTTTAATCGGACTCGCGAAGTAATACAACCATTGCCATGAGGCCAAAAAGTCTTTGGATTTTTGCCAAATAGCTTCACCGCCTGCTTGTCGGTAAGCTGTGATGGTTTTCGAAATGCGTTCGCTATCTGCGCCTAAATAGCGATACAAGCTGTGAATATAAACCAACAAATCACGGATTTGTTGCTCTACCACAGGTCCCTTTTGTTGATTAGCTTCAAAATCAATAAATTTAACTTCACCACTGCGCCAGCTAATATCTCTAAGTGCTGGACGGCCGTGAGCTAGTTGCATTTGATGTAAGTCGGCTAACGCTTGGCTTGAATCATTCAAAATGTTTTGCTGCTCTGTAGCTGCAATATCATTGTTATCTAACCAATCACGTACTGTGCGCCCAGCATCTTCAATCACCAAATATCCTTCACCATTAGCCACCACTTTGGGCACAGGCGCTCCCTCTGCGTCTAGCTGCTTTAATACTTGGGTTTCTTTAATTAGGGCTTTAGCAGAATCTGCTTTTAAAAAACGCATTGCACCTGTTAGCTGCTCAACTTGTTTTAACCAGTAACGCTTACCATGATGTTCAAACTGACTGATCCGCTCCCCTTGGTTTAATACCAACATTAGGGCGACTTTGTCTTTAAAAGATTGCATTTGAGTCATAACAAGTATCCACAACTGATTTGTATATTCAGTATCTGGACAAATCGTCAATCGAAGCAAATTTAGCAAACAGTATCAGAGTAAGTTTTACTTAATTAATAATTAGTGCAATTACTCTATAAACACCTCTTACATTCAAATAACATGATATGCATAAAATTTAACCAACGAATATCTATGTACCGTTTAACAAAAACCAATATCAGCCCGAATGACCCCCACAAAAAAAGCGCCAACAATAGCGCTTTTTCCAGTCATAAGGAGTTGTATCAGAACTCTTAAATTAGCTACGAATTAATCGAGAACTTATTCCGTCGTCAATTAACACTCCAGTGGTATTGCTCTGTTTTCAAGTAAAACAGGAATACCTTCAGTAATTGGGTAAGCTAACTTGTCAGCTTTACAAATCAATTGATCTGCTTCTTTATCAAATTCCAGCTTACCTTTACATACTGGGCAAGCCACAATCTCAAGTAATTTTTTATCGAACGCCATGGAGGTTTCCTTGTTTAACTTTGACGACTTCTTTTAGTCGATTCAAAAATGCTGTATCAAAACTTTCATTAAGCTTCGCATTAACTGGCAAATACCACCAGTTTTGTTGTGCAAAATCGCGACATTTAACCGCATCTTTCTCGGTCATAATCAATGGCATCTGCAAAGACAACTGCGTAAGCTCATTCTCATCAAAGGCTTGATGGTCTTCAAATGCTTTTGTTTGTTTAATTTTATAACCCAATGTCACTAAGCTATCGAAAAATCGCTGCGGATTTCCGATGCCAGCCATTGCTATCGCTTCTTGCTGTTGCCATTTTTCATCATTCGATGACGGTTTTACCGCTTTAAGATCAGAAGGTTCAAGAGTCATAGCAATTTCATTTGCTTGCGGGTTGCCACCATTATTAATGGCCCAATCAATCGTTTTTAAGCGCCATAAACCTTCACGTAAAGGCCCTGCGGGTATCAAACACTGATTACCATATCGGCGCTGACCATCGACAATAGCCAGTTCTATATCTCGGGCTAAAGCATAATGCTGCAAGCCATCATCACTAATGATCACATCAACATCAAATTGAGCTAACAGTGCTTTAGCGGCATCAATGCGTTTAGCACCAACAACCATAGGAACCTGCGTTCGAGCAACTATCATTGCTGGCTCGTCACCCACTTCGGTGGCTTTATCTGCAACATTAACGGCTTTTACACCATCTATATTGACGCCGTAGCCACGACTTATCACCCCAGGCTTATAACCATGTTGGCGCAATAAGTTAATCAAATAGATAACAGTGGGGGTTTTACCGCTGCCACCTGCGGTGATATTACCGACGATGATGACAGGAACAGGTAAGGTCTCAGCTTGGCTAATTCCCAGTTTAAAGCCGAGGCGTCTTATGTATGACACTAGGGCAAACAGCCCACTAAGTGGCAATAACAACCACTTAGCTGGATGCCCTTGATACCAAATCTTGTTCACTAACCCTTGCATTTAGTTACCAAACTGCATTTGATACAAGTTAGCGTAAATACCTTCTTTGGCAACAAGATCCGTGTGTGTACCACGCTCAACTACCGAGCCTTGATCAATCACTAGGATTTCATCTGCTGATTCAATCGTTGAAAGGCGATGGGCAATCACGATAGATGTACGGTTATGGCGTAAATTGTCTAAACCATGTTGAATCGCTTTTTCTGACTCAGTGTCTAATGCTGAGGTCGCTTCATCTAAAATCAGCACTGGTGCATCACGTAACATGGCGCGTGCAATGGCAATACGTTGACGTTGTCCACCAGATAACAACACGCCATTCTCGCCTACCTCAGTGTCTAACCCTTCCGGTAGCGTTTCAATAAACTCCATTGCGTAAGCAAGTTCAGCCGCTTTGACAATTTGTTCACGAGTTACTTCACCTGGGTAAGCGTAAGCAATGTTATTAGCAATAGTGTCATTGAATAGTGTCACTTGCTGCGAAACAAGCGCCACTTGATTACGCAATGACTTAAGCTTGTAGTCATAAATACTAACGTCATCAAGGGTGATATCCCCTTCTGATACACCAGTGTAAAAACGCGTCATCAAACTTGCAATCGTTGATTTTCCTGAGCCACTGCGCCCCACTAAGGCAATGGTTTTACCTTGTTTAACTTCAAAATCAATATTGGTTAAGGCAGGTTTTTCAGTGTCAGGGTAACTAAACGTCACGTTATTGAACTTCAAGTTACCTTTAACGCGCTTCGTTTCAAACTCACCAGCATCTGATTCAGGTGCGGTATCAAGTAATTCAAACACCGTAGTACAAGCTGCAATACCGCGCTGGAATTCAGCATTAACCCGAGTTAAGTTTTTAATTGGTTGAAGCATGGCCATCATTGCGCCAAGAATTGCAGCGAAAGTACCTGCAGTTAATTCTTCTTTAAGACCTGGGAACGTTGCTGCATACAACACAAATGCAAGCGCAAACGATCCAATAATCATAATAACAGGTTGGCTAATGGCTTGAGCTACAGCCAGTTTCATATTCTGATGACGGTTAGAGTCATTCACTTTAAAGAATCGATTAACTTCCGTTTTCTGACCGCCAAAAGCCAATACATTTTTATGGCCTTTAATCATTTGCTCAGTAGTTGCAGTAACGCCACCCATTGCTGATTGAATTTGCTTAGAGACTTTACGAAAACGCTTACTCACCACGCTTATCACAATCCCCATTAATGGGCCTATCACCAAAATACACAGGGATAATTTCCACGAATAGAAAAACATGATAGCTAACATTGCAATGACAGTAATGGAGTCACGGACAATAGAAATTAACGCACTGCCTGATGCTCGAGCGATTTGCTCAGTATCAAAGGTCACCCGGGAAATTAAGTTACCGCTATTTTCACGGTCAATGTAGCTGACAGGTAAACGCAAGTAGTGTTCAAACACTTGCTGGCGCATATCCATAATCAGTTTCGCACTCATATAAGAGACGCAGTAGGTCGACACAAAGTTGGCAATCCCACGCAAAGTAAACATACCAATGACCACCAGCGGCGCCATTAGCATAATATCTTTATTGGCGTTAAAGCCGCCATGGGTAGGTACATCAACTTCAACACCGCCTACAACTGCAGGGGCTTGACCAAAACCTTCATCAATAAAAGGTTTAATGAATGCAATAAAAGCTGCATCAACAAGGCCATATGTAAGTAGGCCTGCAATGGCTAATAGGAACATTCCTTTCATCGGAATGAGATAAGTAAGAAGGCGTTTAAATACGCTCGACATTTCGTTATTAGTTGTTGTCATTGATTACATTAACACTTGAATAGCAAACAAAGGCCATATTCTACTCTGCTTTAACTTTCTCACCAAATCTAAACAGCTTGTTGTACCAAAATGGCGCAATATCTGAACGATATTGACGAATCGCATAACTTGACGAGTTGAAATCGATAGTTATTTGACCAGAGTTCCCGCTAATCAGTGTTTCAACTCCTCTTGTTTTATATCGCTCAACAACATCTTTTTTAGGAAATCCATATTGATTTGCAAATCCCGCAGTAAAAATAACCTGCTTTGGCGATACAGCATCAATAAACGCCTCAGATGATGAAGTGCGACTACCATGATGTGGTGCTAACAAAATATCAGTGGGTGATAACAGTTTGTGTTCTACTAAATATTGTTCAGTGCTTTTTTCAATATCGCCAGTCAGTAGTACCCGGTGCTTATCATCATCAACATATGCAATACATGAGCGGTTATTGTCATTGGTGGCAGTGGGGTTTGCAGCAAGACTCAATGTTAAGCCAGCCCATTGGAATCGACGATTTACACAGTGGTTAAGTGCATTGTCTGTGGCTGTTGTTATTTCTGTGACTGTTTCTGTGGTTGTGTCTGTTGTTATTCCTGTGTCTTTTTGGATGCCTTTTGGGGTGCCAATTTTTGTGCCTTTTTTTGTGCCTTTTTGGGTATCTGAGCCTGAGCTTAGGTGAAGGTCATTAACATTATTTGCAGTCATTGCATCATGATGCGCTGTTGTATCACTGATAATCACTGCTTTGGGATAATGCTGAGCTAACACCTTTAACCCACCTGAATGATCATTATCGTCATGACTCACAATAATATAATCCAGACGATTAATTCCTTTTGCTCTCAGAGTTGGCACTATGACGCGATCAGCATAGCTAAAGCTTTGACCGTAAGCTGCGCCAGTATCATAAAGTATCGCCCTATTACCTCGTTGTACCAGCACGGCCATACCTTGACCGACATCTAGCACATGTACGTGCCAGGTCTGTTGTTGACCAAATGGCTCTTGCTGTAACGGTGCTTTCGACTCAAATATACTCACTGTTAATTGTAGAAAAAATGGCACACACAACAAACCAACCACACATCGCCAAGGGGCATCCACTGCCCACTTTAATAAAAATAACCCTAAAGCAAACATCATTAAACAGACAACCATCGTATCGGGTAAATACACTAACGCCATTGGCCACTGATCGCTTTGACTAATAAGAGACTCAAAAGGCGCAAGAGAAATATCCCCTAAAGCCATCAATTTAGCACCAACTAGCTGCCTGAAGCCTTCAGTTAGCGGCAATATCATTAGGATTATATTCCCCACCAAGCCAATAATACTGAGCGGAATGACCACGATACTAAACCAAGGCACCATCAATAAATTGACCCAAATACTGTTAATGGAAATGGTGCCAAACAGTATCGCTTGCAATAA
Source organism: Shewanella sp. 2_MG-2023 (assembly GCF_030548905.1). Classification (NCBI taxonomy): domain Bacteria; kingdom Pseudomonadati; phylum Pseudomonadota; class Gammaproteobacteria; order Alteromonadales; family Shewanellaceae; genus Shewanella; species Shewanella sp. 2_MG-2023. Next base: position 329,469 of record NZ_JAUOSO010000002.1, read on the forward strand.
ACCTAACCCAACAGCCAATCGCCACTGTATGGCCCAAAATATTTGCAGATATAACAGGGTTTGTTGTTGATAATGACGGTAAGTCGATTTGAAATTTTGATAAAATAACCGCTTATCTGCTGATACTTCCTTGGTCTTTAGCCCTTCATCAATCTCGTCATTTTCCTTTTCATCGAGCTCGTCCTCAAGATCCTCATGCTCATAATTACTGTTATTATTAGTGCCATAATTATTAGCTTCATCAACTGCATTATTCTCAGTGTTTGTTTTAGTTGCGGTGTATTCAAGGGTAAACAATATGATCCCCAGCGCACTGAAAGACAGCCAAAAACCAGCACTTAAACTCGCAAAAGGATCAATAGCTAATACAGCAAACAGTGCCCAAGTAAGCCGCTGCCATGGGGATGAATGATGATTTACGATGGACAGCATCACCAACATTAATAACATGACGAGTGCACGCTGGGTTGCAATAGCAAAACCAGCTAAATAGCCATATCCCAATACGGTTAACGATGAAAACATCATCGCAAGTAGCAGGTTTCTGCGACTAAACACAGGTGTGAAGCGTTGCAGGCTATGACGGAAGATAAACCAAAACAAGCCAAACACGACTGACAGATGTAAACCAGATATCGCCACTAAGTGCCCTGTACCTGTTTGCCTTAGTTGCTGCCATTGCATTTGAGTAAGTTCAGATTTGTCGCCAAACAATAACGCATTCAACACCGCCCCATGGGATAGTGAATGTAATATTGGCGTCATCTTATTGATGATCGATTGTCTTAATGGCACGTCATAATGAACAAGTTCAGCCTGCTTAACGCGACCTTTAGCAACAATATGACGACTCAATAAATTCTTTTGTTGATTAAATCCGCCTTGATTAATCGGACTGGTTATCGGCTTCATTCGCGCCGTAAACAGCCATACTTGGCCCACTTTTACTTCAGGCGGTTGTTGCCATGAGAGTCTATAGTTAGTGTCATAAAAACTATTTTGCTCAGAAATCAAACGAATGTCGAAACTTATCCAGTCGCTGTTTGTGCTAACTAGTGATACTATCTCTGCCTTGAATTGTTTTTGAACAGGAATTTCAGATTCGTGTGAATAAAATAATGAATAAAAACAAAAAGAAACTAATAAAAGCCCACTAAATGCTCCGCTGATGAACGGCCATTTTATGAGGCAAGATAAAGCGACAATCAGAATGATAGACGCCATCCATATAGGAAGTAAGCTTGGCAACATATTGCTAAAAAGCATACTGGCGCAAAAACCATAAATGAATCGATTTATCATTGATTAATTAAAGACAGTAATCGCGTATATGCCAAAAAAATTATTACAAAAATTTATGCCGAATCCTGAAACATTACGTAATCACAAATATTTACGTGTTTTCGGCAAATTATTAGATAAACCTAACCTTTGGAGCTTAAATCGTAAGTCAGCTCCTGGCTCATTTGCGATTGGATTATTTGTTGCTTGGCTTCCGCTTCCATTTCAAATGGTCATTGCTGCTGGCATGGCGATATTTTTTAACGTCAATATTCCACTGGCAGTTGCACTCGTTTGGTTAACAAATCCAATCACTATGCCATTCATGTTTTATGCGGCTTATTTACTGGGCTCGAAAATATTAGGCATGGAAACTACTCACTTTAACTTTGAAGCCAGTTGGCAATGGGTTGAAAGCTCTATTGGCACCATAGGCCCACCTTTCCTATTAGGGTGTATTGTTTACGCCTTTATTTTTGCTTTTATCAGCTTTTTTGTGATTAAAAGTCTTTGGAAATACTCAGTATTATTCAAATGGAAAAGCAGGAATTAGTCTGTAAAAAACACCATAAAAAGTCAGCATGTTTGCTGACTTTTTTTATAATTTTACCGACTAATTTGGTATTATCCCTGCGTTATTAGTTCAAGCTCATTCAAGATGATTAAGTTTTCGATAACTCAATACAATTAAATGCACACACAGTAATCCACTAAAAGCACTGCAGAAAAATACCGTAGCGATTGACTCAACAGAGGTCATATCTTCAGCATAAAGCCACCACCATAGTGGCCAGCCAACCAGCGACAAACCCGTTAATTGCCACATACAGGCTTTACACCGTCCAATCTTTTGCTTAAAAATGGACTCTTGGCAATCATCACAAGCCATCTAGTTTTCCTCAAGCTTGGTCATATACTCATCCTTTAGCAGAGCAAAAAAACATTCATCACCCCAATGACCTTTAAAAAAGATATTTTGATGGTAATGACCTTCTTTTCTAAAACCTAACTTGATTAATAAAGCCATTGAAGCTTTATTGTTGGCGTCAGTTGTCGCCACAATACGGTGTTTATTCAATTTTAAAAATAAGTACTCAATTACAGCAGTAACGGCTTCATAGGCAAAGCCTTGTTGTTGATATTGCTGCGCCAATGTAAAGCCGATTTCCATTTGCTGCTCATCAACAAAATGCAGTGCAACATCGCCCATAAGCTGCTGGGTTTGTTTATCTGCAATAGCCAATTGGAACCACTGACCTGGTTGACCGAAGGTTTGATAATCCATTGCTGCATAAAACGCACGTGCTTGTTCAATATTGTAGTCAGTCCAGCTCTGGTATTGGGCGATTTTCGGGTCGGCTCTATATTCGGCAAAGAAGGTCAAATCCTCTTCCCTAAAGGCACGTATGCTCAAATGCTGAGTTACTATTTTAAAGTCCATATTGGTAACCTTATATACCCTGTAATCATTGACCAGCAGTTACTTTTCTATGTGTCACTTTTTTACTTGCTACTTGCTACTTGCTACTTGCTACTTGCTACTTGCTACTTGCTAAACTTTAAACGATCTTCACCCAAGCCATACTAATGAATATTTCCTTAAAGCTAATACTTAAAACTAATAATAGTTAGCCCCATGTCGCATGTTTAATTCTCGCCACTAAAAAATCTACCGCAGCTTTTACTTTGGGCACGTGATAGCGCTGCTTTTGATATATCAAGTAAACTCCAAAGTCAGCGCTTTGGCTGGCTGATAGCGGTGGCTCAAAATCAAGTTCTTGTAGTTCGCCTCGGTGTAAAAAAGGCGATAACACCCATCTTGGCATCATGACAATGCCATCACCCTGTTTGGCTTTTTCAATCAACCACTCCCCGGCATTGCTAATGGCAGCTGCAGGAGCTGACACATCTTGCCATTGACCATCGATAAAACTTAACCAAGGTACTCTGCCATTAGGCGAGCGATAATATAACCCTTTATGCTGTGACAATTCAGATGGATGATGAGGAGTGCCCATTTGCTGCAAGTATTGCTCGGTCGCTGCAGGAATAAATTGATTGTCCATTAACCGAATCGCTACCACTCTGTCATTTGGGGCGTATCCGCCCCTGATCGCGATATCAACATCATCCCGACCAACTGAAGACAGCTCATCGCTGAGTTCAATATCAAGAATAACTTTGGGGTATAAACGAGAAAACTCATCCATTAAGGGAATAAGTACTTCACGGCCAATCCCTACCATCGCACTGATCCGCAACGTCCCCATTGGTTCTGTTTGATAACTTCTAACGGCTTCATTACTTTGCTCTAATTGGTTGAGCAGCGAAGATACTTGTTGATAATACTCAGTACCAATCTCAGTTAAGCTAACCGCACGTGTAGATCGCTTTAATAAGGTTGCCCCTAAACTTTTCTCTAAATCAGCCACACGACGTGACAATGATGAAGCAGGCACTGAAAAAGTCTTAGCCGCTTGAGTAAAGCTGCCTAATTCTACGACTTTGACAAAATACTTAAGGGCTCTTAATTGATCCATAAATCATCCATTGTTGTCATAAAAGCAATAAAGAATCGCTTTTTAGCCACTATATCTTATAAAAAAGAAAAGGAATAATAACTTCAACAAACAATATATCGAACCCAATGAGTAAAAGGATATTTCAATGAGCACCTATACCGCCATTAACCTTGTCAAACGCCCACAAGGTGGCCCAATCACTTCAGATATTTTTGAAGTGGTTCAAAAGCCAATGCCTATTGTTAAACCAGGTGAATTACTGGTTAAGCAAAACTACATGTCATTGGATCCGGCTATGTTTGGTTGGATGCAACCAGATACTGATAGCTATATTCCACCGGTTAATTTAGGCGATGTAATGCGCAGTAGTGGTGTTGGCGAGGTCGTTGAAAGTAATCATCCAGATTTTAAAGCGGGCGATCGCGTGATGGGGATGATGGGTTGGCAAGAGTACTTTGTCAGTGAAGGTAAAGGCTTAAACAAAATCGATGCACCACTCCCTGACGAAGCAATTTTATCGGTCTTTGCCCTACCAGGTTTAACCGCAACTCAAGGTTTATTTAATGTCGGCAAACCTAAAGCTGGCGAAACAATCATTGTCACGGGCGCAGCGGGCTCTGTAGGCTCGATTGTAGGGCAATTAGCTAAAGCTGATGGCTTACATGTCATTGGCGTTGTAGGCAGTGATGAAAAAGCTGACTGGATAGTGAACGAGCTTGGTTTTGATTCTGCAATAAATTATAAAAAAGCAGACTTAGCTGCAGAATTGGATAAGTTAGCTCCACAAGGGATTGATTTATTTTTTGAAAATACCGCAGGCCCGATTCAAAACCTAATTGTCGATAGAATGAATCCACATGGACGCGTCATGGTATGTGGACTGATTGCAGATTACAGTAAACAGACACCTGCCCCAGGACCGAGTTGGATGAATATCCTTAAACGACGCATTACGGTGCAAGGTTTTACTATGCCAGATCATTACGGCGAAGTACCAAGCCTATTAGAGAAGTTAACCCCTTATGTGCTGCAGGGTAAAATCAAACATCGTGCACACGTATTAGAAGGCCTTGAATCATCAATTGATGGGTTAAATTTATTCTTTAGCGGTGGCAACAAAGGTAAGTTGATGGTGAAACTGTAAGTCGGTTAAGTCGTTTCTCTCCGTCGACTTTTGCACTAATCGATTTCAGTGAGTTTTAAAAACCGCTTATTAGCGCTACATTCCCAAAATGTAGCGCTTTTTTATGCTCAGTTAACTCAACGACGTTATCAATGTCACAGCAGTCTGATGACTTAATAGCGGTTTTGGTTGGGAATAATCTTAATGTTGGCAAGAAGCTCATCCAGTATGTTACGAACAACCCTTTCTGCATCAGAGTAAATTGGATGTTGATGATTTGCTTGCAAGTAATAAATAGCGTAACTCAAGGAAGTCGGTAATAACTTATTAAGTCGCTGAGGCGCCTGGTAACAATAATATTCTTCATAATGATGGCTAGACAACTCATCGACCAGAATAACGCTATTGTCGGTCAGTAAATGATTCGCCAATATCGATTGTGACTCAGAGCGATATTTAAACCTAAACCCTTCCATTAAATCAGTGTTTTCTAGGATCCCCTTAATACGATTAATCCCACTGAGTATGACACCCGCAAAAACATGGTCTTTGAAACCACTATTTTCCATTCCCTCTTCAATCCATTTATTTTCCGTTCTGCTAACAAAAATGGGCTTTGATTCTCTAATAGGTATTTGTCTAATTTCTTTTGGTGCATTTAATGGAAACAGGTTAAAACCAATATGAACATCGCCATTGATAATTTGATCAAGAGTATGATCGTTCCAATGAACAAACGAAATTCTCGCCTTTGGCAAAATCTTTGAGCTGATCTCTACGAGTGGTTTTGAAATGATATCAATCAGTGGGCTGGAAATCGCAAATGTGATCTCGCCGTCAAAATCGGCCTGATTAAAAAACTCATCAGGATATAACTTTTTTTCTAATAACATCAGCTCAGCAGCTAAACCTTCACCAATCGTTGTTGCTCTAACAGTAGGCACTAAATGACCTTGACCCTTGATGAATAATGGATCGCCAGTTGCCTCACGTAACTTAGATAATATCTGGCTTACAGCTGATTGAGAGATACCTAATTTTGCCGCTGCACCAGTTGTACTACGCGTTATATACAATTCATTAAATACACGTAAATAGTTAAGGTTTATTTGATCTGAATACTTTACGTACATGCGTTAATCCTTGATAAATACGCCCTAATATTAGCATAGCTTATAGTTATTATAAGTAGCTCACGTCACAAGTGTTAACTAAGATTTGCGTCGTTTAAATGACAACGACATTTAGTTCACATATGTATCCAGGGGAAGCACGTGGCAAATCAGTTTACTGAAACCGAATTTAACAAAGAAAGTTTTTCGAGTGTGTTAAGACAATACCGTAAATCGTATCGTCTATCTCAACAAACTTTAGCTGATGATTTAGCGAATAATCACAGCCTGTTCAAAAACATAAACCAGTCAATGGTGAGTCTTTGGGAAAAAGGCACTATTCTGCCATCTTTAAATCGAAGAGTAGGTTTAGCGAACTTTTTTAACCAGTGTTATCAATACGACGAACATGAATTAAAAGTTATCAGAAAAGCTCGTAAAAATCGTATTCATGATGGTCAAATGCCAAACATTTACAATTACAGCATTAATCAAATTAAAGAATTTTGGTTTGATGAAATGGCTGAAGATGACAAAGAGTCGATATACCAAGCGCATAAAGTGCAAAGCGGTTACGACTTTAATGAAACCCTTGAACACATTGGATGTAAGCGTTTAAAGGTTGTATGTTTTTACTATAACAATTCACTTATCGGGCACCTTGCCTTTTGTGTTGCACAAAACGGCTACCTGAAACTGGCAAGTGTCGTGGCAATTGATAAAACTATTCGTATGAATATTTTCAAATTCATACAAACATTATCGTCAGAACTTGTACTGCTTTTACCAAGCTTCATTAACTATTATAGCCATTTGTTTAATGATATTTACCTTGAACAAGTGCCAACAAGCGGCCCAATCACCTTGCATAGCGCTAAGAGTGAGAGTTTGTTTAATAATCCATTTATTAAACATGTACTCAACGGTAACGATGACTTGGCATTACTTCGTTACGAGCAACATTACGACTAATCGCGCTTATTGTGTAAACAACGCATATTCGTGACGTAAGATTAACGCCTATCAAGTTATTGATAGGCGTTTTTGTTTTTAACTGAGCTGCTTATTATATTAATTCGGCCTTAAAACGATGACCCAGGTTGAGTGAGAAAGGCGATTTCTGCGGCAGTAGACTCTCTTCCTAAAATATTGTTTCGATGAGGATAGCGGCCATATTGCTTTATGATGTCAAAGTGCTTTTTTTCAAACTGATAGTTTGACTCCAAGCCATCTTGATTAAATAAGACGAGTGCCTGCTGATGAATGACTTCAGACTCGCTATGCATGTAAGGCATGTACAAAAAACTACGTTCAGTTGCAGTTAACAGCCTATCTTGCCCCTGCGCCACGGCTTCTTGGGCTAATACCAACGCAAGTGTGTCTGATGCGAACGCTTTTGCAGTGTCTCGGTACATATTTCTGGAGAATTGATCCAATACAATAATTTCCGCCAACCGACCTTGAGGCTGCTTTCGCCACTCATATAGTTCTCCAGCCATGGCTTGACTGTGCAGCGTGGCAAATTTAGACATGATAATCCGATCGAACTCGTTGTCTTTTTTAAACCACATAGACTTGTCTATGTCATCAAACCAAAATGAAATCACTTGCTGAAAATCTGTCATCATTAGCGCCTTTAATAGTCTATTGTGTTCAATTTCAGTAACTTTATAATTGTATGCTAGATTTAACTTAATCGTTAATAATGATAAACAAGGGGTATCGATGACAAGCCCTACTCAAAAAACAACCAGCGATACCATAAGGCAAGATCCACTTATTGAAAAAGTGCTCAAACGCTCACCAACCGATGTCGCATCAAGTTTCACTGATGAACAACTCCATGCCATAAAGATGTCATTGGGCCCTAATACTTGGGGCGGACACTTCGTAGATAAACGGGGAACATTCAAATTTCCTTTCATTAAGTGGCGTTTTTATTACGTGTTTTTACTAGGTAAAAACAAACGCGCCTATACTCGTCGAGAAAAGAACCTATCTATGCTGATGATGTTTGCTAGTGTCAGTGGCTTTATCATTATTAGTATGCTGTTTGGACTACTAATGTTGTACCTATTAAAATCGGCACTGGGTATCGACTTATTTCCTGATACGTCTTTAGGGATTTGGGACAGTGTTAAAAGTTACTTTGACTAAGGTAGGTGGTTAGATTTCTACAGGAGAATTGGACTCCATGAGCTGACATTGAGGGGGCATTTAACGAGCTAGTAGAATTTCTATTTCAGTAAACCAGCTTCAGAATCGTTAAAATTAAGCCTCTAATGACGTTGCTACGTTAAATCAAAGGGAATATCCCACTAGAAAGTGAATTGTACGGACGGTGTAAACACTGAAATCATCTATATTTTACCACTATAGATTAATTCTACATCCTCAGCGCCCATTTAAGGGGCAGATAATTGTTTGCTTAAATGTGCAGCGAAGCGGAACCGAGCAAACTGTTAGCAGTCCCACTTTAAATTCTTGTTATGTTTCGTTGGTTAACACTTCAGGTTTTAGCTTTTCAAGTTGCGAGCTAACTTGCCTATATTTCTGCTGATAATCTGCTGCATTTAAACAAGCTTCGGTGTAACCATCACTAACCTTATTTTCTTTACCCTCAAGCCACGCTTTAGATTTATCATGCTCTTTTTGCAATAGATCCGAGTAATGCTGTTTTAAGGTCAGGAGTGAATTTACACGTGAGATACCATTTGCTTTTTTAGCTTCTGACCAAGTCCACCTAGCATATAGTGCTGAGAGTAAAGCAACCAGAAAGGCACTAATTGCCATGTAATCTGAAAATTCCAAGTTAACCTCCATATCGACTCCGACCCAAAGAAACATAACAGCTTATTATACGGCTCGCCTGACAAAGTCGACCGTTTAAGTTATTGATTTATGTCATCTTACATTAGCTATCTTATTGATAAAGACAACAAACTCAACTTACAGAATCAAACAAACCTTGCTTGCTCTGAAAACTTGCAGCGTAGAAATAAGCCCTTAACGACCCGCTAGTGCTGATGCTGGAGCAATTTTAGTGGCTTTATAAGCTGGATAAATGGTCGCAAACAAGCTCATGACGAGTCCCATTGTGACCACTAATATCACATCTTGTTGTTGTAATTCAGACGGTAAAAAGTCGATAAAATAAATATCAGAAGCTAATAGCTGGATCCCAAAGGTTCGTTCAACAAAACTGGCTGTTGCGCTTAAGTTGGTTGCAAGCAGCACCCCAATACCAGCGCCAATGGTACAACCTAATAAACCGTTCAAGCCGCCTTGCATGATAAAAATCGCCATAACAGCGCCACGTTTTAAGCCCATGGTCATTAAAATTGCAATTTCAGCACTTTTATCTCTCACAGCCATCACTAAGGTAGACACGATATTAAAACAAGCCACTGCAATAACTAACGCCAGCACTAAGTACATCACCATGCGGACTAGTTGAATATCTTGATATAAATGCCCTTGTGAGCGAGTCCAGTTATTTAAGTGTAAATACTGACTTTGCGCATAGCCAAGATCGCGAGTAATTCTTGGCGCACTGAATACATTGTTAACGGTAATTCTAAGGCCGGTTGCTGAACCTTGGGGGATTTTTAATACGCTAGCTAGGTATGACATCGAAACATATGCCTGCGTAGATTCAATCTCGCCTCCTAAATCATAAACTCCTGCCACGATAAAACGGTGACTTTTAGCTGCTGACAATTTATTAGATTGGCTCATGTCTGGGGTATACATAGATAATGTATCGCCAACACTTAAGCCAAGCTTGTCTAATAGACTGCGACCTAAGACAATATTGTTTACTGGCTCAGCCAACGCATTCCAGGCAGCGGCCGGCATAAACTCTGCGAGTGTTGATACTTTTTGCTCAAATTCAGGTTCAATACCGTTAAGCTCAATACCTTGAAAACCACCCGGCTTTTGCACGAGTCCTTGCATCCGAATAAAAGGCGCTGTGGCGACGATTTCGGGCATATCTTTAGCTGTTTCTGCAATTGACTGCCAATCATGTAAAGGCTCATTCACACTGAGCAACTCGCCATGAGACACTACACCTAACAAACGTTGTTCAAGCTCTCGCTCAAAACCGTTCATGGCGGATAACACCAAAATAAGTACCGCAACACCCAGTGCGATACCCGCTGTGGAGGCAAATGAAATAAACCCAATGAAACCATTAGATTGTCTAGCCCGATAAAAACGCCAACCTATTGTGAGCGGCAGTAATGATTTCATTAACTATTATCCATCGCAGTTGACTCAGCTTTTGCAGCAAGAGGGTTATTAACCCCCGTTAAAGACTGCAATACACCGTCTTTCATCGTTAGCTGTCTATCCATCTTTTCAGCCAGCTTATAATCATGAGTGACCACAACAAATGCAGTCCCTAATTGCTGAGCGAGTTCGCGAATAAGCAAATACACACTGTCGCCACTGTTAGCATCCAAATTACCCGTTGGCTCATCTGCAAGCACTAGCTTAGGCTTATTAATAAGCGCTCTAGCAATCGCGACGCGCTGACGCTCTCCGCCTGAAAGCTGCGCAGGGATATGCTGTAATCTATGCCCAAGGCCGACTCTTTCGAGTAATTCAGTCGCTTCTTTCAAGGTTTGCTTTTTATCTCGGCCTTGAATAAATGCAGGCATTGCCACATTTTCAAGTGCTGAGAACTCAGGTAACAAATGATGAAATTGGTAAATAAACCCTAAATCTTGATTACGTATTTCGGCCTGACGAGTGGCGCTTAATTGATAGAGATTTTCACCATCAAGCAAGACTTCGCCAGCAGTAGGAATATCTAAGGTTCCCATGATATGCAATAAGGTACTTTTACCCGAACCAGAGCTACCAACAATGGCAAGTTGTTCGCCTTTATACACATTCAAATCAACATTCGTCAGCACTTTGGTGGTGGTTTCACCATCATGAAACTGTTTGCTTACGTTACTGACTTGCAATATCACTGAAGCTTCTTTTTTCATTATTCATATCTCAATGCGGTTGCTGGCTGAACGCGTGCAGCGGTTAATGCTGGGTAAATCGTGGCAATAAGCGTCATCGCCAAGGTGCCAACAACAATAATAGCGATTTGGGTAACCGAGATCTCGACCGGTAACATTTGCCCTGCTCCCAATACTGAAATGCCTAATACGCCCAAAATAATATTTAAATTTAAGGTGATGGTAACACCAGCCAGCGCCCCTAATGCCAGACCAATAATCGCATTAAGCGAGCCCTGCACAATAAAGATATTCATCACTGCCTGAGTAGTTAACCCTTGGGTTTTTAATACCGCCACATCAGTGGTTTTATCTATAACCATCATTACTAACGCTGACACAATGTTAAACGCTGCAACAGCGACAATCAGCGATAACATCAATGACATCATGTTTTTTTCCATTTTGACCGCAGCGAATAAATGGCCAAAACTTTCACGCCAATCTCGGGTTGTGATATCAATGTTCTGCTGTTTAAGTTCTGCGGCAATACTTTCACCCATTTGCGGCGCAGCGAACGGATCGGCCAAATACACTCTAAGCTCATTGATTTCATTTGGCTTTAAGCGCATTAATCGTCTTGCGTCTGTGTAATGAATATAAGCTAATGCTGAATCGACTTGCGAGCCCATCTCAAATACACCCGCTACAGTAAATTTTCGCTGGCTTGGCACTGGACCGAGTGGCGAATACACCACACCATCACCACTAAGTAGTCTGACTCTGTCACCGATATTGATGGATAACTTTCTCGCTAATTCACTGCCAAGTACAATATTGTAACTACCCGGTGTCAGCTGCTCAAACGCACTGGAATAGGTATTAGCGATTATGGCCGACAAGTTTTGTTCATATTCAGGAAATACGCCATAAACTTGCACAGCACTGATATTCTGACTGGATTGCACCATGGCTTGAGTGGTTACAGTAGGTGCTAACCCATGCACTTGAGATTGGGCAGTTAATGATTGCGTCTGTTGCTGCCAATCACTAAAACCTGCGTCATTAACTAGGGTTAACTGCGGCACAGCACCTAAAATTCGCTCTTTGAGTTGCCCTTCTAGACCGTTCATCACTGAGCTAACAATAATCAGCGCAGCGACACCTAAAAAAATACCCGAAACAGCAAAAAAAGTAATGAAAGATGCAAAAGCATTGGCTTTTCTTGTGCGCCAATAGCGGTAACCTATAAACAGTGAAAACCGAAAATTCATAAAGGAAAGCACATCCCAAGTTTGTAAGGCGAATAAAACGGCATTATTTGTATATTGTTTAATATAAAACAGCAGTTTATTTACGCAAGCGGGTTAAAACTTGCTAAATGATAAAGATGGGCATGATAATAGGGGTATTAGTTTGATAAATAAAGAGGCAAACCTTGTTCACTGAATCTAATGCATACTTTACTGTGCCTCATCAATTCAATGTCTACCTAGAATCTTGGCCAGAATCCAAAGGTATTCCGACTGAAGCTGACTTGCGCTCAATGCAATCTGTAGGGTTGAAACTACTGTCTGAAGTTAAAGAGCTTGAAGCCAGTTGCCTTTTACAATTGAGAGGCTTAGACAATGATGCTAAGGCGGTTGTCGACTTTCTCAAACTTCAGTCTCGCAAAGTCGATTTAGTGTTACATCATGTGTTAGAAAAAGAAGTGCAAACGGGTGACAAGTTCCAGGGTTCTCACTTTGGCGGCAGTGGTATTAGCTTAACTTCAAAAACTGCGTTAAATGTCGGTGATTACTTTAAAACCTCAATCTATATCAGTAGCGAGTTAGTTGCCATTTTATGTTTATGCCAAGTAACCCAATGCCAGCGTATTGAAAACGAGTCACAAACTGCCACATACAACATCAGTCTAGAATTCAGTCAAATACTGGATGCAGATGTCGAGCAACTGGTTAAAGCCAGCCTAAATGTTCAACAAAAGATGTTAAAGATGCGCAAGCAAAGCCGCCAACAAAGCGTTGAATAACGAATTTTCCTGCAACTTCGTTTTTGCTCGCATATAATAGCTGCCAGACATTTAAGGTAACGGGGAAAGCTTACCTTAATTAACACCAGTTTGAAGGTTTTTAATATACTCAAACATCATCAAACTGGGTGAATCACACATTTAAAGAAGCCAACTTAATAATTCAATGAAGAATTTTAACGTTTTAACACCGCCTAGTGTCAAAAAAGGCCAGCAATTTCAGACATTATCAACCCTGGGGGGCGTCTCTCAAGCCGTCACTCTCGCAAGTTTAATTGCTCAACATCCTGGTACCAGTTTAATTGTCACCAGTGATACCCCGAGTGCATTACAACTTGAAGTTGAGCTAGCCTACTTGTTATCTCAGTCTGATGTGAATGTGTGTTTATTTCCCGATAGAGAAACCCTGCCTTATGACAGTTTTTCACCCCATCAGGATTTGATTTCCCAGCGATTAGAAACCTTAGCGCAAATGAGCCAAAGCCAACACAATGTCATTATTGTGCCGGTGAATACATTAATGGTGAAACTGCCGCCAAAATCGTTTTTAACCGCCAATGTGATGTTGCTCAAAAAAGGCGACACTTATAGCTTGCAGCAAGTTAGGCAACATCTTACCGATACTGGCTACTACTCAGTTGACCAAGTCTACGAGCACGGCGAGTTTGCCATTCGCGGCTCGATTATGGACATTTTCCTGACAGGATCTGATGAGCCACTGCGTATTGAATTGTTTGACGATGAAGTCGAGTCGATTCGCTATTTCGATGTTGATACCCAACGTTCGAAACAGGAAGTTGATGCAGTACGCATGTTACCCGCTAAAGAGTTTCCAACGGATGCTGCCGGTATCGAAGGCTTTAGACAACGCTACCGTCGCCGCTTCGAAGTCATTTCAAAAGAAGCCGAGTCAGTTTATCAGTTAGTCAGCCGCAACTTGATGCCAGCAGGGATAGAAAACTATCTGCCACTGTTTTTTGATGACTCAGCCAACTTGTTTGACTATTTACCTGCTGACACTCAGCTAATGACGTTGGGTGATATTGAGCAGGCAAGCCAACATCACTTAAATGAAATCAATGCGCGTTATGAAGACAGACGCGTTGATCCATTAAGACCGCTACTTGCCCCCCAAGAGCTGTATTTACTGATTGATGAACTGTTCGCGAATTTTAAAAACTACCAACGTTCACAGTTGGCATTAGGTACTGAAGACAATGCTAAAGCACAATCTGCCAATGTCTCAGCTCTACCTGACATCAATGCGAATCATAAATTAAAGCAGCCACTGATCAACCTGCAACAATACAGTGAAACTCATAAACAATTGGTATTTTGCGCCGAATCAGAAGGTCGACGCGAAGCACTTATCGAGCTATTAGCCAAGATAGGTATTAAACCGAAACTGTTTGACCACCTTGATGATTACCTTAACGCTAAAACCGCTAAAGACACGATTGGTCTTGTTGTATCGCCACTCTCACGAGGCTGTATTATTCATGACACGCCTAAAGGCGAAGTCAGTGTCATCTGTGAAACTGAATTATTTGGTCAACGTATTTCGCAGCAACGCCGCCGTGAAAAACAAAAACAAGTCAGCTCTGATGTTCTAGTTAAAAACCTCGCTGAACTCAAAGTCGGTGAACCTATTGTGCACTTGGAGCACGGCGTAGCCCTTTACAAAGGCTTAGTAACCCTTGATACCGGCGGCTTAGTCGCTGAATATTTACAGCTTGAATATACTGGCGGCGATAAGCTCTATGTACCTGTTTCATCACTGCATCTCATTAGCCGCTACAGTGTTGGCGCTGATGAAACGCCTAGCTTAAACAAGCTAGGAAACGAAACTTGGGCTAAAGCCAAGAAAAAAGCCATTGAAAAAATTCGAGATGTCGCAGCTGAGCTGTTAGATGTCTATGCCCGCAGACAAGCTCGACCTGGCGATGCGATGAAAATCGAAGCTGAGGAATATGCCCAGTTTGCCCAAGGTTTCCCATTTGAAGAAACCGTCGATCAAGAAACCGCTATTGAAGCCGTGTTAACTGACATGCAAACCCCAATGGCAATGGACAGATTAGTCTGTGGTGATGTGGGCTTTGGTAAAACTGAAGTCGCCATGCGCGCCGCATTTGTTGCCGTTAACGCAGGCAAGCAAGTGGTTGTGCTGGTGCCAACTACCCTACTTGCCCAGCAGCATTACGAAAACTTCAAAGACCGCTTTGCCGATTGGCCTGTAGTCATTGAAGTGATGTCACGTTTTCGCTCAGCCAAAGAACAGAACCAAGTATTACAACAGCTATCTGAAGGCAAAGTCGATATTGTCATCGGTACTCACAAATTACTTCAAGCTGAAGCTAATTTTGATAATTTAGGCTTATTGGTTATTGATGAAGAACATCGCTTTGGTGTACGTCAAAAAGAGAAAATTAAAGCCTTACGTGCCAATGTCGATATTCTCACATTAACCGCGACCCCAATCCCGCGTACCTTAAACATGGCCATGTCTGGCATGCGTGATTTATCAATCATTGCTACGCCACCAGCAAAACGTCTCGCAGTCAAAACCTTTGTGCGTGAGTATGATATTGCTACCGTCAGAGAAGCTATCTTGCGTGAGATATTGCGTGGTGGTCAGGTTTACTTCCTGCATAACAATGTTGAGACCATTGAAAAGTGTGCCCAAGACATTCGTGATTTATTGCCTGAGGCCCGTGTTGTTACTGCTCATGGTCAAATGCGCGAGCGTGAGCTTGAAAAAGTGATGTCAGAGTTTTATCACCAACGCTTTAACGTATTGGTGTGTACCACCATCATTGAAACCGGTATTGATGTACCGAGCGCAAACACAATTATCATCGACCGTGCCGATAAGTTCGGCTTAGCACAACTGCATCAATTACGTGGTCGCGTGGGCCGCTCACACCATCAGGCTTATGCGTATTTAATGACCCCGCACCCGAAACTAATGAGTGCTGATGCCCGTAAACGCCTTGCTGCAATTGATGCCCTAGAAGATTTAGGTGCAGGTTTCATGTTAGCGACACAAGATTTAGAAATTCGCGGTGCAGGTGAACTGCTCGGTGATGAGCAAAGCGGTCATATTTCTAAAATTGGTTTTAGCTTATACATGGAAATGCTTGAATCAGCAGTGAAAGCGTTAAAAGAAGGTAAAGAGCCTTCACTCGCTTACATGCTTAATTCACAGTGTGAAGTTGATTTGCGTATCCCAGCATTGTTACCTGATGACTATGTCTCTGACGTTAATATGCGTTTATCTTTATATAAACGCATTGCCAATTGTGAAACCGAAAAAATGCTTGATGAACTTAAAGTTGAGTTTATCGACCGCTTTGGATTACTGCCAGATCCAACCCGTAACTTGATGGAGCTAACCTTATACAAACATCAAGCGACGGCGTTAGGCGCCAGTAAAATTGAGATGCATGCAAAAGGTGGCAGCATTGAATTTACTGACGATCATAAAATCGATCCTATGTTTATCATTGGTTTATTACAAAGTCAGCCACAAATTTATCGAATGGAAGGCTCAAATAAGTTAAAGTTCACTATGCCTGCAGAAACCAGTAAACAACGTCTAGACTTAATCAAGACTCTGCTAGAGCAATTAGCTAAACACCGTATTGGAGAAACTAAATAGTGCTGCGTAACTTTGCTATTTCCATTGCCGCTTTAACAGCGATGACTGCGTCGATTAATGCTCAAGCTAAATCTTGGTTTGAGGTTGAAGTCTTCGTATTTGAAAGACAGTCAAACAGTCTCGAACAGTGGCAAGAAAACACTGCAACCCCTGCTAATCGCAAAAATATCGATTTAATCACGCCCATGATCAGTAATGATATTACTGGCGTTGCACTTGGGCTAACCGGTTGTACCTCAACCGACTGGACAAGCAGCGAAGTCGATTGCCAAGACCCTTTAGTTAGCGCCAACAAAACCACATTCCCAAGCCAAGTGCCGTTTTCGATTGCTGCTGAATCGCCGCAAGTGGCGTATTTAGGTGAAGGGCCGTTATTGTTAGCCGAGTCTCAAAGTGAATTTGCAGAAATAATCAGCACAGTCCGTCGAGAAAAAGACGTTCGTAGCTTACTGCACATCACTTGGCAACAAGATATGCAGTCACGTAATCGCGCTAAGCCAATTCGTATTTTTGCCGGTAAGGATTTTTCAGAGCAATTTGATTACGCCGGTAACCCAGTCGCTGAAGAAGTTGATGATGAATTTTCAACGTTTGATTTCACATCGTCATTTGGCAGCTTTGTTGATGAACCTCAAACAAAGCCGGTGTGGGAGCTTGACGGTAATATCAATATTTACTTAAGTCATTATTTGTTTATTGAAACTAAGTTGGCTTTACGCAAACCGATTCAAAAGCAAACCAATCAAAGTGACTATTATCAATACAGTGTTGATGCCAATGATGAAAAAGTCATGAGTCCATTTTTACAATCAATACCTATGGTGCAAAACCGCCGAGTAAGATCTGGAGAAGTGCATTATTTTGATCACCCAAATATGGGGATTATTATGCAAATCAGAAAGATGGAACAACCTACTACGACAAAGCCAGCAGAGTTAGTACTTGAAGATGATTCACTGACTGAATTAAATGCTGAAGCTGTAACTGAATCGATGGCTTCTGGTATCAATTCAACTCAACGCCAGCTTAATTAATAGTGGTCTTGATTAAACGTTAGTAAGCCGCTTTAGCAAAAATTAAAACCGAATGGGTAGTATTGACAATACATCTCATTCGGTTTTTTACATAAAAAAACAGCTAATCATTCGATTAGCTGTATAAAGCAAAAATTTGCATAATATGACATTGATATAAGTGAATTTAAGTCGCATGTTAAATTCACTTGTATCATTTTGTAACATACTCGTATCATATTTGCTAACTATCAGGAGTTAACTGCTTAGCAATTAACCAACTAGCGATGTAGAATCACCTATTAGTCCTCTCACAGTTCACGCTTACTCCAAAAAACTAGCTTAAGATTTGCTTGGCTAGCATTTGCGCTTTTTCCCAACGTTCAGTTGAACCAAGACCAATCATCACTTGCGCCATATCTGCTTTTAAGCCTTGAGCATTCGACGTTGGCCCCTTTTCAGGCCATGAAAACTCTGACAGCAAGGTTTTAACACCTTCAGGATCGTTACATACCAAAATCATATCGCAGCCAGCCGATAAAGCGGCTTGGGCACGTCCCAAATAATCCCCTGCAAACGAGGCACCTTTCATGCCTAAATCATCTGAAAAAATAACCCCGTCAAAGGCGAGTTCCTGACGTAATATGTCTTGCAGCCAATAAGACGAAAAGCCAGCAGGATTAGGATCAACCTGTTTATAAACCACATGAGCAGGCATCACACCATTCAATTGTTTTTTCGCCATCAGCTGCTTGAAAGGTTGCATATCAAAGTTAAAGATTTCATCTTTACTGCGATTATCTTCAGCCATTGCCACATGCGTATCCGCTTTCACGCTGCCATGGCCGGGAAAGTGTTTACCCACCGCAGCCATACCGGCTTGATTCATACCTTCAATAAAAGATTCAGCCAATAAACCCACTTCTTTAGGTTTAGCGCTAAAGCTGCGCTTACCAATAACATCGCTGACACCATTAACATCCAGAACTGGCGCAAAACTTAAATCAATATCGCAAGCGACCAATTCAATCGCCATTAAAAAGCCAAGCTCTCGACTCCAGCGCTGTGCTAATGCCATATCCCCTTTAGCTGCAGGTAAGATATCTCCCATCGCAGGTATCAGAGTAAACTCTTCTCTAAAGCGCTGCACACGCCCGCCTTCATGATCCACTGCTATCAATAAATCTGCACGAATTTCACGAACTGATTTTACTAACTCAATTAACTGCGCTTTATTAGAAAAATTGCGGGAAAATAATATAATTCCTCCCACCTGTTGATGCTGTAATAAAGCGGCTTCTTCCTCGCTGACACTCAGGCCAGCTAAATCCATCATTAAATAACTCACGCTAACTCCTATTATTGCCTTAACGTCACGGGCTTGATTGTCCATATTACAAAAAAGTCGCCACTGTGATCTGGGTTACAATTACTTCAACTAATCTGAAGTGCATCGCATAAAAAAATCTAATGAACGATCTAATAAAAAGTATGGGATACTCAATTAAATAACAGACGAAATTTGAAAACCGTCAGGCAAATACTGCTTTAAAATCTGTATGTAATATTGACTATTATGCAGAGAAATAGTGGCTAGAGATACAGTTTACCAAGAATTGTTAATCTGGTTTATAGCTGTGATATTCGCCGCGGTAAAATAATAAACGACTATAATAAAAACGACTGAGTATTAAGGTTGATAACAATGATTAGCGTATTTGATATGTTCAAAATCGGTATTGGGCCCTCAAGTTCCCATACTGTCGGACCAATGAAAGCGGGTAAGCTGTTTATGCAGCATTTAGCAAACCAAGGTTTGTTACATAATACCGATGAATTACGTTCAGAACTGTTTGGCTCATTAGGCCAAACAGGTAAAGGTCATGGTACTGGTAAAGCGGTCATCCTTGGTCTTATGGGTGAAGACCCTGATACCGTCGATACTGATGCTATTGATAACATTCTTGAACAAGTATCCGCTAATCAAACACTGATACTCACAGATGGTCGCTCAGTTAAATTTACTCGCGACAATGGTATTACCTATCATCGCCGTAAAAGTCTTCCTGCACATGCTAACGCCATGACGTTATATGCCTATAGCCAAGGCGAATGCATTTATGAACGTACTTACTACTCCGTTGGCGGTGGTTTCATTCTTGATGAAGATGAAATAACCCAAACCAATGCATCCCCTGCCACGCCAATAAAATCTGCGCCTTATGATTTTGACTCAGCCAGTCAATTGTTGGATCTTTGCTGTGATAATGGGTTAAGTATTTCATCGCTGATGATGGCAAATGAGTTAAGTATCGCCTCAGAAGATGATGTTAAACAGGGTTTGTGGGAAATTTGGCAAACCATGAAAGACTGTATTGAACGCGGTTATCAAAAAGAAGGCATGCTACCTGGCGGATTAAAGCTTCGCCGGCGTGCTCCAGCGTTATATCGTCGCTTACAAGCTGAAGGCCGCAATAATATGGACCCATTAACCGCGATGGATTGGGTCGATTTATTCGCTTTATCAGTCAATGAGCAAAATGCTGCTGGTGATAGAGTGGTTACCGCACCAACCAATGGCGCAGCGGGAATTATTCCTGCCGTACTTTGCTATTACCATACCTTTGTTCAAGAAGTCGATATGGATGTTTGTTGTCGTTACTTATTAACTGCAGCAGCAATTGGTATTTTGTATAAGAAAAACGCATCTATTTCTGGCGCTGAAGTTGGCTGTCAGGGCGAAGTTGGCGTGGCATGCTCAATGGCCGCAGCAGCGCTCACTGAAATTATGGGCGGCACTGTCGAACATGTAGAAAATGCCGCTGAAATAGGCATGGAGCATAACTTAGGCTTAACCTGCGATCCTGTAGGCGGGCTAGTGCAAGTGCCTTGTATTGAACGTAATGCCATGGGTGCGGTTAAAGCGATTAATGCTTCACGTATGGCGCTTCGTGGTGACGGTAATCATAAAGTCAGTTTAGATAAAGTGATTAAAACCATGATGGATACCGGCAAAGATATGCGCAGCAAATACAAAGAAACTGCCAAAGGCGGTTTAGCGGTGAATATTGTCGAGTGTTAATGAGATAATATTTTCTCACTGATATAGTTGATGAATAATATTTGATGAATAAAAGAGGCTTAACAGCCTCTTTTTTAAAGCTTAAATCTTCCTTCCACTTTTTCCCCAGCGAAAGAAACTCTAATCCAAGCCTTACAGATTTGCCCTTGAATCATTTCCAGCTCTATTCCCTATATTTTTTACTTCACCTTTGCTTCTCAACTAACTAGTGATACTTTACGCTAAATAGTCAACTTTATTGAATGATTGAAACAGGAGTTTCAGGAAATATTTATGGATAAATTATCAGACAAAAGTAGTTACTTAGTGATTACCGCAATTACCCTTCTTGGATTAGTTTATAACATCATCGATAAGGATATTATTGGTTCTACCATTTTTTTAGTGCTGGTTATCGCCATCGCTTCAACTGCAGTTATCAAAAAAGTCATTAATGCTAAAAGTCCCAAATAATCAATTCTATAAATAAAAACAAATTAAAAAATTCAGTTGTTACTAACAGGAATTGATTGAAATGGATTTTAAAAACGTTTTCAAAGCTGACTCAGTCGTTAAAACACTCCTACTTTGTGTATTAACCATTGGGGGATATTTTATTTATAAGCTTTATCAATTCTCAACTCAGATAAACAACAATACCCAGCTAGAAATATCATCTACATTTATGGCTATTACAATAGCTTTATTTACCATGTCATTGAGCAGCCTGATTTACGCCATTATCAATTTACATGATCCTCTGATACTGAAAGGCTCCATTGGTATTCATGTCATCTCAACAATTTTTGATATGGTATGGATATTTATGGTTCGTAATAGAATTAACAGCCTATCAGCTTCGAACAAAGGCGACCGACTTTGGTTAGACCCAATATTTACCTCATTTTTTCATGTTATTTATATGCAACATACGATAAACCAAGGCCTATCTAATTCTGCTAACTTGGTGTCTGATTAAGTTAATACCAACTGCTGAGTAACACTCTAAATATGAAAGAAGTGTTTAACTTTATCGTAAATCTTGCTTAATCATTATGTTCTATACTAGCCATTAAATAAAATGCTCATGGTTAAAAGAGGTGTTAAGTGCCAATACAAACAACTGAATTTATTGCTTTAGATTTCGACGTACCAACAACATTCATCACCCGAAATTTCTACTTTAGAATGCTCGAACCAAGTGTGGCTAAACAAGATTACGACGCTGTAATGTCAAGCATTAAACGTTTAAGGTATCTTTTTGGCTCAAGTTCCGTTTGGCCACAAAACACCATGACACTCGAAGAAAACACCGCTAGCTTGAAAGTCCATCAGCAAGAATTTAACTCAAGAACAGCATTTGCCTATTCGGTGTTTGATAAGTCAAATACTCGCTGTCTTGGGTCTGTGTACATTGATCCAAGTCAATCACCAAATTATCACTGCGAAGTTTATTTCTGGATTAGGGATGATAATGTTTATTTAGAAGACCATCTTTATGACACGATTAATCATTGGCTCAAAAATAGCTGGCCGTTTACCAAAATAGTATTTCCTGGGAGAAGTGTAGAGTGGAAATCATGGTCTAAAGAAATAAACCATAACCGATAAGTACATACATTCAATGAGCCCAAATAATAACAACTCAACCATTCACAGCTCGATAATGTTCAGTTCAACAATGCAACAACAGTTCATGCTGCGAGCATTAGCAATATCACATAAGGCTTTGCCAAAATGTCAGCCAAACCCGCCTGTTGGTTGTGTACTAGTAACAAATAATGAGATTGTCGCCGAAGGTTTCACGCAGGAGATTGGTCATAATCACGCAGAAATAGAAGCTCTGAAAGCATACTCTAGCGATATGTCTGATTCTATTGTAGACGCTATGTCAGATGTCATTGCTTATGTCACCCTTGAGCCTTGCGCGTTTATTGGTCGCACTCCTGCATGCGCTAATGCCATTATTGAGTCAGGAATAAAGCACGTCATAGTCGCAATGTTAGATCCTGATGCTAGAAATAGCGGTAAAGGGATCAGTATCCTCGAAAAAGCCGGCATTACTGTTGAAGTCGGATTATGTCATCAGCAAGTAAGCCGTTTTTTATCGCCTTATTTAAATAAATCATACCCGCTTTCATAAAGGCCAATATTCATTACCCGCCCAGCTTTTTTACGCTCACAATTTAGCCCTTCTCAAGATGATTTTTAAGCCAAAGTATGTTTGTATGAATTAACAGCAAATCGATTTTTTAATTAAGTTAATAATTTAGCCAAAGGGTTAGTAATGAAAAATATTATCTGCGATATTGATGGCGTTTTACTGCATGACAACAAACTCATTCCTGGAAGTGATACTTTTATCCATAGAGTACTAGAACAAGGTAATCCGCTCGTTATTCTTACCAACTACCCTGTACAGACGGGGAAAGATCTGCAAAATCGACTTGGCGCAGCTGGAATTAATGTACCTGAAAGCTGTTTTTATACCTCTGCAATGGCAACTGCGGATTTCTTAAAGCACCAACAAGGTAATAAAGCCTATGTTATCGGTGAAGGTGCCCTAACCCATGAGCTCTATAATGCGGGCTTTACCATTACAGACATCAACCCTGACTTTGTTATTGTGGGTGAAACTCGTTCATTTAACTGGGACATGATCCATAAAGCCTCTGGATTTATTGCCAATGGCGCGCGTTTTATTGCAACAAACCCTGATACTCACGGCCCAGCATACAGCCCAGCTTGCGGCGCATTGTGTTCTCCGATTGAGCGGATAACAGGTAAAAAGCCATTTTATGTTGGCAAACCAAGCTCGTGGATCATACGTTCAGCGTTAAACCATATTAAAGGCCATTCAGAAAATACCGTGATTATTGGTGACAATATGCGCACTGATATTTTGGCAGGTTTCCAAGCTGGACTTGAAACAATTCTGGTCACTAGCGGCGTCAGCCAAATGGGCGATATTGATAAAGAACCTTTCAGACCCAACCACGTTTTTAAATGTGCTGGCGATATTGATGTTGTCTAAAGTATTAACTTTGCTGGAACATGGCAACTAAATCTAATTTAATATAACGAGTTTTAAGAGTATGTCAGTAAGGTTTTATGTTGTGATGCTCTTTAAAAACCATCTAAATCAGTAGAATCTGCTACATCTTCATTCGGTTAACATTAGGTAACATAATTTCAAGCTTATGCTCTTGTTTGCTGCATAAGCTTGATACATCATGCGTTGATAGCATTAGGCTAGTTGCCCGAAAATACTTAGTGTACATAACTAATCATTTTATCGTTTATAGACCTCTAGTAATAAGCTTATAGAAACGAACATGCAGTCAGTGCATTGTGATTCTAATACCATAATGTTCCAATAATACTTAAAAATAACAATAGGATGACCTATGAAACACTTGCTCCCTTTTTGCGCATTAGCGTTATTAAGCGCCTGCAGCCCTCAAAGTGCTGATGAGCAAACCTCTGCACCTTCAACAATCAACAGTGCTTCAGCTGCCCCAAGCCAAGTCACTTTTGATGAAGCACGTTTTAGAAAAGATATTAAAACCCTTTCTTCAGATGAGTTTGAAGGCCGCGCCCCGACCACTAAAGGCGAAAAACTCACATTAGATTATTTATCTGCAGCCTTTAAAGAAATGGGCTTAGATACGACTTATCAAGACAGTTACTTACAACCTGTGCCTATGGTGAGTTACACCGCTAGTGAGTCACAACAAATTAGCTTAGCTGGCATGACCATGGAAAACCGTAAGGATATTGTCCTAGGTACACGCCATGATAAAGGTGGCGTAGACATCAAAAATGCACCATTAGTCTTTGTAGGGTACGGCATAAACGCACCTGAATATCAATGGAATGACTACCAAGACATAGACATGAAAGGGAAAATCGCGGTGATCATGGTCAATGACCCTGGGTTTGCTCACCCTGAGTCAGATAAATTTAATGGCAAAGCGATGACTTACTATGGTCGCTGGAGCTATAAATTTGAAGAAGCTAGCCGACAAGGCGCGTTAGGCGCAATCATCATTCATGACACCGCGCCAGCATCTTACCCTTGGTCGGTGGTAGAAAATAGCTGGACTGGCGCTCAACAAGATTTAGTTTTCAGTAAAGAAGTACAAGATCAACGTATCGCGGTAGAAGGCTGGATGACGTTAGATAGTGCGACCGCCATATTCAAAACAGCGGGTTTTGAACTAACAAACCTCATGGCTCGCGCATCAGACAGTGCTATAAACCTAGACTTAAAACAAACAGCTGACATCGCTTTCACTAGCGAAGCTGAGTACGCCGATAGTTACAATGTCGTCGCTACTCTACCCGGTAAAAACGCCGCTGCTGAACATATATTATTTACCGCTCATTGGGACCATATTGGCATCGATTTGACCAAAGATGGCGATAATATTTATAACGGTGCATTAGATAATGCATCAGGCACCGCTGGGATACTAGAAATCGCTCGCCAGTTTGCTAAGCAAGCACAGCAAGGTAATAGGTTAAACCGTTCAGTGACCTTTGTTGCGACTACAGGCGAAGAACAAGGTCTATTAGGTTCACGCTATTACGCTGCCAACCCAATTTATCCAATAGATAAAACAGTTGCCGTATTTAATCTTGATAGCACCAATGTGTATGGTAAAACCCAAGATTACACTATTGTAGGTAAAGGCCAGTCGGAGCTTGAAGCCTATTTAATTGATGTCGCTAAAGGCCAAAATAGAACAGCAACCCGTGAGCGTAACCCTGCATCAGGTGGTTTTTTCCGCTCTGATCATTTCAGTTTTGCAAAACTTGGCGTGCCGGCAGTGTTTGCAGGCGGTGGTAGTGTGCCTCTAGATGATGCAACTGCGCAGTATAAACAAGCGATGCAAGCACAAATGAAAGGGTGTTATCACAACGTTTGTGATCATTACCGAGCTGACTGGGATTTATCTGGCGCATTACAAGATTTAGCCGTTTACTATCAAGCTGCTGAAACATTAGCCAATAATGGGGATTGGCCAGGTTATTACAAAGGCTCCGAATTTAACAGTTTGCGCCCTGCTAAAGATTAAACTGCGAAAGTTTCATCCCTAAAGCCTAAAATCCCTTGTGATAATGTTCACAAGGGATTTTTGTTTAAATTTACGTCAAATAAATACATATTTTAATCTTTAGAATTTATCTCTCTCTGATTCAATATTCTCAAATCGAAATGGCGATTTCAGAGAGTAAAATCAATATTCCTCAATAATATCGTTACAAGTTTAACCGATCCTCAAAACGACAACACAAAGACAAAGATTAACCACACCTAAAACCGCCTTTTGTTGAGAATAATTTAAAAATCAGCGTTGAACATTGTGAAAAATGCTGTCAAAGTGAATCCCAGATAAAGATTATTACGATTCGAAATACGATTTCTGGAGCCACATTATGTGTTCAATTTTTTCAATTTTAGATATTCAATCAGACGCTAAAGAATTGCGTCAAGTGGCTTTAGAAATGTCGAAGCTATTACGTCACCGTGGACCAGATTGGTCTGGTGTTTATGCAGATGATAAAGCGATTCTGGCTCATGAGCGCCTTGCCATTGTTGACGTTGATCACGGAGCTCAACCATTAATCAGCGAAGATGACAGTATCGTTTTAGCAGTGAATGGTGAAATTTATAACCATAAACAACTTAAAGAAGAGTTAGGTGAAAAGTACCGATACAAAACCAACTCAGACTGTGAAGTCATCTTAGCTTTATACCAAGAATACGGTGTAGACTTTCTCGACAAGCTAAACGGTATTTTTGCTTTCGTTCTATACGATAAAACAAAAGATGCCTTTTTAATTGGTCGTGATCACATGGGGATTATTCCCCTTTACTCTGGTCGTGACAGCTTAGGAAACTACTACATTGCCTCTGAAATGAAAGCACTGATGCCAGTATGTAAAACAGTTGAAGAATTTAAACCTGGTCATTATCACTACTCTAAAGATGCTGATTTAACTCAATACTATCAGCGTGATTGGCGTGACTACGATGCAGTTAAAGATAACCCTGCTAGCAAAGAAGAGTTACGTGATGCCCTAGAAGCTGCAGTAAAACGTCAGTTGATGTCTGATGTGCCGTACGGGGTATTATTATCAGGCGGTTTAGATTCATCCGTTATTTCAGCGATTACGCAAACCTTTGCTAAACGTCGTATTGAAAATGACAGTGAAACAGATGCATGGTGGCCACAACTGCATTCATTTGCCGTAGGTTTAGAAGGCGCACCAGACTTAATTGCAGCGAAAAAAGTTGCTGACGATATTGGTACGATTCACCATGAAATCCACTTCACTTTCCAAGAAGGTTTAGATGCGATTAAAGAAGTGATTTATCACTTAGAAACTTATGATGTTACGACCATTCGTGCTGCCACACCGATGTATTTAATGGCCCGTAAAATTAAAGCTATGGGGATCAAAATGGTATTGTCAGGCGAAGGCGCTGACGAACTATTTGGTGGTTATTTGTATTTCCATAAAGCGCCAAATGCTCAAGCATTCCATGAAGAATTAGTCCGTAAGTTAGATAAATTACATTTATTTGATTGCCTACGAGCTAACAAAGCCATGGCAGCATGGGGACTTGAAGCCCGTGTTCCATTCTTAGATAAAGAGTTCATGGATGTAGCGATGCGCATCAACCCTGAAGCGAAAATGTCTAAAGATGGCCGTATTGAGAAAAACATCTTACGTGAAGCCTTTGAACACGCCCTCCCGCATGAAGTGGTATGGCGTCAAAAAGAACAGTTTAGTGATGGTGTTGGTTACTCATGGATTGATGGCTTGAAAGACATTGCTGCTGAACAAGTAGATGATTTACAACTGGCCAATGCTAAATTTAGATTCCCATATAACACACCGGAATCTAAAGAAGCCTATTATTACCGTAGTTTCTTTGAAGAATTCTTCCCACTTGAATCTGCAGCTGAAACAGTACCTGGTGGTAAAACGGTGGCTTGTTCGACTCCAGAAGCACTACTTTGGGATGAAAGCTTACAAGGCATTAACGACCCATCAGGACGTGCCGTTAAAAACGTCCATGACAGTGCTTATTAAGTTTTACACATAAAAAACCAAAATAGCTAACCACCTGACTTGGTGGTTAGTTAAATATTTTAATTATCCAAAGAAGAATACGTTACCCTGCATTAGCTAAAATTCATTTCCCTTAGATTAATCAATTACATCATCTTAAAGTCACTATGCCTTGACCTTGATTTTGATTTTGAATTAATACAAAGTAATAAAAATAAAGGATTTAAAATTATATTTATATAGTCGACAGGGAGTTCGCTACAAAATGAAAAACAAAGGTATCGTATCGATAGTAATCATTATATCTATTGGGACTATTGTAATGTTTAATCACTTTAGCAAACAAAGTGAGCCCCTAGTAAATGACAAAAAAGAAAAAACCTTTACCACTCCGAAAAACTTCTCCGAACAGATCGAAACCAAAGTGACAATGCAGGATGATAAGGCTAACGTCATAAAAAATGCTGAACCTGAAATAATACTATCAGAATCAGAGGTTATTGATTTATTGTCACAATGCGGTGTTGATACAGAAAAATTAAATGCTCCTTTTGGTAACTCGAAATCAGTTATAGATGGGCTAGAAAAATCAACTTTAGCTGAGGATAAATTGGGTTTTGCGCTATTTTCAAGCCCTAAGGAAGGTTCTAGGTTAGACAACCTTTATCAATTTAGTTTAAATAATCCTGAGGAACCAGTATCTCGTATAAGCCTTATCGGTGAGTGTGCAACTAATTCAAATAACTCAATATGCAATGAAAACTTGATCGACAGTACATCGGAAACGGTTAAAAAAGATGGCGCTTTTTGGTTAGCAGCTACAGCTTACTTTATATCCCAAAAAAATGATGCTCAAATATATGAAGCTATCACCAATTTAGACGAAAGTACTTTTTTTTCTAACAACTATGCCAAGCGAATCAAGCTATTTACACAAATAATGGAGAATAACCAATTCGGCCACTTTGGCTCAAATTTAATTACAGCTATAGGAGTGGAAGCAGCTACCATCACTGATTTATTGTTACTTATAGCAACTTGGTGTAACAATGAAAATAATGATGTTAAAACGTCAAATGCCTGTCTAACCGTTGGAAGAAACATAGTTGAAAGACCAACGACTTTATCGAATCAGGCTTTCGGGTACTCAATACTCAAAAACACATATCAAAATGAAAACAACGAAAAAGCAGCAGAAGAAATACAAAGGCAAATCAACAAATTCAGATCAGATCAATTTATTAGTTTACCCCCTTATGCAAATTTAATTATGCTAGTTGATGAAGAATTCGCCAGAAATTGGCTAAATAACCAAGAAGTTTTAGGTGAAAGTGAAGCTCAAAAAAAACTCATAGTAGATTTAAAACAATTAGTGAATACTGAAAAATATTATCCCTGCAGAGTTCTATTTTCCCCAAAGCTCAACATAAAGGTTTAAAAATATTCTGAAATGAAACTTGCTTATTCCTCCCCTCTCTGAATGCTACTGTAAGAGAAGCTTACAGGGCATTAACGACCCATCAGGACGTGCCGTTAAAAACGTCCATGACAGTGCTTATTAAGTTGTAGATTTCAACTAACTCAACAATAAATTTGAAGCCACCCGCAGGGTGGCTTTTTTATTGCCGCTAATTGATTTAGTCTACCCCACATAATACTGATTACATTGAAAGGCTTGCCATGACAGATGTCACCATATTCCATTTAGAGATGTTACAACCAACGCAGCTACAAGCCAAAACGGATGCTAAAGGGTTAACAGTGACTAAAGCACTGGTACCACAATACGAATTTAATCGTTTTCTATATCAATTTGTTGGCTCGGCGTGGGAATGGACAGATAAGTTAGGATGGACTGATAAGCAATGGCAGCAATACAGTGAAGATAGCCAACTTCACTTATATGTCGCCTATTTTGACGGTTCTCCAGCGGGTTACTTTGAGCTGCAACAGCAAGAAAATAATAACGTCGAGATTATGTATTTTGGACTTGGTGTGCGCTTTATTGGTAAAGGCATGGGTGGATATTTGCTTAGCCAAGCGATAGAACAAGCTTGGTTACTCGATAACACCGAGCGTGTTTCTGTGCACACTTGCTCGCTGGATCACCCTAGTGCGTTGAAAAATTACCAAGCTCGAGGGTTTTCATTATTCAAGACAGAAATTGAAGCGTAACTGTTACAGACAGTTAATGAAATAAATGGCCTACTGTGTAACGCCCTGACATTGTCGACGCTTTTTTGCTTGAGCGGCCCTCATTGCGAGAACCGTTAAGTGGGCATTTTTATCATCAACACTCATTTTGTGCCAAGCTAAAATTTCTTGATGAGTTCTATGACAGCCCAAACAGATATCTTGTTGATCAAGGCAGCAATTCCCCACACAGGGTGATCGAGGTTCATTCGGACCAGACTGCATATTCATTCCCATTAATATCTGCAAAATGAAATCGTTTACCACCAGGGAAACTGAACACAGGTTTAAGGA
Source organism: Shewanella sp. 2_MG-2023 (assembly GCF_030548905.1). NCBI lineage: Bacteria > Pseudomonadati > Pseudomonadota > Gammaproteobacteria > Alteromonadales > Shewanellaceae > Shewanella > Shewanella sp. 2_MG-2023. Next base: position 359,802 of record NZ_JAUOSO010000002.1, read on the forward strand.
TTACGCCACCAGCAGCCAATATTTTCCGCTCACTGGTTTCAAGACATTGGCTGTATAACACTATCAACGGGCAGCCACTTTTCAAATTGAAGCCCTGCTCCGCTTGGTAAAATCCGCCATCAATACCTACATCCAAAAAGCAGCTGTATTCAGGGCCATAATCCTTAAAATGCCAACCAAACACTTCAGTAAAAAACGTTTTGGTTTTTACTAAATCTTTAACAGGTATTTCTAAGTAATTAATTTTATGATGTTGGGACATAAGTAACCTCTTAAATTAGGTTGAATAGGTTAGCCTATAATGACACGTATCTATATTCAAAATAGAGGAATAATTAGGGGATGTCGAACTTTGGCAGTAAAAGTCCCTAACTCAGATAACAATTAAATAAGTGACAAAACTTTAATATAAGAAAATAAAACAAGGTCTTAGGTAAGAGTTTAGACAAGGACTTAAACAAATCTTAAACAAGATCTTATTTAAGCCCTTATCACTTTTTCGAGTGCAGATTAAATTCGACTAATGACCTGCTGCAATACAAAATCAGTATAGAAAACAGTTATTAAAAACTGACATAAAAACGTTTTATAGCGAGTGTTATAGCCTATATAACCCACGCAACTAGTCACTTAATTAGTCACCTAATTAAGATTGAATAATAGCTGCTAAAGCGCCAATTAACCCACCGAATACACCACCCCAAACCACTAACCAGCCTAGATGCTTGCGGATCATTTCTTGAATAATATCCTTCACCATCACTGGGGTTAACTCATCAAGGCGTTGATCAACAATGTTCGATACTTTCTGTTGTAAATCGGCCATGACATTAGGCTGTTCCAGCTCATTAATCAAAATTTGATTAAACTCTTCGCTTTGAGTTAGCTCAGTCAATGACTGTTTCATTTTATCAATAAAAGGCTCTTTTAATGGGATCAATGCTTCTGTTCCACCAAACATAGATAGCATGCCGCCAAAAGATGAGTTTTCAACCGTAGTCACCAAAGCGTCAAATGACGGTTCAAGATCCACTTTATCAATTACAGGCGTTAAATCGATAGCACTCGCGCTGTTTTCAGTCAGTAAACGATCAATGTTTTCTTGAGTAAAAAACTGCTCCATCATCAGATGTTTAATACCGGCTTTAAACTCTTCAAAGCGTGATGGAATAACACCTGAGCCATACAAGCCTGGGACTTTTTCAAATAACATATGGACTGCTAACCAGTTGGTTACCGCGCCAGATAGCGCAAATAACCCTATGGTAAATACCATGGTTAGTTCTGCAAAATAGCCAATCAACACTAATGCAGCGGCAATGACATTAGTCACTAAACTCTTGTTCAATCTAAAACCCTCAGACATAAAAAAACCTTTGGCATTCTATCAATTTCCAAAGGTTAGATACTAGGGTGTGTTGATCTTTTAAAGTTGTTTTGGCAGCGAGTTGTTGGCCATTCTATGCATCAAGGGCGCAAGACAGAGGCTGAATCGTGTAGTCATTCTAGATAAAGAAACCGATAAGCTGGTAAAAAATGGACAACAAACGCTGCCCAAAGGGTTGGGCTAAAAACGGATTCAACATTGTTGAGCGAATTTTTGCTTACAAAGAGTGCTTAGATTACTTGGCGGCAATTCACTCGCCGCGCTTGATTGGATTTTATCTCGACCACAATTCAACCCGCCCTAACTTACTATTAAAACCTTTTACTACAATCCAGAATGATACAAATACATCCCTTCAGCTTCGGTTTGATTAGACAAATTAGTTTCTAGTCCGTTATCAAGCACCTTTGTGCGTTTGACTAACATGACATCGGTACCTTGGGCTAACATTTTTGCTTTTTCGATAAGCAGAGTCGCGATGCCTTCGCCTCGACGACTCGCATCAACAAATACATCGTCAAAATACCAAACAGGTTTAAGTAACAACGAAGAATAAGAAGGATAAAGCTGAACAAAACCTAAGCACTTTTGCTCTTCAAAAGCCGCTAGGATCATCGAATCATTTTCTATTAAACGAGTTTTAATAAATTGACGGCATTTTTTAGGTTCAGATTTAAACCCCATACTTTGTCTATAGTCGTCAAATAAACTCACTAAAACATCGGTATCTAACTCTGAAGTTAGTCGAATATTCATGCTTTCATCCTTGAAATTATTAATTTACACAGCGGCAAAATTATCATCTGAGTGTTGAATACAAATTAAAACCAATGAGAGCTTTAAATGAATTACACAACAATAAATCAACAAGGCTTTTATGGGACCTTAGCCAGCTTGGTAAACACAATCTAATTTAAACTTAAAAATCTTATTAATACATTAGCTTAAAGATAAATACCACTTTTGTCCATTGAAAACACCTAATGAAGAAAAATTGTAAAAAAATCTTAAACAAGCGAGTAACTGAACCTTAAATTCGTTAAAATGTCTAACAAATACTGTCTAACTATTACTATAAGCAGTCGTCCCTATGATGTCGTCGTTGAGCACAATGAAACAAAGATTTAATCATCGCCCCCGTTACCAGAAAATTGCAATTATCTGTTCGTTTATTTATTTACTCTTTGTACTATCGTTAGGGTTACTCATCCCTTTCATTGCGACTAAACAAGCGCCTAAATCATTATCAGAAATGCTAGGCAGACAAGTCACAATTGAGAACATTAAAGTTAACCCATTCACATTTGAATTGAGCTTGAGTCAACTGACGGTTAATGAACAAGATAGTCAAAAAGCCTTTTTCCATCTTGATAATGCCGAAGTAGATTTCATGTTCTGGCAGTCTCTGTTTAACCTGAATATCAGCTTAGATTATTTAACTGTCGATGGAACGACATTGTCACTTGAGCGATTAGCTATTTTGGCTAATCAAACTGACACCAGTATGCCATCGGGATATCAATTCAATTTTACTGACATCATCAACACATTTGCTCAAAGAGCCAAAGCTCTAGCTAAAACTAATCCTTCAGAAGATGACAATAAACAAACTGAAATAGAGACTGATTTAGAGAAAGAACAAGACACTCAGCCCATTGCCATTCATCTAAATCGCTTTAACTTTAATAATGCCGCTTTACAGATAAACGATAAGCTAACTGAGACCCAATTACTTTACCCAAGAATAAATGTTTCAGCGACCATGGTGAAAACTGATGCATTACTTTCACAAAGCCCTGACGCGAATAAAATAAACCTTACTATAAGCGATGATAAAAATGGTCAGATTAAACTAGACACCCAAGCACAGTTATTTCCGCTAGATGCTAAAGGTAAACTTGTTATCACTCAGATGGAGTTAACTCAATACTGGTCGCTCGTTGAGGATCTATTTAAAGTCTCATTACAGTCTGCAAACCTGAACCTAATATCTTCCTTTGCCGCCACAGAAACGTCGATTGAAGCAGTTACAGACTCTCCGATAGTTGATTTTAATATTACTGATACTGACATTACATTGAGCAATATTGTTGCCAATGATGATCAGCGACAAGTTACCACGGTGGATTTGCTGGCCTTAGAGGGTATTACAGTATCTAGCCAAGAACAAAACATCGACATAAAACAATTTCGCACCAGTGATGCTAATTTTTGGCTAACGGTTGCCCCTGAGAAAGTTAATTTAGTCGAATTATTCACTCCAATTTTTGTTAACACACAACAAGACTCTAGCCATAAAGCGGCTAATCTAGAAACTAATACAGAAGCTAATACAAAAGCTACACAATCAACTAATCAATCAAATAATCAATCAAATAATCAATCAACTAATCAAACAACTGACAACGACAGTGTTGAAGACCAAGCCAGCTTGCAAGCTAGCGTACAAGAACCTTCTGATTTAGACGGCAGTACAACAGAGTCAAAACCAGAGTGGTTAGTGACATTACACCAATTAAATGTTGAAAATTATCAATTTGAACTGACTGAAAGCGTCGCGAATAAAACCGCTAACTTTTGGAAATTATCCAACATCAATTTCGCCACCCAAACCATAAAATCAGACTTATCATTACCGATTGAGTATCAACTAGACCTTTCAATAAACGATCAAAGCCAATTTAGCTCAACTGGAGTATTTGACGCGAAGTTAATCAGTCTAGAAGCGGATATTGACTACCAGAAGGTTAATTTAACCAAGTTACAGCCTTATATTGCACCTTTTATGAATATCACCCTCGAATCAGGTTTGTTCAATACTAAAGGTCACATTAGTGCAGATGCAAATCAGAAGTTTGTTTATCAAGGACAAGCATCAGTTAATCAATTACAAATCAAAGATAATCTATTAAAACAGCCCCTGCTTAATTGGGAGTCAATGATTATTACTGATTTGGCCTTTGATAATTTAGGTCAGTCCCTAACTATCGATGAGGTGTTATTTGACAGCTTATTTAGCCGATTGATTATTGCCGAAGACAGAAGCACTAACATTGCTGACTTGATAGTCACTCCTGCAGGTAAAGACAATAACGAATCAACTACACCTACTACTGCAACTAATGCTACGACTGCTCCGGTAGTCGCTGACTCAGATAATCAAGGTTCGTCTCGTTTACCTGAAAATCAGCAAACATCACAGCAGTCAGACTTTGCTATCGATATAAAGCGAATAGGCTTTAAAGACAGCTCTGCTTTTTTTGCCGATAATTCTTTAACACCTAATTTTGCATCAGGTATTGAACAACTCAATGGTGAAATCACTCAAATATCTACCAACCCGCAAACACGCGCATCGGTTAATCTAGAAGGGAAAATCGATAAGTATGCGCCAGTGACATTAAAAGGTGATATTAATCCTTTATTGGCAAACCCATATCTTGATTTAAACCTCGCCTTTAATAAAGTCGAGCTCACCTCTATTAATCCATACTCAGGAACCTATGCGGGCTATTACATCGATAAAGGCCAACTATCTTTAGCGCTCAATTATCAATTAGAGAATAATCAATTAGTTGGCAGTAACCATTTAGTCATTGATCAGTTAGAGTTAGGTAAACCAAGCAATAGCTCACTGGCCACTTCCCTGCCGATCACCTTAGCAATTGCCTTATTACAGGACAGACACGGCGTCATCGATTTGGGTGTCGATGTAGATGGCGATTTAGATTCTCCTAGCTTCAGTTTTGGCAGTATCGTTATGAGCGCTATCACTAATGTCATTACCAAAGCCATTACAGCGCCATTTTCTTTATTAGCAGGTTTAGTGGGGGGTGATGAAGACAGCATGGACAAAGTAAGCTTTGAGTATGGCCAATCAACTATTACCCAAGAGCAACAAACAACATTAACCTCACTTGCTAAGGCGTTAGACGATCGACCACTATTGATACTTAATATCAAAGGTAGCGTTGATTTAGCCAATGACCAATTAGCATTACAACAAGAACAGCTTCATCAAAAACTGGCAAATCAAGCAGGCATTGAGGTCACAGCGCTACCAACTGACTTATCTGCAAGCCAGTATCCACAGCAAGGTCCTTTAGTCGATGCATTAATCGCGTTATATCAAACTGAAACCCAATTAGACCCATTATTAATTAAGCAAAAGATTACTGAGGAAAACCCGCAAATCGAGGCCCTCGAATTACAAACTCGCTGGCATATTGCACTGTATAATTTCAGCTTAAACCAGCAAGCTGTTTCTGAAGCTCAGCTTGGTATACTGGCTCAGCAAAGGGCTAAAACCATTAAAACCTATTTAGTTGAACAAGCCAACATTGACCCTAGTCGTGTATTTATCTTAGAAAGTCGAGTGCATTTTGAACAAACCGATGCACAAGCGATACTGACCTTAGATGCTAATTAACGGGCACTTAAAGGGAGCATAACTTAAGAACACAACAATTATGTTTATGTTGTTTTTTATACAGCTTATTAGGGACTGTTAAACACTAAAAAGACGTCGACTCCGATTCCGTTCACAGATGACTATTATCTGTGAACAACATCACGTAAACTGTCGCTGCAAATTAAGTAGAATGTTGCAGTACCGATTGCCCTAATGGCTAAATCGTTCAATTCGATATTTAAAGGAAGTAGTATGTTTGTCATTCGCTGGATTCTTGGCCGTATTATCTTATTAGCAAATTTTTTGTTCCCAGGTAAAAAATATCAACGCCCTGTTACAGAGCAAGCAAAGATAGATGAGCAAACCAAAGCGTTAGCTTTATACCAATATGCTGCCTGCCCTTTTTGCGTAAAAGTGCGCCGTGCAATTCGCAGCCAAGGATTAAACATCGTCACGGTTGATGCAAAACAAGAAAACAATAAACAAGAGCTTGTACAACAAGGTGGTCAACTTAAAGTGCCTTGTTTAAAAATTGAAAAAGATGGCCAAACTCAATGGATGTACGAATCCAGTGACATCATTGCTTATTTATCTAAGCAATACGCTTAATTTAATCACTGGCACATCACTGAGTGTATTGGCTTTATCACAGTAAAGCCGATACACAAATGCTGATATCTTGTATATCCTGCTAAATCACTTTCAAATACTATCAATTAGAAGCTGTTTCGTTTTAATATGAATTGTTCCCTTCCAAGTTTTTATAAAGGATTATTACTGGTGCCAAAGTACTCTGTATTATTTGTTGGTTTTCTGCTGTTATCAGCTTGCTCATCTGCACCCATCGAACCTGAAGCTTTTGCTGGACAATTTAAAGATAGATTTAGTACTTCCATTAAAGGTGAAGGCATAAAGCTTTTTACTTACCAAGCTAAAGTCGCTACAGCGACAGATCGCGGCATTGAAGATCCTCTGCCCCACCAGCAAAGAGTCAACCGACGTCGCCAAGATGCCCGCAGTTATGCCATTGAGCAAGAACGCCGCCAAGAACAATTGGAGCTATGGAGCCAACAAGTGGATTTAGGCCTACAAAAAACCATTGATATGACAGGCTATTGCAAGGATGGATACATAGTGCTTAACCGCAGTGTGAGTGAAGGCCGAGGCGAAGTTCGCGGCGAATGTAATGATGGCGCAACAGAAGAAGATATTAAAAAGTTTAGTCGTAATTTTTAACCAATGGTTCACAACATCACATGTAAACCATTAAAAGTGACCATCCAACAAGATAAATAAAGGGTTTAACTATAACCTCCCGTCAGTTTGAGCTAAACTTAACCAAATCCAATTTTAAGAGCATGTAGGCAATCACTGGCTACATGTTTTATACAGTTCTAAAGTGCCTACGGCATAATTAAGCGAGTTAGATAGACCCATGAACAGAAAACAGCTGATGATCAAAAAAACCGCAAAGCGGACTAAAGCTAAGCAAAACAAAATTGTAAAAGATAACCCGCAAAAGAATCCTAAAGTGGGCTACATCTCCAAAGCCGTACGTGCGCAAATGGAACTTGAAGAGCAACAAAAACTGGCTGCAGAAGCTGGTGAAGCCACTGACACTTCAGCAGAAGCAAGTCCAACTTCAGAGGCAAAGTAATACTAAAACTAAATTCTAGAACTAAATAAAAATACCCGTTTAGTCATCGAATTAGCTTTAAAAAAAGCCCTCATAATGCTGCTAGCACTACGAGGGCTTTTTCGTCTTAGTCGTAAACTCTAAGGCTTCAATCATTTATCCTTTGAAGACAGCGGATTGTCTAAATCGCCATCACGAACTATCTCTTCACATAAAGGTTCTTCATTGAGCTGAGCTAACTGAATGTATGAAGATGATTGCGGTGAAGATGTCGGGCTCATTTCCAGTTCAATCTCATCATCCTCAGATACGGGCTTTTCATCCGCTTTAAAATGTTCTGTTGCGGTAATTTTATCTATCAATCGATAACCAACCCAAACACCACCTAAACCAAATAAAATCGATCCTAGAGCTTGGCCGATGAGCACGCCATACACTCCGCCTATTTGAGCACCAAAATACACAAAAGGTATGGTACCAATAGTGGCTTTACCCACATTAAAGAAAGTGGAGTACTTAGCTTTACCTAAATTATTAAATGATGCATTGGCAACAAATAAAATGCCGTTAAAAATAAAGAAAATTGCGATATATTTGCAGAAGAATAAAATCAACTCCGCCGCTTCACCTTGCATATCAAATGCTGAGACAATTTGATGTTTCAATGAAAATAATAAAATCGATACGCCAAGTACAAACACAACACAAAACTGAATCGCTTTAGTCAGGCTTTCTTTAACACGCTCAAATTCGAGTGCACCATAGTTTTGACCAATAATGGGGCCAACTGCACCGCTTAAAGCAAAAATCATCCCGAAACACACAGGGATTAAGCGACCTAATACCGCCCAACCCGCTACATAACTATCACCAAAATCTGCAATGGCTTTTGTCACAACAGCATTACCGATTGGCGTAGCAACATTCGTTAGCATAGCGGGCAATGCAATCGCGAAAATAGTTCGAATGTCTTCAACAAAGTGCTGGCGATTAAACTGCCCCAGCATATTGTGCTTAACCACAATCCCACGAGCAGAAATGATAAATACCGCAATACGAGCAAACACAGATGCAATTGCTGCACCTTCTATACCCATACCTAAAGCGAAGATAAATATCGGATCAAGTACTAAATTGACTCCGCCACCTGCCAGTGTTGACATCATAGATAACTTGGCATCACCAATGGCTCTTAGTGCACCGCCTAATGCCATAGCGAGACAAATAAATGGTAATGAAGGGACTAATATTCTGAGGTAACTTTCTGCCAGAATTGCTGTTTCGCCATTAGCACCAATTAGCGCCAAAAGTTCTGGGATAAAAATAAATACTGTTACCGCAACCACCACACTGGTAAGCAAAGATACAACCGCACTGTTGAGTAACATGCGCTTTGCCAGCACCATATTTTTAGCGCCTATAGCTCTAGATACAAGCGCACCAAGGGCAATCGATAAACCAATACCAATAGAGGTTGTAAAGAATGAAATAGCACCTGCATAACCAACTGCTGCTGCCAGCTCTTGCTCACCTAATAAACTTAAGAAAAAGATATCAAGTAAATCAACCACAAATAACGCAGAAATACCTACAGCCGCTGTAGAGCTCATCACTAATATGTGACGTAAAATGGAGCCTTGGACAAACTTAGCTTCGGTCATGAGTTCCCTTCAGAATCTTGTTGCTCTAACTCGCTACCACAATGGTGACAATATAATGCTTGTAAGTTATGACCGCGGGTTCCACAGTTCATACATTTACGTAAATCACGTTCAACAACCATCTCATGAGATATTTCAGCGGTTAAAATGCCTGTTGGAATCGCAATAATAGAATAACCAATTAGCATGGTTAACGACGCAATCGCTTGGCCTAAATTTGTTTGAGGCGTGATATCACCGTAGCCAACCGTAGTGATAGTAACAATAGTCCAATACATTGATTTAGGGATAGAAGTAAAACCATTTGCAGGGCCTTCAACCACATACATTACGACACTTAACGCCATAATGATCAGGCTTACAGAGAAGAAAAATATGAACACCTTTCTTCTTGCTTGGATCATGGCCTTTAATAACAAATTACCTTCGCTTAAATAGCGCAGTAACTTCAGCACCCTAAAGACTCTAAACAAGCGCAAAATTCTGAATGCGAGAGACACGTTTGCACCAGGAAAAATTAACGCTAAAAAGCTCGGAAGTATGGACAGTAAATCAACAATGCCGTAAAAACTTCGCATATACGCTAAACGGCTTACCGAACCATACAATCTCAATAAGTATTCAATAGTAAATAACCAAGTGAACGCCCACTCGGCATAATAGATAACTTGACCATATTGCTGATGATAGCTGTCAATGGTGTCTAATATAATCAGTAAAACGCTAAGCAATATACAAATTATTAAGCCAATATCAAACCACCGACCCATACGGGTTTCAGTACCAAATATCACCGTTCTAATTTGTTTTTTAAATGGCGTATCTTGTTTTTCTTCTAACGTCATAGTTCACTCAAAGATGACTGAAAATTTAATCCCGCATACATGTTAAAAGTACGGTATTATCTGTAAACAATTTCAAATTGTTATCGTAATTATATGTTGTTCTGATAAATTGCCTATTCAACGATACTCATGTTAACACTATTAACAATACAAACTCACACCACAAATTCATAAAAAAGCTTTTTGGAGACTTCATGTACTTGGTTAAATGCTTTATTTTACTAGCCATTTTTAGCTCAACCCTTGCTCAGGCCTCTATCAGCCAATTAGCCAACTCAAAAGTCGATTTAGTCGTGGTGAATAAATCTGAATCCAGCATGTCGATTTATCATGAAGGCCAAAAAATTAAAACCTACCAAATTGCCATGGGAGATGCGCCACAAGGTCATAAATTGAAAGAAGGCGATCAACGCACCCCGCAAGGGCGTTATATTCTTGATTACAAAAAGTCTGATAGTGCATTTTATAAATCAATTCATATCTCATACCCGAATGAAGAAGACCGTTTACGTGCCAATGCCTTAGGGGTTAGCCCTGGTGGAATGATTATGATCCATGGTCAAAACCCGAATTCATCACTCACACCAGAACAAGCGCAGCAATATAATTGGACTAACGGATGTATTGCGGTAACAAATAAAGAAATGGATGAACTTTGGCGAGTCATCGAAGAAGGCACGCCAATTGAGATTTGGCCTTAACCCATCGCATTTGTATTCGGTATTATTTATTATCCATTGCAACTCTAATCTGTTTTAGATCTAACCTATGTTAGTTAACTCTAAATCTATAACGCCAGTCATTTTTAAACACGCCTTAGGTGTCAGAGGATATTATGCACTATGACCAGTTAACCCAAAGCTGGCCTGATTTTGGTCAGCGTATCAGCGCCTTTATTCAACGCTTAGGTTTAGATAGTTTAAATCTAGAGTGCGATCATTGCGCACTTCGTGTGAATAGCAATGATGCTGCGAATAAACTCAGCCAAGAATTTGAAAAATATGGTCAAGTCATTTCCAATAATATGATTAATGGCCGCCCTATTTTAATCATCAACTTGACTAAACCCCTGATGCTCAATGGCTTAGAAATTTATTGCGTCGAGCTGCCATATCCTTCTGATAAAGTGTATCCACAAGAAGGCTGGGAACATGTTGAACTGGTATTTCCGTCGAATGCGGAAAATTGTGAAGACTTACAACAACAACTCTTAGAAAAAGCACCAAACCTTGCAGAAATCCTCGCTGGTAATACCGATATCAAGGTTAAATTAAGCTCTCCCAAAGGTGACAATGAGCGCCTTGCCAATCCAACTATTGCTTTTAAATCAAATGGGATTTGCGTCAAAGTCCATACTCATACGATTGAAGCCATTATTGCCAGTGAGCAAGATTAATCATCTCATGGCAATGCTTATGGCAATGCTCATGGAAATAATCTATTAGACATAAAAATGGGTTCAATAATAAATTGAACCCATTCTTTTTAATAAGTAGTAACCAGACACCAAGCAACGTCTTTATACATTACTTGTCAGTATCTCGAATCAAATTTATTGAGCTGCTTTCTCTGCTGTAAGTACTTCTTTCATCGGTGGAACGACGGTTACAGGATCTAAGCGCATTTGATACCAATTCAAGCGCCAGTCTAAATGTGGTCCAGTTACGCGCCCTGTCGCACCAATTTCAGCGAGTTCTTGTCCTTGCTTAACCACATCACCAACTTTTGCATAGATTTTACTTAAGTGAAGAAAAGTTGAATTTATCCCATAACCATGGTCAATAATCACAGTGCCGCCAGAATAAAACATATCAGGTTCAGCTAGTGTGATAACACCATCGGCTGGTGAAACCACTACTGTACCCGTTGGGCGGGCAACATCGACGCCATAATGCGGGTTACCAGGTTTGCCGTTGTACACACGCTGGCTGCCGTAGACGCCAGATATCCGACCGGTCACTGGCCAAATGAAGTCTTGCATAAATGCAGTTTGCTCACTAAAGGTATTTCTTGCTGCACGAGTTTGTTTAGCATCTTTTGCGGCTCTTTCTTGTGCAGCGGGATTGGGTTTCATTATCTTTTTACTGATCCCAGTAACCCGATCAATTTTATATTCTTTGGTCGCTATATTAAGCGGTTTTAGCTCGGTTAACCCGCTTGGGTAAACGACTTCAAGCATTTGCTCTGCTTTAGCTTCACGCTCGAAACCAATGGCAAATTCGCCTTTTGCCGTAATAGCAACATCTTCACCATTAAGTTTGACCGTGCTTCCTGCTGGAACATGACCCCTTACCAACGCACCTTGCTCGAATTTACCTTGTAAATTGATTTCAGCTTGTGCAGTAAAAGCGAACGATATCAGTCCCATCAACGATGTTACCCCGACACGGATTAAAAATTTAGCAGCCATTATGTACCTTAAGAACCATGAATTTAGAGACACTCAAATTATCTTTTAATACTAAGGGGTTGTGGTAATTTATTCAAATTTGTATCAACACAGATAAATGAGTACAGGTAAATAACGAAAAATAAATAACTAAAGATAAATGCCAAAAGAAAAATGACAGTTGAGAATGCTAATAGACAAATGATGGATAATTAGAAGGAAAAAAAAGGAGTTACTGCTCAGAAGATTAACAGCTTAAAAGAAAAGGCAATGAGTCTCTATATGACACTCATTGCTCACACATTCATTTTACCGCTATCGCACCTTTACCTATGCCTTCGAATGCAATAACTTTGAATTCAGAACTTGGGGTTTTGTTCGCCATTGTTTCAGCAATGAACTGCGCTAATAGTTCTACCGTAGTGTCATGAGGAATAATGTCACAACAGTCTCTTGGCATCGCTAATTGAAAATCCCCTTGTGGGGCTTGGTAATGAAATCCATAATGACTATTGTCATTAACATCCGCTTGTTTAGATAACTCAAGCGTCGCGACATCAACTACATCTTCTTCGCTACCTAAATAAATATCTTGCCATCTATCAGCCCAGTACTGGTCCCATTTAGGCGCAGCAATGCCATTTTCAAATACGGTGATCGGGCTTCTATGTCCATGTGCAATCCGTTGACAATTGCCATCATGTTTACGTAAACCATGAGTGTAGTGATAGTAAGGCGTGTCTAATACTTCATTACGTAATGTTAAGCTAATCCCTTCAACATTATCAGGTAAAGCTTCACGTAATGCTTTAATCAAAAATGAATTAACACTTTCAAAGTCAATTACTTCAGTTGGGATAAGTGCAAATGCTTCGGATGGGCAAGCTAAATGGATATCACCAAGTTTGCTTGAAAAGTCCATCCAAACACGATCGCCTTTTTGCTGCCAGCGAACTTCGCCGCAAGCGGTAGGAATGAGTAAACGGTGATCGGCAACATCATCAATGGTATTTTTGATGGTTTTTTTGACCTTGGAAAAATCAAGAACCATGTTTTGCTCATCTAAGCCGCCATCAAGTAGTACATCTACAATCCAGCTTTCACCTACCATGCCACGAATTGGACATAAGTAAGAAAAATCGATAACGGTTAAATCTTTTACAAACAGTTGCATTAAGGCTCCTAGGCAGAAAAACAGTCCGCCTCAGTTAACTTTTCCCAAATAGCGATGGCTAAGGGGAGTAATAATTCATGGCTATTCTAAACAAAAGCTAGCCTAGGTGCGAGAAAACAAACTGAGTTTACAAAAAAAGCCTAAATATTGAATATTGTTAGGCTTAATAACTGCCTAATAAAGCCTATAAAGTAAAGTTATTCAAATTTATAACCCACTCCGTAAATAGATTGAAGTAAATTTACTTGGGTATTATTTAGCGTTAATTTAGAGCGTAAATTTTTAATATGGCTGTCTATAGTGCGTGAGCTGACAACGCGATCGTCAATGTAGCAGACTTGCATCAGGCTATCTCTTGAGTGAACAACACCGGGGCGTTTAAGCATTGTATGCAATAATCTAAACTCAACAGGGGTTAAATCAACCTCAATACTAGACACGCTGCACTTAAAGCGTTGAATATTAATTAGCAGATGCTTATAAGCAATTTCATCTTCGTTTGTTTGAGGCGCTGCATCGACTCGTCGCAAAATGGTTTTAACTCTAGCGACCACCTCTCTTGCAGAAAACGGTTTACATACGTAATCGTCTGCCCCTACTTCTAAACCAATAAGACGATCGATTTCTTCAACTCTTGCAGTCAGCATCAGCAGTGGAATACTTGAAAATTGTCGCACTTCTTTACAAATCGTCAGTCCATTTTTATATGGCAGCATGAGATCCAGTATGACGAAATCAATGTTACCTTGCTTGATTGTTTCAACTGCGTTGAGTCCATCGTGTAAAACCTGGGTATCAAAGCCTTCCAGTGTCAGGAAATCAACTAATATCTGTGCAATTTTAGGTTCATCTTCAACAATCAACACTTTCATCTTTGGATGACTTACATTCATCATTAATATGACTCTTATAAAGTGGGTAAGGAAATTTCAATACAAAGACCGCCTAGGTTCGAAGGCCTTGCAGTGATGTGGCCATTATGGGCTTCTACAATATTACGGCAAATGGTTAACCCTAACCCTGCACCATTACTTCGTCTGACTCTTGAACTGTCTTGTCGATGTAATGCATCAAATAACAATTCACACTCGTCGAGTGGCACACCGGGCTTAGTGTCATTGATTAATATTGATAGTGAACCTAACTCTTCAATCAAATCAATATTTATACAGCCAGGGCTATCGGTGTAAGCCACTGAATTTAATATAACATTGTATAAAAGTTGTTGGAGGCGCATTTTATCGCCATTGATTGTGATAGTTTTTGTATGAATAAAGTTAAGCGATAACCCTTTATCTGACACTTTATCAGCTAATGAGTTCAAGGTTTCTGCAATACATAGTGTAATATCGGTGGGTTCAAAATGATATTTAAGCCCGCCAACATCGGATAGTGATAATTGATATAAATCATCCACTAAATGCTTAATCCGCATCACCTCTTGCTCAAGTGAAGTCAGTTGTTGCTGATTAAAAGGTCTTATGCCGGCTTTTATCGCATCAATTTCACCACATAGAATACTCAGTGGGGTGCGAAGTTCATGGGAGATATCAGCAAACCATCTATTTTTTGCCGTACGGTTTTTATCTAAGGTCATGGCTAAATGATCAATATCATTCATTAACAACCCTAATTCATCCTCTCTAGCTGCTTTGAAGCGCTCATTATAATTTCCTTTCGATAAATGAGAAATCCCGTTAACGACTTCACGAACGGGAATAAGTAGCAAACGTGCTAGCACCCAAGAAATTAAACTGGCCAGAATCAAGCACAACAAACCTATCCAAATACTTGTCCAGAGCTGTTGCTTAGAAAATGCTTCTGCCGAAATACTGTTTACTTTGACAACCGCCTTTGTATATAGCGTGGCTATGATTTGGTCATTATATGTGACGTCAACAGAAATGGTTGAACCGAGAATATCAAACTTATCGCCGGCCAATAACTGTCCTGAAATTGAATACAATGCAGTAACAGGCCTGCGTCGTTTAGGCGGCACTGTTTGATTTGAGTCTCTTAAATGAGGCGGCAGATCACCTCTAGCTTCACCAGTCAAATGCGGTGGAGGTCCATCAAACCGAGGAGGCTTATGTTTAGGTCTTGGCGGGGGACCTTTTCGTTCAGCCCCCTCAAACGGTCCATGTAATGGCGTAAACTGACGAATAATTTGCGCAAACTTTTTTTTCGAAACATTGTTCCAATCATAAGCTGATTGTTGATAAAGCTCAGAATATGAAACAGCGAGCTCTTCTAACCTTTCTTGTTGTAAGGAGTTTGTATAGCTTATAAAACCTTGATCAAAACCCCATCGAGCAAGAGATAAGGTTGCAATAAGCACCACACTCGTCAGGCCGACAAAGGCTAAAAATAACTTCTGAGAAATTTTCATTCAGGTTTTACCAAGGTTTAGATATAAAAATAAAATTTATGAACAAGCCATTATTCTCATGGTGATAATATTGGATCGCAATTTACATGTTAACTGAGTATATCTATCTGTTCTTGTTCTCACTAGTTCGTTAAACAAGCTAATTACAATCTCCTTCGTTTCTGCACATTTCCTGCATATTTACTTGGTATGGTAAAACTCACCCAAAAACTAGATTCATCAATAAGAAATACCTAGATTCATCAATAAATAGGAACTTACATGAAAAAATTACTTGTTATCAGCTCAGTTCTCATTACCAGCATTGGTTTTTCTAGCGCTTTATTGGCTCAAGAACAACAAAGGCAAAAGAGAAAACCGCCTCAAGAAGCTTATACCCTCTGTGAAGATAAAACAGAAAATGACGTGGTAAACATCACCACTCCTAAAGGAGATGAAATTTCAGCGACATGCCAAATGATGGATGACCAACTTGTGGCAGTCCCAGAGGATCATAAGCCACCTCAACGTCAAAAAAGATAATAGAGGCTAACATGCAAATTAATACGAGTTCACTCAATATCTCAAGCTCTACGAATCAGTTCGATATAAGCGCAGCAGACAAACCGAAAGGCCCGCCTCCACCACCACCTGGCTCAACTCCACCAGGTCTTGAACCTGCTGTAGCAACATTATCAGAAGATGAACAAACGCAAGTTTCAGACATGCTAAGTTCTCTGACGAAAGAGCAACAAGTTGAATTAAAAAATGCATTAGATGAACTAAAACCATTGACTGAGGATTTATCTGCCAAAGATATTGGCAGTGTATTTTTGGAAACACTTGCCCAAATTAGTTCTCAATCTGATCAACAAGAAAGCGTAGGAATCGACACCTACGCTTAATGCTGGATTGTTGTAGGTTAGTTCAATAAAATTTTACCCATGAAAAAGCGGTAATATATAAATTACCGCTTTTAAAAAGATAGGGTTAAGTACAACGTTATAATAAAGGTAATTGCGAAGTGAGAGCTTTCGCAGACTGTGGTTTGCTAAAATAATACCCTTGAGCTTGGTCACAGCCATTTTCCAGTAAAAAGGCCGCCTGTTCTTTTGTTTCTACCCCTTCAGCTATGACAGTTAACTTTAGCGCATGTCCAAGTACAATTATTGCTTTAGCAATGGCAGTATTATTACTGTCAAATGGAATATCTGACACAAAGGACTGATCAATTTTAAGTACATTGATCGGTAACTTCTTAAGATAATTTAATGATGAGTATCCCGTACCAAAATCATCTACAGATAATTGAATCCCAAGGTTACCTAAGCGTTTTAAATCTGATATGACTCTATCAGGTTCATACATCATGCAGCTTTCGGTCATCTCTAATTCTAGTAAATCAGCCGGAAAGCCGGTTTCAGATAATATTCGTTCAACATTATCGATAAAACTTGTGCGCTGAAACTGTAAACTCGCGACATTCACCGCTAAATGGCCAAAACGATAGCCAGCGTTAAGCCAATTAACGCCTTGTTTACAAGCCATAGTTAATACTTGTAATCCAATTTCATGAATTAGCCCAGTTTTCTCAGCAATTGGAATAAACTCAGCAGGTGAAATTAAACCATACTCAGGGTGCTGCCAACGAATAAGAGACTCTAACCCCACTAATTTTCCTGTGACTAATGATATTTTCGGCTGATAGACCAAATGAAATTGGTTGTCTTGAATTGCTTCATGTAATGCACTTTGGATTTTGAAATGCTCAGCAGAGTTCATCGTCATTGTTGAGTCATAAAAAGTGATGTTATTACGGCCACTTTGCTTAGCCATATGCAAGGCTGTATCAGTGTTTTGCAGTAAATGTTCACTGTTTAAAGAGTCATGAGGAAAGACCGAAACCCCCATACTTAGTGTTACTCGTATAGAAGGATTATCATCAAACTTGAAGGGCTGCTCTATCAAGGTCTTAATCTTATTGATATGGTTCGTTACCATTTCATTTTGGGTAATATCTGTCAGCAAGAGAACAAACTCATCACTGCTTAATCGACCAACAATGCATTGTTCACAGCTAAGCTCAGATAACCTTTTACCTACTTCAACCAATAATTGATCACCCACATCATGACCAAGGCTGTCGTTTATATGCTTAAAGAAATCAATATCGAAAAATACGACCGCCAGTTGCGTCTGTTGCTTAAAGGCCCTTTCTACTTGTTGTTGCAAGTTAGAACGAAATAATACTCTATTGGGGAGTTGAGTTAAGCTGTCGTAATAAGATAAATTGACCAACATTTCTTCATTTCGTTTTTGCGCAGATATATCAGTAAAAACCGCAACAAAAAAGTTAATTTGATCTTTCTGACTATATACAGCGTTAATAGTCACTGACTGAGGGAACACTTCTCCTGACTTGCGTTTATTGAAAATCTCGCCATGCCATTTACCTTTAACTAATAAGGTATTCCACATTTGTGAAAAGAATAAATCATCATGTTTGCCTGAGTTCAAAATTCGTGGATTTTGACCAATGGCCTCTTCTCGACTAAAGCCGGTTATTTTACTGAAAGCGGCATTAACTTCAGTGATATTACCGTCTCTATCAGTAACCAGTACACCTTCAACAGTATTTTCAAATACGCTTTCAGCTAGCATCAATTGTGTCTGCGCTTCTTTATGCCGACCAATATTACGTGTAATGCCAATAACGCCGACTAAGTCATCACAACCATCCATTAACGGTGCTTTAATCGTTTCTAACCAATGACGGTTATTATGCTGATCGATACGTTCGCATTCTGCTACAACAATGGGTTCCTTCGCTGATATAGCTTGGCTGTCACCTTGTTTAAAACTTTTGGCCGTTGCAGAATCAAATAATTGTTCATCGTTTTTGCCAATGATCTCTGAACGTGATTTATTCCACCCTAGGCCTACACTTTCATTACATATAACATATTGCCCTTGTAAGTTCTTAACCCAAATATGCTCTTGAAAAGAATTGATAAAGTTTTGTAAGTTGATTGACTCAGGAGCATGGAGAACTCGACTTGTTTCTTCAGCGTAAACAAGGGATATGTTTTCGACACACAAGGATAGAAATGCATCATCAGAAGCTTTTGGTGTTTCAGAGTTAAGCTCAGTAACTAAATAACCGATAGGACGATGGTGAGAGCCTGTAATGACTTTTAATCGGAAGTAATATGCGTGCTGCCCATAAACAAACTGGACAACTAGCAGCTGCTTATGGGAAGTATAAGCTTGGTTAACATGATCGAATATAAGCGCTTGAAGATTAGGATCTGGAGTCGATTGTTGATTTTTAGAACTTAATGATAATCCAAGCTCACCAGCTTCATTCAATGAGTAGATATAGATATTCGTATTTAACGCTTCAGCAGTTAAATCGATGTTGTATTGCCAACGTTGTGATATCAAATTCATCATATTTTGCATTGTAAAAGCTTATCCCTACCGCATAGGCAGTAACCAGATGTAAGATTATATAACCAAAATAGATAAATTGAATAATCAAATACTGTATATGCCGACTAGATCAATTTACAATTAAATAACATGCTACATTTTCAAAACAACACCTAACAACAACCGACCAAGCTTAACCAAAGGGTAACATCACGGGCTTGCTATAAATCTGCGTTCAGTATAAAACTTGAATCTTTTCTTGTTGTTTTAGTAAATGAATAAAGCGACTCAATACACTTATTTATTGAAATAAAAACATCAAATTCAATTAACTATTTAATTTTGCAGATCTTAAAATTCACAGATTAAACGAAACCTTATTCAAATCAAGGTAGTGAATCGATTTTAATTGAAGCATTATTTTGTCAACACACGCTCTGAATCACTCAAAATTGAAGACAAAAAACCGTTACATCATTAATTGGCTGTCAGCTCTCAATTAAGCGTTTGGCAATGACCTATTTTTACTACCCTTGTAAGGGCACATGGGCATATCGACCACACTATCAGTTAGCTTTAGCTACTAACTCATTGACTCAAATTCCAAACACAAAAAAGCCCGTTACCTGAGTAACGGGCTAACAGCTCTCAATTAAGAGGCACTAATTTTAAAGATATGGGGTGCTTGGCGATGACCTATTTGACTATCTTTGTAAGGGTACATGGGCATATAGACCACACTGTCTGTTAGCTATAGCGACTAACTAACTCATTCACTCAAATTCCAGACACAAAAAAGCCCGCTACGTGAGTAACGGGCTATCTGCTCTCAATTAAGAGGCACTAATTTTAAAGTTATGGGGCACTTGGCGATGACCTATTTTTTACTACCCTTGTAAGGGCATATGGGCATATCGCTCACAGTATCAACTGTTGATGTGTCTAAACCCGCGGTTGAACTTTTTTTTAGGCAAAGAAAAGCCCTAACACATTGTGTTAGGGCTTTTTCAGTATTAGGCGCTTGGCGATGACCTACTTTCACATGGGGAGACCCCACACTATCATCGGCGCGATTGCGTTTCACTACTGAGTTCGGGATGGGATCAGGTGGTACCACAATGCTATTGTCACCAAGCAAATTGGGTTGTTAACCGCAAAAGCGATTAACTAAATTCGGAAAGCTGTTTCTTTGAGTTTCAAGTACATGGATGTACTTGATGTCATAAATGCAGGAGCATTTTATGACGATACTTTATTAAGTGCTTTATATTCTTCACTAAGTCTTACCTTTCACAGTAAGTAATAAATCTAGTTACCATCAACTCAGCGTAAAACTTATCTGGGTTGTATGGTTAAGCCTCACGAGTCATTAGTACAGGTTAGCTCAACGCCTCACAACGCTTACACACCCTGC